>CAMXOH010000034.1 GCA_947245485.1 uncultured Clostridia bacterium | reverse complement strand
ATGACCGGATTGCCGCGCTACGCTCGCAATGACGAAAGAATGAACGCATTTGCGGTAGCGTTGCTGTATTGTCGTCATTGCGAGGAACCGTAGGTGACGAAGCAATCCGGAAAAGACGAACAAAATGACTGGATTGCCGCGCTACGCTCGCAATGACGAAAGAATGAACGCATTTGCGGTACCGTGCCCTTTTAGGGTTTGTGCAAACTAAGTGTTGCACACGTAGTTATGATTTATGCTTATCCTCTATGCGCGGCAATGCGGTAACAGGTATTATTTACTTTTAATTTTAAGCGAAAAACGGGTTCATTTGCTTGCATTAATTTCATATTTATGATACTATAAATTCATAATTATACATTTCGCATATAATATAGTGAATTATTCATCAATGTATAAGTTATGAATAATGCATAAAATTAAATTAAGGAGTTCAAGCAATGAACGAAAGTTTCAAGAAATTAAAAAAGCGTTTTCTTAAAAATTCGATTATAAAGAGCGTGATTTGCGGCGTTTCTTTCGGCTTGCTTGCTACGGGCGCGGCGCTTATTTCGCTTAAACTCGCAAAAGTTGCTATTCACCCCGCATTCTATGCGCTAATCGGCGTTGTGTGCGCGCTCGCCGCGGGCGGTTGCGCATTTTTATTCCTGCGCCCGACCAATAAAAAAATAGCTAAAAAACTCGATAAAGAATATGCGCTCGAAGAAAGAATTCAGACGATGGTTGAATTCAGCGACAGCGAGAGCGATATTGCGGGTTTGCAGAGGGCGGACGCGGAAGAGAGATTAAACACGCTTCCCAAAAGAAAAACTTCCCCTAAGAAGTTCTGGCAGTATATTGCGGCTCCCGTGCTTGCGGTTGCGCTGTTCGTAACGGCGGTTGCAATCCCCGGCAGAGGGACTAACGCCAACGACGACCCGCCTTTCGATATATCGGGAGTGCAGGCAATCGCGCTTAAAGGACTCATCGACGACGTTAAAAAATCCGAACTCGAAGAAACTCTTTCGGCTCAGACGGTAGTGGTGCTCGAAGGACTTTTGGCGGGACTCGAAGAAACCAAGCACGAAAGCGTTATGCGCCGCGCGGTAATCTCCGCGGTTTCGCTCATAGACGGAATCTTCGAAAACGCAAACACATACGCGGTTTTGGCTACGGAGTTTTCCAAAACCGAGCGCACGCAAAAATTCGGCTCTTCGATAACTGCCGCGGTAACTTCATACAAGACTCCGACCAAAATCACAACGCTTCAAAAAGTAAACGAGCTTTCTTCTTCCGGCGATTCCAAAATAGCGGCGGCGCTCGAAGTGAGCGTAGATGCTTTAAAAGAGGAATTCGGAGAATTTTACGGCTCCGCGCTCGACTCACAGATACGGCTCTTTTTGACTCCTTTCACGGCGGGACTTGCGGAAACGGGTTACTCTGCTTCCGACGGACTCTACGGCGCGCTCGAACAGTATTCGTTAGCAATGCTCGATATTTGCGAAAAAATTCTCGGCGGCGGATATACTTCGAAAAATATCCAGTCGCAAATCGCAACCGCTTGCGATAAATACGTTCAGTCGGCGACGGTTGCGCTGTCAGAACAGATGTATAACTGTATGATGGACGAATTCGTCCGCGAAAAACTTGCGGAAATATTCGGTATCAAATCTACCGATTTACCGTCGAAAGGACCCAATCTTCCCGATAGCGACGGTGATGAGCAACCTGTGGAACCCGGTGAACCCGACGACGGAACCAACGGCGGCGGTTTCGGCGAAGGCGGAGTCAACCACGGAAGCAACGATATAATCTATTCCCCCGAGGACGAAAAACACGTTGAGTACGGTGAAGTGTTCAACAAGTATTACGCAGAGGCGGAGGAGAGATTGAAGAGCGGTGAAATATCCGAAGAGCTTATAAAATTCATAAGCGAATACTTTAAAAATCTGGACATCGCAAACGACAGAACGGGCGATGAAAAATAAATAGGAAAGGTTCAAAATGGAAATTTCGGAAAAAGTTGAAAAATTCAGTCAGTCAATTACCAAAATCAAAGAAGAGTTGCGCAAAGACGTCGTCGGACAGGAAGAGATTATCGATAACGTAATTACGGCGATTGTAGCTGGCGGCAACGTTCTTTTGGAAGGCGTTCCCGGCGTAGGTAAAACGCGTCTTGTCCGTTCGCTCGGCAAAACGCTCAGCCTTCCGTTCTCGCGTATTCAGTTTACGCCCGACCTTATGCCCTCGGACGTTACGGGTACAAACGTAATCGAAAAGGACGAAAAGGGACAGATGTCCACCGTATTCAAACGCGGACCCATATTCGCAAATCTCGTTCTTGCGGACGAAATCAACCGCGCTACGCCCAAGACGCAGTCCGCGATGCTCGAAGTTATGCAGGAGCATAAAGTCACCATCGCTAAAAAGACCTATGCGCTCGAAGAGCCTTTCTTTGTGCTTGCAACAGAAAACCCCATAGAGCAGGACGGAACTTATCCCTTGCCCGAAGCTCAGATGGACAGGTTTATGTTCAAACTTATAGTCAAATTCCCTTCCGCGGAAGAACTTAAAGGCATAGTCAATATGACGCAGATTACCTTGGAAGAAACGGCTACGGCGGTAATAGACGGCGCAACCATTCTCGAAATGCGCGAACTTGCAAAGACCGTGCCCGTAATAGACGAAGTTCTCGACTATGCGGTAAATCTCGTCACGAACACCCATCCCGAGGGCGAAAATGCCGTGCCCACTGCCAAAAAGTTTATAAAGTACGGCGCGTCGCCCCGCGCGGCGCAGGCGCTTATAACGGCGGCAAAGGTGCGCGCGCTTATGAACGGTAAGTACAATGTTTCTTATGCGGACATCAATGCGCTCGCACACCCCGTATTGAGACACAGAGTTAAAATAAATTACAACGCAATCAACAACAAACTTTCGATTGACGACGTAATCGATATGCTCATCAACGACACGAAATAATTTCCCGAAATAAAAAATGTCACTTGTAATAAACGAAGAGTTTCTGCAACAAATAGAACTGTTACAGATTCTTATAAAAAACAACGTCGCGGGACTGTTCGGCGGAAACCATAAGAGTAAGACTTTCGGTTCCTCGTGCGAATTTTCCGACTACCGCGAATATGTAGCGGGCGACGACATAACGAAAATCGACTGGAACGCGTTTGCGCGGTTCGATAAGCTGTACTTAAAACTGTTTCTCGACGAACGCCAGATGCACACGCGTATCTATATTGATGCAAGCCGTTCAATGGGTTACGGCAAAGGCAAGAAGGACGAACAGGCTTTGAAATTAGCCGCGGCGCTTGCCTATCTTTCCGTATGCGAAATGGATAAAGTATCTATCTACGTTATACGCGACAGGCAAGTGGAAGAAGTCGTTACGAATATGCTCGGTAAGGAGTCTTACCTTAATTCGATAGGCAAGCTCAACGAAATTACGTTTGACGGCGACAGCTATATATCGGAAGCGATTCTTCCGTCTACGGTTGGATACGGCGACGGAACGTCCGTTATAATTTCCGACTTTCTTACAGACAATAACTATGAGGACGCAATAGACCATCTGGCGGGCAAGAAGAGAGACATTCTCTGCATACAGGTTCTTTCCAAAGAGGAACTCAACCCCAAAATCCGCGGCAAAATGCACTTTTTCGATTCCGAAAACACTTCGCGCTTTTACCGTAAAAACATCAACAGGGAAATTGCGCAGGCGTATAAAAAGGCGCTGGAATACGCTACGGGAAGAATAGGCGATTACTGCGCCGCGCGCGGTGCGGACTATATGCTCGTATCCTCGGAAGACGCCCTAAACGATATTTTCTTCAACAAACTTACCGTCAAGGGGGTAATAAAATGAGTTTTCTTTATCCCTTGGGATTGCTCGGGTTAATTGCGATACCCGTGCTTATCATAATCTATATAATTAAAAACAAGTACACTGAGCAGGTTATTTCGGCAACTTATCTCTGGACTTTGAGCGAAAAATTTTTAAAACGCAAAAATCCGATTAACAGACTGACGGGCATTATCAGCCTTATTTTGCAAATGCTTGCCGTAATATTCATTTCGTTCGCCATAGCTCATCCCGTGTTCGTGCTCCCCGGCGCCGCAAACGATTTTCTTTTCATTATAGACGGTTCGGGCAGTATGAATATAGCAAGCAACGGCAAAACGCGTTTCGACGCGGGCAAGGACGAAATAGTTTCGCTCATAAAAGACTCGGCGGACGGCAGTACGTACACGCTCATTTTCGCCGCGGAAGAAACGGAAGTAATCTACGAAAATTTAGACGACAAGGAACGCGCAGTCAACTTCCTCAAAGAACTTTCGCCGTCTTTTTTAGCTTCGGGATTTACCGACGCAATCAGTGCCGCACAAAATTACTTTAACGAGAATTCGGGCGTAAAAACAGTTCTTGTAACCGACAAAGATTATGAAAACTATGAAAACGTAACTTTGATAAAAGTTTCGGCGGGAGAGCAGAATTACGCTCTTTCGGAAGTTACGCCCTCGCTTTCGGGCGGCAAACTCTCGGTAAGCGGTACGGCGTATTCTTACGAATCCGACGCTACCGTTACCGTGGAACTGTTCGTAAACGGAAGTGATTCCGCAGTTGCGTCACAGCAGGTTGAGCTTAAAAAACTCGAAGGTTCGCAGTTCACTCTCGACGGCGGCGACAACGCCGATTACCGCTCTCTCCGCGTCGCAATAAAGGAAGGGGACGGACTTTCGCTCGACAACGAAGTGGTTTTGCACAATATAAAGACGGATAATTCTTATAAAACGCTCATAATAAGCGAAAACCAAACCTTCTTTATAAAGACGGCGTTAAAGGCTGTCGGAAATACCCAAATCGACGAAGTAACTCCCGAAAAATACGAGTTGGCGGATTACAGCGGCTACGGCTTGTACGTATACGACGGATATTCTCCTGTAATTATGCCCTCCGACGGGGCGGTTTGGTTTATAAACCCTACCGTAAGTACCGAGAAATCGGGTTTCAGCGTTCAGGGCGTTGTAGAACCCGAAGCGCCCGGCGCGGTATTCGTATACAATCCTTCGAGCGCAACACGCGTTAAAAATCTTTTGCGCGGCGTCGTCAAGGACGATATAACGGCTTTCAAATATGTTAAATGCGGACTTTACCGCAACTTCACTACTGCGCTTTCACACGGCGGCAACCCCGTCGTATTCGCGGGCACAAACGGTTACGGCAACAGGGAAATGGTGTTCGCTTTCGATATAAGCGACTCCGATTTGGCTATGTCGGTTAACTTCACAACGCTTGTTTACAATCTTTTAAGCTATACGTTCCCCTCGATAGTGGACGAAACGGTTTACTACTGCGGCGATACGGTACTCGTTAACGTGCTTGCAAACTGCAACAGCATCAAGGCGGAAGCGCCTTCGGGCAAGACAGAGTATCTTGACGTCAGCAACGAAATTTGCGAATATACGCTCAAAGAAGCGGGAGTGTATACGTTTACTCTTATAATTTCAAACGTTTCGCGTACCGTCAACGTTTTCTCACAGCTTCCCGAAGCCGAACGCTTTACTACCGTAAGCGAACAGAGCTTTGTAATAAGCGGCGAAGCGAGCGAACAGAAACGCGACGGTAAGTACGAAGACTTGTTAATTTTATTTATAATACTTGCAGTAATATTTATTGCGGACTGGATGGTGTATTGTTATGAGCAGTATCAACTTCGATAACGTTTACCTTCTGTTTATAGCGATACCGCTCGTCGCGCTCCTTTCCGTACCGTTCTTTTTGGCGGTAAGAAAAAACAACGTAAACGGGCACAACGTAGCGTCTTTGGTTATGCACGTGGCAATGGCGGTGCTAATCGCATTCGCGGCGGCGGGAACTTCGGTAATTACCACGGTTACGGAAACCAACGTATACGTGGTTGCCGACGTATCGTATTCCGCAAACAGAAATCTCGATTTGGTAGACAAATATATAAAAGATATTTCGCTTCCCAGAAACACGCGTATGGGCGTTATATGCTTCGGCAAGAACTACAAACTCCTTACGCGCCTCGGAGAGAACTTCGGCAGCGTGCGCGACGTTAAAGGCATAGACGACAGCGAAACGGATATTGTAAACGCTCTCGAATACGCAGGTTCGCTCTTCCGCGACGGCGTAATCAAAAGAATAGTACTCGTAACCGACGGTATGGCGACTTACAGCGGCGATACAAACGCGCTCAAACGCACAATCGATAATCTCAATGCCGACAATATTCACGTCGACGCAATATTCCTTGACGACAACGTAAAAGAGGGCGACAGAGAAGTTCAGCTTGCCGACGTGGAATATACTTCCAACGCATATCTCGGCAGAAAAGAATCGGTTACTGCGATTATCCGTTCGAGCTATGAAACGGATTCGGTTGTAACGCTGTATAACGGCGAAACGGAACTCGCTAAACTCGCGCCCCGTTTAACTGCGGGAGCAAATCCGGTAACGTTCGATAATCTACTCACTTCCGAAGCGGGAACATACAAGTATACCGTAAAAGTTGAAGCCGACGGAGACTCCAACCGTTACAACAACACTTTAAACTTTACGCAAGTCGTATCCGATAAAGTTAACGTACTGCTTGTTACGGAAAGCGAGGCGGATTACGAGGCGGTTGCAGGAATTTACGGAAGTAAGGAAAATATTTACGCGCCGCTTTTGCTCGGCGACAGAGTTCCTTACAGCATAGAGGATTTATGTAAATACGACGAAATTATAATTTCGAATATAGATGTAAGTTCGTCGGTTATAAATTACGAAATGTTCCTTGCAAGCCTCGATACGGTTGTATCCGTGTTCGGCAAGAGTTTGCTCACTCTCGGCGATACGGGCGTACAGAACGATTATGACGGCAAACTTTCCCGTCTTGACAATATGCTTCCCGTAAATTACGGAAACGCCAATCAGGACGCAAAGCTCTATACCTTAGTGCTCGATATATCGAGAAGTATGAACCAGCTTTCAAAGTGGCAAAGGGCGCAGACGGCGGCTCTGAACCTCATTGAACTTTTAAACGACGAAGACAAGGTTGCAATATTCGCTTTCTACGGACAGTTTGAAATTTTGCATTACGACCCCGACCCTACCGCGGTGCTCGATAAGGAAGAGGCGAAAGAAGCCGTAAACAGAATAGCTTTAAGCGACCTCGAACAAGGCACTTTCATAAGCAACGGACTTGCGGAAACGTTTAACAGAATAAAAGACAGACAGTACAGCGAAAAGCAGGTAATGCTTATAACAGACGGACTTACCTATACGGGCGAAGCCGACGACCCCGTAGCAATAACCCGCAATATGCGCGCCAACGGCATAGTGACTTCGGTTATAGACGTAGGGCGCGGCGCGGCAAACGATACGGTTGCGGCTAACGCCAAACAGCTTCTTGAAAACATAGCAAAACAGGGTAGCGGCAATTATTATCTTGCTAATACCGAAAAAGAGCTCGAAGGCATAATTTTCGGCGATATAGCCGAAGATATGAACGAGACTGTAATAGAACGCAGTACGGCAGTCAAACTCAACAGACGCCGCGACGAATCGGTTGAAGGAATTACCGATTTCGGTTTTGTCAACGGCTATGTTAACAGCAAGGAAAAAGCAAGCGCGACGACCGTGCTTACCGTAGATTATTTCAAGGCAAACGGCGGCAGCGCCACCGTTCCGCTCTACGCATACTGGACGTACGGCAACGGAAAAGTAGCTTCGTTCACAAGCTCGGTAAGCGGCAAATGGATTGAACCGTGGAAAGCCGACGGCGGACCTTATAAGAGATTTTTCTCCAACGTTTCAGGCGCGCTTACGCCCGCGGAAAAAGTTTCCGTACCGTATTCTTCGGAAATCAGAGAGGAGAGCGGTTATTCGGTTATAACCGTAACCCCCGGCACGGTGCGTATGGACGCCGTTACTAAAATTTCTGTAACAAATCCCCAAGGCGAAACCGTGCAAAGCAGTATGGCTTTCGACTCGTCGGTATATTCTTACAGAATACTGACCCCGACAGTCGGAAGTTATGAAGTAGATATAACTTACAGCTATGCGGGTATGGACTACGTTTCAAAACACTTTATCACGGTATCATATCTGCCCGAATACGACAGTTTCGCCATTTTCGAAGCGTCGGGACTTAACCGCATTATAGGCGAAGGCACGGTAAGCGAGGACGGAAAACTCACGCTTGTCAACGACGAGAAAGAAGTTGGCGAGTATACGTTCAGCCTTGCGGTACCTCTGCTTATAGCTTGCGTAGTGCTTTTCGCCGTGGATATTTGCGTACGTAAACTTAAATGGAGCGATATTAAAAGTCTGTTTAAAAAGGTGAATAAATAAAGCGTGAACGGTATGAAGAAATTAATTATATTGCTCACGGCGTGCGTAATGGCGTTTTTTACGGTATTTGCCGCCGCGGGTTGCGGCGAATATAAACCGCCCGCCGATGCGGGTAATTCGGGCAATACCGGCAAACCCGACGTTCCGCCGGAAGAACCCGATGACCCCGATGAGCCTGATAACCCCGATATTCCGCAGGGAGAAATGTTTACCGTTTCAATCAAGTATATGAATACTGCGTTTTCTCCCAACGAGAAGATAACGGCGTATTGGAACGAGCTTGACAGCAGCAGGGTATACCGTGCGGAAGTAGACGAGAACGGCGTAGCGCAAATAGGCGGACTCGACGGCGACTATAAAATAACTTTGTCCGCTGTCCCCGAGGGGTACACATACGACCCCAACTCGGATAATTTAATCGCGACAAACGACAATAAGGATGTAACCGTAAACCTTATGCGTCTTACGCCTACGTCGGGTTCGGGACAGAACTTCGATAACGATAAAAGAATTACAATCTCGACAATCGGCGCATACAGGGCGACTTTGACTTCGCCTAATCAGAAACTTCACTTCTTTTACACGCCGAGGGCTTCGGGTGTATATTCGATAGTTTCTTTAATAGATATAACGGCAAACGTAATCAATCCTATTTTAGATATATACCTTGCAAACAACGGCGGTTATACTCAGCTTACGGAAACGCGCGACGGCGGCGGAAGCGAGAATACGTACACTAAGAATTTCAAATGGGAAATGAGCCTTGCCAAAGAGTCGGTAGGCAGTCCGTTCGGTTTCGTAATACGCGCCGACTCTCTTAACGCCGACGCATTCCCCGTGAATATCGACTTCTATATAGATAAGGACGGTGAATTTATCGGCGGAGGCGACGTCACCTACATTCCGGTTGAAGTGACGGAAAAGTTCGAAAAAACTCCCGAATATTCTTCGGAGTTCCGATATATTGCATATGAAAACTCACAGCACGTTCTCGACGAATCGCTCGTACGTTTTAACGAGGATATAGGTTACTACTGTATGTACGATAAAACCGTCGGCGATTACAGGCGTTACGAGGACGGCTCGCCCGTAATACTCTACGTTAAGGTTTCGAAGGCGACGGAAGTATTGGCGGAAGCGTTCACTTATGACCTTGTGAGAAAGAGAATCTTCGGGAAAGATTATACCAATATGGTTTCGTATTACGCGAGATATAGCAACAGTGACGGAGTTTACGCGCTTACCGAAGAATTCAGATTATTTTTAGTAGATTACGCCAACAGCCAGTTGCTGTTTAATGACGGTAACGGAATGGCTGAAAGCATAGGTTACAATTCGACTTTATCCGCCCAATGGCTGTTTGCATGCGGATACTATCCAACAAAATAGAAGGAGCTGCTTAAATGAAATTAAAAAAAGCAATAGCGTCGGCAATGGCGACGATTACCGTTTTAACTTTCGGCGCAACGGCTTTTGCCGCTTGTGAAAAAGGTTGCGAGCATCAGTTCAGATGGAACGTCACTTCTCCCGCAACCTGCATAAGTACAGGTGAGGAAAGGGGAGTCTGCGGACTATGCGGACACGTAGAACAGCGTGAAATTCCCATATCTTCCGTTCATCAGTATGGGGAATGGACTATCGAAACGCCTTCCGAGACGGCGACGGGTAAAGCCGTCAAAGTCTGCGCGCTCAGCGAGGCGCATAAATTAGAAGTGACTCTTCCGGTTATTACGGAAGACGGAACAGGCTATACCTCGTCCGAAATAACCACTCCGCCGAGCGCCGTTACCGAGGGCGAAAGAACGTTTGTGCTCGCCAATGAAAACGGCGATATTTCGTTCGCGGTTGCAATTCCGGCAACGGGAATAGAGAGCGTTTTTGACGCTATCGAAGTTATGATGACCAAGAAGAAACTTGTGCGCAGGGTAGAAGGCAAAACATATATTCCCGGAAGCGGCGGCGAAACGGCGTTCTATTCAAATTATAATTACGAGTTCGGCGAAAATTACACCCATATTAATTTTGCCGGAGATAAAACCGAGCATTGGTGTTCTTTGGACGAAAACGGCGAGATATTCGTCATTAAAAAGGAAAACGACAAACAATCGCAGGACCTTACCGCAAGCAAAGATATTATGGAAGGATACGGTTTCCGAATCGGTTACGCGGGTTTGGGACCTTTCTACGGCGCAGAAAACTTAATTTACAATTTGTATGAATTAGGCATATCGTCAAGCGCGCAGGATTTTGAGGAAAGTTTTAGCGAAATAAACGGCGAGAACGTATATGAATTCTCTTTCGGCTATGTGAAAGGACAGTATTTCAATGAATTGGAAATTACTTTTAAGCTGACGGAAAAAGGCGCGTTCAAGTCATTTGAATTTGAGTCAGACGTTTACGGCGTTGGAAGTTGGGAATTTAACGAGGAAACGGGAAAAGCCGAAAAGAAAGATGGCGAGAATCCTTACGGTACGGAAGAACTTTCAGGCGTTGCAATTATGTGCGATTCGCCCGAAGGTGAGGAAGTTCCCGTAAATCCCTTCCCGAGCGACTGGACGAGAGTTAAATCGTTCGATATTACCTTTAACGACAGTATTATAACGGAAGACGATGTTATTAATTTAACTGCCGCTCCCAAGGAAGGCGGAACAAGCGACGTATTTATAATTACTAACGTAAAGAATAACGGAGAGGGAGTTTCAAATATAAATTACGACCCCGTAACCGTTTATCAGCGCGTGGGCAACCGTGATATTCCTCTTTCATACGAGCTTACTCCCACAAGTTTATCGGTTTTGGTTTCGGGTACGAAAATTACTGTCAGAAGTCATGTTCTCGGCGACATAACTCTCGTTGTTAAAACGCAGAGCGGAAGCGTAACAAAACTGTTCAACATCCGCGTAAGTCCTTGCGCGCCTTCGGCTTTACACGCTTCGGTTTACGAATACGGCGACGAAGGTTATATATGGAACGACTCTGCAACTTCGGCGTCTATCTATACGGGACAGGAACTTCTTGTAAAGGCAAAATCGCCCGCAGACGAATTAACTTATACCGACAGTTCTTTCAGGGCAGAGCTTTTGGACGAGGAAATGAATCCCGTTTCGGGCGACTTCTATACGCTAGAAAAAGTTGACGGAGCGTATAAATTTATCTGTTCGCAGACAGGCACATATGCAATAAGAATGGTTTCCGAAAGAAACAGTAGAATTATTACGGGCGTCAATATAGAAGTTCAGAACCCTCCCGCAATAACGGCAATTCTTGCAGGTTCCTATAATTGCAAAATTATCTACCCCGAAAAGACGGACGTTAAGGTAACTTTCACAGCGAACAATCTCGTAACCGTTTCCGACGGATTACAGGGTACCGAAACGTTGCGTTGGACGTGGGACGAAGCTACGGAAAAATTGACGACCGTACACGTTGAAGGCGCTCAGCTCGGATACTCGATTTCGCTTAACGAAGTTTATAAACCCGTTCTTTCGCACCCTACGGGAATAGGCGACGGCGTTGAATCGGTAGTGCTTCAAAAAAACGTAACTTAATATAAAAAAAAGGCGTTCCGCTTAGGGTAATTCCCATAAGTAATTTAATAAAATGCAAATAAAAAGATTTAGGCATAGCGTTAAGCTGTGCCTTTTCTGTACTTTTTTTCGTGGACGAATTAGGCTACTCGTAGCCTAGTGAGATATAGATATGTTTTATATTTCCCGCAAAATTCAATCGGTTGCGTTCTTTCATTTTTCGTGATATAATGACAGTAAGATAAACAGTAATTTAGCGGACAAAGATTTTATGATAGGTGTTTATTTTAGTGGAGCGGGCAACACGAAATATTGTGTTGAATATGTATTAAATCAGCTTGACAGTAACGGTGCTTCCTACGCGATTGAGAGCGAGGGAGTAATAGCCGCCGCAAAATCAGGCGATGAAATTGTTTTTGCCTATCCCGTATATTATTCAAATTTGCCGAAGATAGTTAGAGAGTTTATTGTAAGCAATGCCGAGTTATGGCGAGGCAAGAAAATATTTGTAATTGCAACTATGGGCTTATTCAGCGGCGACGGCGCAGGTTGTTCAGCACGTTTATTCAAAAAGTATGGTGCAAAAATTTTAGGTGGCTTACATTTAAAAATGCCTGATTGTATTGGCGACGTTAGATTATTGAAAAAATCACTTGACGAAAATCGCAAAACAATATTAAAAGCTGAACACAAAATGGACTTGGCTATCAATAAGATAAATAACGGCAAATTTCCGAAAGAAGGACTGAATTTTTTTTACCGTATTGCAGGGGCGTTCGGTCAGAGATTATATTTCAGCGGAAAAACAAAGCATTATTATACCAAAATCAGAACAGATGAGAGTAAATGCGTAAAATGCGGTTTGTGTGTATCGTTATGCCCGATGTCGAACATAGTAATAGCGGATACAGTAGTTTATAGAGATAAATGTACTATGTGTTATCGTTGTTTTGCAAATTGCCCGAAACAAGCGATTACGATTATAGGTAAACACGTGTATGAACAATGTAAGTTTGACAACTACAAGTAATAATGATTGAACGATAAATTTCAATTTATCGTTATTAAAATGTTTAGTTAAAAGCTCTCAAACAAATTTGTTTGAGAGCTCTTTTATAATCGCATGTATGTTCCCTATGGGAAGTTCGCATTATGAAGTGAACGCCTTTTTTTATGCGCTTCGAATATTTTTAATACTATTACATTGACAATTATTAGCATTTATTGTATAATGATTGAGCAGAAAACTGTTTTTTTGAGGTTAAATGATGAAAAAATCGAGGTTAATTGCAGGCGCGCTCGCTTTGGCGGTAGTCGCGCAGACGGCTGTTTTTTCGGCGTGTAAGGATAATGGCGATAATAACGAAAAACCGCCCGTAACGGCTACCGAAACTATGCCCAAGTTCGATTATAAGTCTTACGACAATATCGATTTCAGTAACTATGACGAGGGTAACGAAAAGGATTGCGAACTTCTTCCCGGACAGTGGAACCAAAACGGAATGGGCGACCCATACGTGTTCCGTTTCAACGGCACGTATTATCTCTACGTTTCCACGCGCGGCGGCACAGTTGGCGTACGCGGTTGGCGGAGCAACGACTTAATCCACTGGGAACAGTGCGACAAGTCGGGTTTGGAAAAGGGATTTGTCAGCACGGACTCTGTTCTCGGGCACGCGTACGCTCCCGAAGTTTATTACTTCAACGGTAAATTCTATATGTATACGAGTCCCGACGATAAGGGACACTATACTCTCGTTTCCGACAGTCCGGAGGGACCTTTTGAAAGGGTTACGGACAACTACCATATGGTTATCGACGGAACGATGTTCATTGACGACGACGAAAGTTTCTATTTCCTTCACGCAAGTCACGAGGGGTTGAAAATTCATCCTATGGAGAGTCCCGACGCGGTGCCCGGCAGAGAAATTTTGCTTAAAAACACCACAATCGGTTGGACGGAAGGACCGATGATAATAAAGCGCAACGGCTACTATTTCCTTACGTATACAGGACCGGAAGTTAAAAGTCCCGCTTACAGAGTGCTTTATAACACTATGCCAGATGGTGAGGAACTTTTAAGCACGGACGCTTTTGCGGGAAAAGCCAACACGCCTTTGTTATTGGAGACCGAAAAGTCATTCTCGGGATTGGGACACAGTTCAACCGTACTCGGACCAGACCTCGACAGTTATTACCTTGTATATCATAACCTGCACGAAGTAGTTCCCGGCAGCGGCGCGTGCTGGCGCGGTTACAACTTCGACAGACTCATATTCAACGGTTCGCAGATGAGTATGTCGGGTTCGCATTATAATTCCGTTGCGGCAACCCAACCGCAGTTTACGGCAAACGGCACGGCGGAAAAATTCGAAGCGCAGGGCAGTAAATATCTTTCCAAGCAGGCAACCGAAAAAGTATTTACCGTTGAATACAACTTCAAAGGCGATAAAGTAAAATGTATCGCGGGTTACACCGACTCGGACAATTACTCATACGTTTTACCCGATTACGAAAATCATAAAATAACGCTTCATTCAGTCAAAAACGGCGCGGACACAAAAGTGGGCGAGGGAACGTTAAAACACGATTTCGCGGCAGACAAACTCCACACCGTTCGTCTTTCCTATGCCGACGGAACGGTTGACGTTTACTTTGACAATATGTGCAAAATAGGCGAAACAAAGCTCGAAATCAACGCAGGGAAAATAGGTTACGAGGGCGGAGAAGTCGGATTCACGGCGTTCAGCAATGTGGCGAGAGGTTCTTCCGACGGTGCAGAACTTAAACAGGCGGAAGCCGAAATAGGTGCGGCGACGTATCTTCCCGAAGGCAGATACGAGGGACTCACCTCATATAAATTCTCGTCGGGTTCGGGACTTTCCGACTTCCGCGCGGAAAACCCCAAGGACAAAACGTATGACGGAGCAAAACAGCTTAAACTTTCTAAACAGGGCGACTTTGCGAGATATACGGTTTACTTCCGTGAAAAAGGTTCGCACGGATTGGTGCTCACCTACGACGCGTCGCAGGGCGGCAAAAAAATCGGAGTTCAACTCAACCTCGGCGAAATAACGCAGGTAACTCTTCCCGAAGTGAATAGCGAAGACGGCAGTATGGTTTCCGTTTGCATAACAAATTTAGAAGTGAAGGCGGGAGCAAATATAATAACCTTGCACAACGTGGGCAATTCGGTTGAATTTATGTCGTTTACGTTCAGACAGAGCGGCGTAGCAAATTTATCGGAAACGCTTACCGAATACAGCTTCGATATTGATTACAAGACCGAGTACGACGTAACGGAAGAAGGACACACGACTATTAAGGGCAAGCAGACAATGGCGGCGTGGCTCGGCGAAAGATATATCAACGGCGAACTCAGCGTAGAAATGAAACTCGGCTCAATGAACGGCAAATCCGCGGGAATTATCCTCCGCGCCGACAGAATAACGCTCACTTCAATCGATAAAGAGGATAAGGAAGCGTGTGTTCAGGGATACTATGTGTCGCTTACAAGTTCAAACTTAGTTCTGCATAAATACAACTACAATTACTCGCATAAAAACATAGTCAGCGTTCCGCACAACCTTACGACGGGAGAATGGTTCACGCTAAAAGCTAAAATAGAGAATACCACGGTAACGGTATCGCTCAACGGCACGGAAGTATTGGAATATACGGACGCGCACGCATTAGCGGGCGGAAGATTCGGTTTATACAGTACGGGCGCAATCGCAACGTATAAAAATCTCAACCTTATTACGAAATAAATATAAAATTCATAACTACGTGTGCAACACGTAGTTTGCACAAACCCTAAAAGGGCACGCTACCGCAAATGCGTTTATTCTTTCGTCATTGCGAGCGTGGCGCGGCAATCCGGTCAATTTTATCGTCTTTTCCGGATTGCTTCGTCGCCTACGGTTCCTCGCAATGACGATAAAACAGCAACGCTACCGCTAATGCGTTCATTCTTTCGTCATTGCGAGCGTAGCGCGGCAATCCGGTCAATTTTATCGTCTTTTTTGCCTCCCGCTATGCGGGAGGTCACAAAGCCGCAGGGCGCCTTTCGGCGCCCTGCGGCTATTTTTATTCCTTTAAATCAAATTTTAACAGCTTAACTACCGCAAAAACGTTAATTTATAAAAAGTTTTGAAAAAAAATTTAAACAAAATCAAAAATTTCAGGTATATATATATGAGAGGTAAAATAATAATTTGCATCTTGGCAAAAATAATAAATTCAAAGGAGAAGCCAATGAAAAAGAAAATAATATATTTTTTA
>CAMXOH010000033.1 GCA_947245485.1 uncultured Clostridia bacterium | reverse complement strand
TTGTTGTCTTTTCCGGATTGCTTCGTCACCTACGGTTCCTCGCAATGACGACAAAACAAGCAACGCTTCCGCTTCTTTTTTCCTCCCGGATAGCGGGAGGTTGTCTTTTAGCAAAACAAAGCGGACTTTTAAAGGAAGTCCGCATTAATATTTTACATTAAAAAAGCAACTTCATTTGAAGTTGCTTTTCTCGTTATTTAGTTTTATTCCTGCTCGCCTTTGTCATCTTCGGGAGAGGTTTCGTCGCCTGTTTCGGTTTCAACTTCCTGCGTTTCAACCGTTTCGGCGGGTTCCTGTTCCTCTGCGGGAGTTTCGGTTGTTTCCGTAACTTCGACTTCTTCGGTTACTTCTTCAACGGTTTCCGCTTCGGTTTCCTCGCCTTCCGCTTTGCTTTCAACCGTTCTCTTGGTACGGCGTCCCGCTCTGCTTTGGTTATAGTTGTTTTTGCTGATAACCTTACTGCGGCGGTTCTTTTTGAGCATATCCTTAACGAATATCGCAAGCATTGCAAAGAGAAGCGCGACTACAAGGAGAATGGAGGAAATCAGAAGCCAAACGTTGCCGTCTATTTTTTCCTCGTCCTCTTCGGTTTCGTCTTCGTCTGCTACGGAATCGAGGCTAATCGACTGGTCGGTAACTGCATAATCCGCAAACACGTTGTACACGTCGCCGTCCTTGACTTGCAGATATCCGAGCGATTCGGAGTAGCTGTCAACCGAATAATCGTAACCCGTGGATTCGTTGTTTGCTATGTTGCGGTTGAAAGGTTCGTAGCTTGCCGAGTCGTAGAGACTGTAAGTGTAGTAGTGGGCGGTGAAGTTATTGAGAATTTCGTAATTGCTTACCTTGCTTTCGAGGTTGTTGTCTTTTACGAGCTTCTGATAATAGCTTATGTTCTCGGTGGAGGTAGCGAAGTTGGTTACGCCGTTGTCCGTGAGAAGTTTTTTGTAAGCCGAGATAATTTGGTTTTCGTACTCGTCGCGGAGAGTGTCGTCGCTTACCGAAATATAGCTGTAATCGAAGAGTACCGCGCCGTTCTCGTCGTTGCCGCTCGTAAACGCTTCTTCGCGCGCGCCGCTCCAAAGTTCGAGACGGTAAGATTTATTGTCGCTGCCGGAGTGAATTACAAAGTTAACGGTAATCCATTTATCTCTTACGTTTTCATCGTTGCCGTTGAGAACTACTTTGTAATCTTCCGAAGTTTCGGAATAATCGTATCTCGCGTACTGTTTATCGAAGGGAGAAACTTCGTCTTTTTGAGTCTTGCCTTCTACTATATAATAGTATTTACCGTCGATAAATTCGTAAAGTTTCTTTTCTTTCGAGTTTATGAGGAAGTGGTTAAGTTCTTTACCGTTTGCGTCGTAGTACGTTTCGCCCTTTATAAGTTTGTCGAAACTTACCAGGTTCTTATCGGAATCGTAGTAAGTTGCCGACTCGTCCGTATACAACTTAGTGTAGTTATAAGTGTTTGCATAGAGCTTTCCGTCCGCGTCCTCATACAGACCGTCGTCGCGGAGAGTGTAGAGGATGTTCGCGCGCTGTTCCGCAAGGCTCGCCTTTTTGTCGGGTTTTGCTTTAAGAACGTTTCCGTCGGTGTCGTAGTAGAAAGAGTATGCGGGAGCGTTGAAGTTCATTACTTCTTTGCCCTCTGCCGTATCTACAAGGTAGATATATGCAATCGCGCCTGCGCTTACCTTAACTCTTACGCTTACAGTCGCATAGCTGTTTGCCGAAAGCGTCTTGGTTTCTCCGATAAATCCGTAGTTGCGTACGGAAGCGGTGGAGTAGTACTTTTCGTCCTTGTCAAACTCTGCGTCCTGTGCAACTTCTACAAACTCGCCTTTGTCGTTCTTTACAAGATAGTTCTTGTAAGTGTTTTCATCGGCGTCTTTCATCCAAATATAGCTCTCGCGCGTCTTATTTAATATAATAAGGGGCTGAACGGACTTTGTGCCGAATACTTTGTTCCAGTTTGTAAGCGCGTTTGCGGAACTTGCATTGAAGCTGTCAAGCAGTTTGCCGTGCCATTCCGCTTTGTCGTAATTGCCTTTCGTGAAATACTCTTTGTTAATAAGTCCGGCAAAATCATTGGTGTTGTCGTCGTCGTAAGGAATGGATATGTGTGAGTTGTTTACCACGCGCGAACTCTGTCCGTTTACGCCCGTATAGGTGGAGGGATTGACTATGCCGTTCTCTATTTCGTGCTTCTGGCTGCCGTAAACTTCGTCGAATACCGCAGTCTTTTTGTCTTCGCTTTCGGTTATCGTGAGGGAAGCGGTACGGTCGCCTTTGCCCGTGTAGCCGAAAGTCTTTTCGTCTACCGAAAGCGTCTGCATATTCGCAAGCGCCGCCCAACCTGCTTTATAGGAGTTATCCGTCGTGCCTTTAATGGTGGTGTTGCCGAAACTGAATTCGATATCGACTGTCTTTGTGTTTGCGTCTTCGTTGCGGACGAAGAAGAAGCATTGTACCCAACCGTTGTAAATATCGGGATTGTCGTCGTCAATATCTGTAACTATTCCCGTTGAATCCGCCGTTACGTTTGCGGCGTTCTCGTCGTTGTCGGTTTCCTTAATCTTAACCGTTGCCGCCGTGCTTCCGTTCATATCGGAAGTTTTGAGCCAGAAGGAGATTATTTTGTACCCTTCGCCCTCTATATCGAGCTGGAAGGAAGTGGTGTATGCCGCGCCGTATGCGGAGAACATTACGAGTACGTTGTTTTCGCCGTCGCCCTTGGGAAGTTCCGTCGCGGTTTCCAAAGAGCTGTTAAGCTGTTCGTAGTACTTTGCTTTAACGGGATTATCGGAAGTGAATTTGTGTCCCGCTTTAACTTTTGCAAGTAAGTCGTAACCCGTATTGAGAGCGGTGAAGTCGGCGGGGAGTTTTACTCCGCCTTTGGATTCCGCGCGGGAGTAGCCGACTAAATCGCCTATATAGTTGCTGTAAAATTTATTGTTGGAATAACTGCCAGAAGAAACGTAATTGTCGCCGTCTACCGTAAGTCCCGCTTTGAGATTTTCGCCGTATACGACTTTTTCGTATTCGTTTTCGGAAGCAAGGTCTATAAGGTAACGGAAGCAGTTTGAAAATCTTTCGTAGTTAACCGCGCCGTCGTTGCGTTTGTAGCTGTCCGCTTTGAACACTTTCTCGCTTGCGTCGCTTGAAAGGGTGCAGAACGCTTTGCGCTGTACGTTCTTGTCAACAGTGTAATTTGTATTTGCGATTTGCTCTTCGAAATCGCCGTAAGAACAACCCTCGTCGTCAAGGCTTACGAATTTCTTAACCGAAACGTCGTCGAAGAAAGCGTAGCCTTCAACAAGATAACCCGTTTCGCCGAGTCCGAGCTCGATTGTGACAGTGCTCGAAGCGAAGTCGCAGGCGTTCACGTAAACGGTGTATTCAACCCAACCGTTGTGTTCGTCGGCAACGCTCTTTTCTTCAAAAAGTTTTTGGGTGTTTATGCTCGATATGGAGAACTTGTCCAAAGTCGAACCGCCGACTGTCTGCGTCACGGAGATGTTCGCGCCTCTGTCCTGCGTAACGTCCGTACCCTGATTGAAGTAGAGGTAAGCAGTCTTAACCCAAACGGAAATCTCAGCCGCGGTATTGGCGGGAAGTTCCACGCTTACGGAAGAGTAATTCTGCGCAATGCCGTTGTGCGTCGTCGCATAGTTATGGAGCATAAGAACGTGGGAGAAGGGTTCCTTGAACTCGCTGTCGAAGAAATAATCTCCGTTCTCGTCCTCGTAAACGGTTTTTTCAGTGCCGTTATCCGTATAGTAGAGCGAGCCGTCGGACTTTTTCTGAACGTTGTACCTCGTGCCGGGATTTTCGATTAAATCCTTGTCGTGCTCGTGGTCTACTTCTTCGTCCTCTTCGTCCTCGTCAACTTCCGTTATGGCGGCGTAAGTATTTTTATAAGGAATATCGCTGGACTTCATTCCGTTGTAGTCCACGTAAATTTCATTATAATTATTGTCGGACGAATTGAGCGCGTTGTTATAATCGAGCGCGCCTGCAAGTCCCTCGTCGGTGAGCTTTGCCCAAGCCTTTTCCGAAGTTCCGATAATGCCCGACATGGTGTAGGAGGAAGTACCGCCGTGAGACCAGCTCGTGGGATTATTTATCAGATAGACGGGCGCGGGACGTTCTTCCTTTTGTTCGGGTACGGTAAAGAACTCGAAATTTCCGTTCTTTAAAAGTTGCGTATCCTCTTTGGAAGTTGTCTTTTCGTCCTCTTCCGGTTTGTCTTTATCGGCGCAAGCCGCGGCGATTCCCGTAAGAGAGAACGAAGCCGCGCAAGCAAGCGCGAGAAAAACGTATTTTAATCTGCGTTTCTTTGAGTAATGTTTTGACATAGTGCTATATATCCTTATTTAATAATCAATAAATAATCGTACTATAATATTCTAATATAATCCTTTATTTTAATCAAGCGATTAGCGGTTGAATGCGTTAAAATTTTTATAATTTTTCACATAATTGCAAAAACTACCGAATATAATGAGAAATAATTTTTTTAAACGCCTGTCGGCGGGCGTGCTTACGGGCGCGGTAAACGGACTTTTCGGCGGCGGAGGCGGTATGGTTGCCGTGCCTCTTTTAAGAATTATCGGTTACGAGGACAAGCAGGCGCACGCAACTGCGATATTCGTAATCGCGCCTGTCTGCGCGGCAAGCGCGGCGGTGTATATTTTCAACGGCTACGCGGCTTTGGACGTAATACTGCCCGCGGCCTTGGGTTCGGTCGCGGGCGGACTTGCGGGAGCGTTGCTTTTAAACAGGTTTCCCAAAACGATTATTAACTTTATTTTTATTGCGGTAATGTTTGCCGCAGGCGTGAGGATGCTGTTTTGAGTTTTATTCTTTTTCTTATAGCGGGTTTCTTTTCGGGATTGCTCGGCGGAATGGGAATGGGCGGAGGAACGGTACTCATTCCCGCGCTCACCGTAATTCTCGGAGTGGAACAGCATATCGCGCAGGCAACTAATTTAATCGCGTTTCTGCCTATGGCGGCGTTTACGCTGAAAGTTCATAAGGAAAACGGACTTTTGAAAACCGAAGGCTTGCTCTGGCTTGTCGTTCCCGCGCTTTTAAGTTCAGTCGCCGCGGGATTTGCCGCCGCGCTTTTGCCGTCGGAAGTCTTAAAAAAACTGTTCGGTGCGTTTCTCGTCGGACTTTCGGTAAAACTTTTACTCGAAGCGAAAGTCAGTTTTTCGAAATAAGTTTTTTGAGCGGTTTGAATGTGAACATTTCGAGACAGTAGAGGAATGCGGCTGTGAACGCAACGCTCGCGGGCGCGCAAATTACCATCTGCCAAACCGTTCCAAGATATCTGCTAATAATTCCGTCCAAAAGGTTTCCGAATACGCAAGCCGAAATAATGACTATAAGCGAGTGCATTAAATATTTAAAATACTTAATATCGGGACACTGTTTTTTCAGAAGTCTTAAATTGAACGCGCCTGTGATTATGAAGCTGAGCGCAAGACCGAGCATATACGAATAGACGCCTATGAATTTTGTCATCGCGAGTATGCTTATAAGCATTGCCGCCGCGCCGAAAAAGTAATAGAGTAGAGTTTTTTTCTCGCAGTTCATCGAATTCAATATCGTTGTGGTAATCATTGCAATACACATGGGTAACAGAATAAATGCGCAGTTATGCACTATTTGCCCGCTCAGCTCGTTGGAATAGAGCAGAGAACCTATTTCGTCGCCGAGTATGAAAAGGACGGGAACGAGCAGTGTCGCAATGAAAATTGCCGCCTTTACGGACTTTTCCACGTCGTAACGGATGAGAGAAGTTTTCTTTTTATAGAAGTTTTCCGAAAGTTCGGGCGCAACGACGACGGAAATCGAACCGATTAAGGAAGAGGGAATAAACAGTATGGGTACGCTCATACCTATGGCGATGCCGTACAGGCTTATTGCTTCCGAATTGTTCAGTCCGTAAGCCTTCATCAAGAGAAGGGGAAGAAGAATTGCGACGGCGGAGTTCATTACGGAAGTCGAAGTCCTCATAGCCGTTATGGGCAGAGAGGACGCGAAAAGCGGTTTGAGCTGTCTTTTGGGGTTGGCTAACTTTCCGCCCTTTTTGAAATACCAGAACAGCGAAACTATAAAGGAAAAGACGTAGGAAACCAAAACCGCGATAGTCGCTCTTTCCGCGCCGAGAACGGGGTCTGCGACTCCGTAAACGAGTATACAGCCGAGCACCACCATAACGGCGTCCTCTAAAAGCTCTATAATACTGTAAGGCAAAAACTGTTTGTTTCCCCAGAACGAGCCGCGCATTACGGCATATATGGAAGTCAGGATAAGGCCGGGAATAAGGATGAGAAATATGTTTTTGCTTCTGTCGTCGGAAAATAAAAATCCGAGCATATTTCTGCCGAACAAAAGAATCAAAGCGATAGGAACTGTGAAAATCAGGGTTGCTACAATTCCCGCAGTCACCGCGGCGTTTTTGCCTTTTATGTCGCCGTTCGCCCCGTTTTTTGCGATTAACCGTGATACCGTAACGGGAATACCGCTCGAAGCGGCGGTGAGGAAAACCGCGAATACCGAAAGACAAATCTGATAGATTCCAAGTCCTTCGGCGCCTATAATCCTTGAAAGTACTATTCTGTAAAAAAAGCTCAATGCTTTTTCAATGGTTGAAAATACCGTCACGATGGCGGCAGACCTGTAAATATTTTGTTTCATCTACATTATTCTACAAAATAAACGCGCCGATTATGAACGTTTTACATTTCTTTCGCGTATAATATACAAATGTTTACGCTAGTTACGGACAGAAACAAATATTTCAGAGTAAAGCGGGGGCAGAGCGCGGAAGAAGTGCAAAGAGTGCTTAAAACTCCCGTAAACGGCGCGGTGTTCGCCGGTAGAATAGTAGAAGTCTGCGAAGAAGAATTAGTCGAATATTCGGCGCTCGTGGGCGACACTTACCGTACGGTTGCGCTTAAATTCGGCGCGGACGAAGAGCGGCTCAAAGCAATAAACGCATTCAAGCCCGTTTATCCGACTTGCAAATTATTTGTACCGAGTAAATAACCGCGTGACATATAATGTATTATAAAGACAAACGGAGGTCAAAATGTCATTTTTTTCCAATTTTCAATCGGATAAATGCCCCGGCACTATAAGCGGAAATCCTTTGAACGGTATGTGCGAAAAAGTGTGTATTCAGGCGCGCAAAATATTCGACGCATGTATCAAACAGATTCAGATAGAAAATTACGCCTTAACCCTTACCGACGCAATACCCGCAAGCCCTACATACCCTTTAACTTTCATCAGCGCAAGGTCCACTACTTCGACGGGAGTAATAACCAACCTTAACGTGGAGCGTCTTCCCGATAAGCCCGGTTGCGCGCGCGTTCAGGCTACGGTAAATATCCCCGTAGAAGTCGTCTATACCGACGCGAACGGAGTAGAGGGTGTGGCGCAATCCACAATATCGGTATCGCAGGACGTATTGCTGTTCGTACCCGCGCCGTCGATTATGCCTTATAAAATAACCGCGGAAGTCAGTGCCGTCTGCGCCGAGGGCACGTTCAACGCAGATACAAACACGTTCAGCGTAAACGCTTGCCTTACGGTAATTTTAAAGGTTTCCATCGACGTGGAAATTCTCGTCCCCAGCTACGGCTATTGCGCTATTCCTCCCGCACAGGAATACTCGCAGGAAGTTTGCGCAGGGTTCTTCGAGCTACCGCTTTATCCGCAGGGTAAGAACTGTTCCAGACAGTAAAGCAAAAAAATTCTGACGCGAAACTAAGTTTTTTAAACGTCGTTCAGCGGAAGTTATAAATAAAAAAATTCGGCGGAGTTATGCTCCGCCGTTTAATTTTGCCTAAAAATGCCCGATTTAGCACGCAAAAATAGTACTATGCCACGCATAATAAGCCTTTTTTATGTTAAAAACGCTTTAAAAACGCCGAAAAGTGTGTTAAAATAAAAATATGAACGTTTACGCGATAAGCGATTTGCACCTTTCGGGAAAGTCCGACAAACCTATGGACGTGTTCGGCGCCGGTTGGGAAAATCACTTTGAAAAAATTAAATGCGACTGGAACGCAAAGGTATCCGAGGAAGATATAGTTCTCGTCTGCGGAGATATCAGTTGGGGCACCGTTCTCGAAGAAGGGTTGTACGATTTGCACTCTCTGAAAGACTTAAAGGGCAAAAAAATCTTTATCCGCGGCAACCACGACTATTGGTGGAACGGCATATCGAAACTCCGTGCCGCCGCGCCCTCGCCCGATTTTTTCTTCCTTCAAAACGACTGCGTAAAATTCGGTAACGTCATTATATGCGGTTCGCGCGGCTGGACTTGCCCGGGAAGCGCCGACTACACCGAACACGACGAAAAACTTTACAAGCGTGAAGCGCAGCGTTTCAAACTCTGTTTCGGGCAGGTGGAAAAAGTTAGGGAAGAGGGCGATAAGGTTCTTGCAATGGTGCACTATCCGCCGTTTTCGGCGAAGTCGCCGTCGACGCTTTTTACGAGCATTTTCGAGGAGAACGGCGTTGAAAAAGTAATCTTCGGGCATATACACGGCGAAAATTATTTCCCTTTCCGCACGGTTAAAAACGGCATAGAATATATTCTTACCTCGTGCGACAAAGTGGGTTTTTCCCTGCAAAAGATTTTGTAAAATTCTTTAAAACACTTTACAAGCCGTACGGCGTTATGGTATACTCTATTAAATAAAAACAAAGCGGAATTATTCTGCGGGTAAACGGAAAATGCAACAGACGAATTTTACGGTAAAAACGTAAATCTTTAAAAAGCGGAAAGGGCAAAAACGTATAGTTTTAGTGCCTTACCGCTTTTTTTTCTGTAAATTTCAAGGAGAACGGAATGCTGACGAAAAAAGACTTGCTCGGTCTGTACGATACGAGCGCGGAGGAGATAACCGAAATTCTCGACGCCGCGGACGAAATGCGCGCGTTTCTCGACGGTAAAAATAAAAAGTCGGACTTGCTTTCGGGTAAATCGCTTCTGACTCTTTTCTATGAAAACAGTACGAGAACACGAACGTCGTTCGAACTTGCGGGCAAATACCTCGGCGCAAGCGAAGTGAATATTTCGGTTGCCGCAAGTTCGGTGCAAAAGGGCGAAACGCTCATTGATACGGGCGAAACGCTCGACTCTATGAAAATTGATTTCATAGCGATTCGCCATTCTATGGCAGGCGCGCCCAAACTTCTTGCCGAACACGTAAAGGCAAGCGTTTTAAACGGCGGCGACGGAATGAACGAACATCCCACGCAGGCGCTTTTGGATATGCTCACTTTGCGCAGAAAGTTCGGTAAATTGAAGGGACTTAAAGTAGCGATACTCGGAGATATAAAGCACAGCAGGGTTGCTAAGAGCAACCTGTTCGGTCTGAAAAAACTCGGCGCTGAAGTGTGGATGTACGCGCCCGAAACGCTTATTCCGAAAGCTATCGATAAATTCGGCGCGAAAATCGCATGTTCGCGCGAAGAGGCAATCGAGGGCGCGGACGCCGTAATGGGACTGCGTATTCAGCTCGAACGCCAGCACGGCGGACTTTTCCCTTCGCTTTCGGAGTACAGTAAATTTTACGGCGTCAAAGACGAACTGTTAAAATACGCAAAAAAGGATGCCGTAATTCTTCACCCCGGTCCCGTAAACAGGGGCGTTGAATTGACTCCTTCGCTCATAGACGGAAAGTCGAGCGAAATTCTCGAACAGGTAACGTGCGGACTCGCCGTCCGTATGGCGATTTTAAAACTGCTTGCCGAGTACAGGGAGAATAATTTATGAAACTTTTGATTAAAAACGGAACGCTCGTTTTAAAAAACGGCGAGAAAAAAGCCGACGTTCTGATTGAAAACGGCAAAATAGTAAAAATCGCGGATTGCATAAATGAAGATTGCAGAACGTTGGACGCGTCGGGGAAACACGTTCTCCCCGGATTAATCGATATGCACGTCCATCTGCGCGAACCGGGTTACGAGGGTAAAGAGGATATAGAAAGCGGCTCCAAAGCCTCGGTAGCGGGCGGATTTACGCAAGTCTGCTGTATGCCTAACACCAACCCCGTTTGCGATAACGCGGTGGTAGTCACCTATATAAAACACAGACAGGGCGAAGTCGCTCTTTGCAAAATCAATCCCATAGGCGCGATAACCAGGGGGCAGGAAGGCAAAGCGATGGCGGAAATAGGAAAAATGAAAGCGGCGGGCGCGGTAGCGATAAGCGACGACGGCAAATCGGTTGCGGACTCCAATATAATGCGCCTTGCAATGGAATACGCCCACGGCTTCGGACTTAAATGTCTTTGCCACTGCGAGGATATAAATCTTGTGGACGGCGGAGTGGTTAACGAGGGTTACAACTCCACGCTTACGGGACTTAAAGGCAGTTTGCGCGCGGCTGAGGATATAATGATTGCCCGCGATATCGCGCTTTCGGAAAGTCTTGATATTCCCGTCCATATCTGCCACGTTTCCACGTATAGCGGAGTTGAAATCATTAGGAGCGCAAAGAAGCGCGGCGTTAAAGTTACCGCGGAAACCTGCCCGCATTACTTTATATTGAACGACGATATCATTACCTCTTTCGACACCAATACAAAAGTCAATCCTCCCGTCAGGGAAGAAAAGGACAGAAAGGCGATAATAGAGGGATTGAAAGACGGCACGCTCGATTGCATAGTCACAGACCACGCGCCGCATTCGGCAAAGGACAAGCAAGTCGAATACAATTTTGCGGCGTTCGGTATGAGCGGAATAGAAACGAGTTTTCCTTTGAGCTATACTAAACTCGTAAAGACGGGGATTTTGAGCCTTTCCGAACTTATGAACAAAATGAGCGCAAACCCCGCGAAAATACTCGGACTCGAAGGCGGAGAACTCAAAAAGGGAGAAGTTGCGGATATAACAATCGTTTCTCTCGGCGAAAAATATAAAATCGACAGCAAAAACTTCCTTTCCAAAGGTAAAAATACGCCTTTTAACGGATTTGAAGTTTACGGCAAGGTTAATTACACAATAGTTGACGGCGATATAAAATACGGCGAATGAATATAAAGGAGAATTATTAAAATGATAGATAAGCTCATTGACAAAATTATTGCTTTGCAGAACCCGACTTGCGTCGGACTCGACACCGACTTCAACTATCTTCCCGACGATATGCGCGGAGATATAACCTCGTTCGAGGACGCGGCGGAACGCATTACTGAATTCAATATGAATATAATAGACAAGGTATGCGATATAGTTCCCGCGGTGAAAGTGCAAATCGCATATTACGAAATGTACGGATATAAAGGACTTAAAGCATTTGACTGCACGGTAAAATACGCGCACGGAAAGGGAATGACGGTTATAGCGGACTGTAAGCGCAACGATATAGGCTCAACGGCAGGCTGTTATTCCAAGGCATATCTGGGCAGTACGGAGCTTAACGGAAATAAACTCAAAGCGTTTCCCGCAGATATGCTTACGGTAAACGGGTATCTCGGCACGGACGGCATAAAACCTTTCGTCGACGATATAAAAGCAAACGACAAATCGATTTTCGTCCTTGTCAAAACTTCCAATCCGTCGAGCGGCGAATTGCAGAATTTAAAACTTGAAAGCGGCGAATACGTATATGAGCGTATGGGCGCGCTTGTGCGCGAATGGGGCAAGGACACAATAGGCAAATACGGTTATTCGGAAGTCGGCGCAGTCATAGGCGCTACACACCCCGAAGAAGCGGCTAACGCCCGCAAGAAACTTCCCGAAGTTTTCTTTCTCATACCGGGATACGGCGCGCAGGGTGCCAATGCCGAAATGCTCAAAGTTTGTTTCGATAACCGCGGACTCGGCGGCATAGTCAATAATTCGCGCGGAATAATCTGCGCGTACAGAAAACCCGAATATGCGGGAATGAGCTATTGCGACGCCGCGCGCGCCGCTTGCATAGATATGCAACAGGATTTGCTTACCGCAATAGGTAAAATGGGCAGATAAATATGAAAGACGTAGTTGCAACGGTAAAAAGCAATAAAATTATTGCCGAAAACGTTTATATGATGACTTTGACTATTTCCGAAAACGTAGGCGAAATTCACGGCGGACAGTTCGTGAATCTTGCTACGGGCGGGGGAGAACATCTTTTAAGGCGTCCTCTCGGCGTTATGAAAGTCGAAGGGAACGATATTTCCGTGTGCTATCAGTTAAAGGGCGAGGGCACAAAGAAACTTTCGGAAGCGCAAGAGGGACAGAAACTTAAAATTCTCCTTCCGCTCGGGAACGGCTTCCCACTCGAAGGAAAGAAGAAAATAGCCGTAATAGGCGGCGGAGTGGGCATATTCCCGCTTATAGCTACAATCCGCGAACATTGCGCCGACAAAGAATTTTATTCGTATATGGGTTTCAGAACCAAATCGGCGGTTTGTCTTTTGGACGAGCTCGAAAAGTCGCGTTCGCTTACGGTAGTTACGGACGACGGCAGTTTCGGGGAAAAAGGCAACGCGGTAGAGGCTTACTTAAAGGACGCCGCTAAGCTCGGTGCGGATTGCATAATAGCCTGCGGTCCTCCCGTAATGCTTAAAGTATTAAAACAAAAACTTAACGAGCGCGCAAACAAAATTCCCTGTTTTGTTTCGCTCGAAGAGAGAATGGGCTGCGGCATAGGCGCGTGCCTTGTCTGCGTCTGCAAAAAGCAGAACGGCGAAAACGCGCGCGTATGCAAAGACGGTCCCGTATTTAAAATAAACGAGGTGAATTTATAATGGTTGTTGTAGCAGAAAAGTATCCCCGCAAAAGGGCGTTCATTGTAATTTTAGTTGCAAGCGTAATGCTTATCGTAATCGGTTTCGCTCTTGCTTGCGCTGGCGCGTTCGTGGACAATTATCCCGACGCACTCGATTATATCGGTCTTGCGCTCATATTAATAGGCGTAGCCTGTACGGTTATGATGATTATAACGCTTGTGCGTTATTGCCGTTTGCCCAATGAACTGATTACGTACGAAAACGGAATTTTAACGTTCCCCAAGGGTTCGTGCCGTGCGGACGAAGTCGATTCGGTAAGCTGTACGGAAACGAAACCGAATTATAAGAGCGTTTCTTACGATTTCGGATTCGGTATCGTCACGGCGGAAGTCAACGGCACGAAATTAAAAGCGTACTATGCGGCGAATCCTGCGGAAACTTGCGAAAAGCTCCGCGAAATCGTACGCGAAGCAAGGCTTTTAAAGTGAGCATAACTTATCATACGGCGGAAAATATACAATGGCTGATTTAAACGTTAACATTTGCGGAGTCAATTTTAAAAATCCGCTTATAGCCGCAAGCGGAACGTTCGGTTTCGGCAGGGAATACGACGAAATCTACGATATTTCCGTAATAGGCGGCATTAGCACCAAGGGAATGACGCTCGAACCCCGTCAAGGCAATCCCGTGCCGAGAATAGCGGAGGGAAGAAGCGTGATTTTAAACGCCGTCGGACTTCAAAATCCCGGCGTGGAACACTTTATTAAGTACGATTTGCCATTTTTGAAACAAAAGGGTATAGCAATCGTCGCCAACGTAGCGGGCAAAACGTTCGACGATTACGGCGCGATTTGCGCTAAGCTCGACGGACTCGTGGACTTTATAGAACTGAATATTTCGTGTCCGAACGTAAAGGCGGGCGGTATGGCTTTCGGTATAAAACCCGAAAGTATAAAAGAGGTGACGCGCACCGCGAAAAGTTCGCTCAGAAAAACTCCGCTAATGGTAAAACTTTCGCCCAACGTAGAAAGTATTCCTTTAAACGCGCAGGCGGCGCAAAGCGGCGGGGCGGACTGCATTTCGCTTATCAACACTCTTACCGGAATGGCAATCGACGTCGAGCGCAGAACGCCGGTTATAGCGAACAACACGGGCGGCGTATCGGGCGCGGGCATTAAACCCGTCGCACTGCGTATGGTGTACGAAGCGGCGCATTCCGTGGATATTCCCGTAATAGGTATGGGCGGGATTACTTGCGGTACGGACGTTATTGAGTTTATGCTTGCTGGCGCGAGAGCGGTGCAAGTGGGAACTGCGAACTTTACGGACGCAAACGCGATGCCGCGCATACTTGCGGAAACGAATTTATGGCTCGACCGTCACGGCATTAAAAATATCAACGAAATAGTCGATACTCTGAAACTTAATTAAAATAGTTTTACTACGGCGAAAACAAAAATGAAAAAGGAGCGGTTATGACTTACAAAGAACAATTTATAAAGTTTATGGTTGAAAACGGCGTTCTCAAATTCGGTGAATTTACGCTTAAAAGCGGAAGAAAAGCGCCTTACTTCATAAATACTGGCAATTACAAATCTGGCGCCCAGCTTTCAAAGCTCGGCGAATACTACGCGCAATGCATTTCCGACAATAATATTTCCGCCGACACGCTTGTCGGACCTGCCTACAAGGGAATACCGCTTGCGGTTACTACGGCGGTTTCGCTCTATTCCAGGTTCGGTATGGATTTGAATTACTGCTTTGACAGAAAGGAAGTCAAGGACCACGGCGAGGGCGGACTTTTCGTCGGCAAACAGCTTACCGACGGAGAGAGAGTAATTTTAATCGAGGACGTTATGACTTCGGGAAAGGCGCTCCGCGAAATGTTACCCAAATTGGAACAAGCCGCAGACGTAAAAATCGCAGGTATGGTAATCTCGGTTGACAGAATGGAAAGGGGACTTGAAAGCGAGCTTTCCGCTGTGCAGGAAGTATATAAGGAGTTCGGCGTAAAAGTTTATTCCATTGTCAATATGAACGACATTATCAATGCGATTGAGGACGGAGTAATAGACGGAAAAGAATATCTTGAAAAAATGAAAGAATACCGTAAAACTTACGGAGTAGATTAATATTTAAAAATAAAACCACCGTGTTTTGCGCGGGGGTTAATTTTTTATAATGTAATTAAAACGCTTCGAATAAATATCCCTGTTCTTTGAAGTGCCTTATTATGTTTTTCAAAGCCTGTGCAGTCGGCGTTTTGCTTGTGGAATCGTGCGCCAGCAGGACTATGTGTTCCGTGCAGGCGGCAGTGGAGACGGCGGCGTTGAAAATCTGTTCGGGCGTGGCGGGATAAATCTCGGCATCGCGAGTCGAAGCGTTCCAGTCAACGTAGCGGTAGCCTTTTTCGGTAACGGCGGAAATAAGCCGTCTCGAAAGTCCGAAACTTCCGCCGGGAAATCTGTAAACGTCCGAGTAACTGCCCGTTATTTCCTTAATCAGCTTATTACACTTTTCAATATCATTTAAAAGGTTCTCGGCGGAAGCGTATATTTCCCCGTACTTGTGCGTATAGGAATGTACGGCGACGGTATGCCCTTCGTTGAATTCCCGCTCAATTAGATATTTTCTGTTTTCTGCCTGGTTGCCTATTATAAAGAAAGTCGCTTTAACCTGTTCTTCTTTCAAAACGTCAAGAATTTTAGGCGTTACCCTGTCGCTGGGACCGTCGTCAAAAGTGAGGTAAACCGTTTTAACCGTGCTTTCGCTGTCTGCAAGAGACATTTTGTTATTGTTTATCCAAAGTCCCCCGCATATTACAAGCAGAATGGCAAATGCAAGCATTGCCGCGCAAAACGCAGTGAAATTTCTGTTCATATCCGTATTTTGCGCAGTTTTCCAAAAATTACAAGAAAATATTTAAATTTCAGTTTAAACGCGCGTTGATAATCGCGTCCGTCACTGCAATTTGCATATAACGCATATCTTTGGAATATAAATACCCGCTTTCTCTGTCCTCGCACTGAGCGATAAGCATTTCGAGGCATTCGGTAAAACAGTTGGACGGGTTGCTTTTTTTAAGTCCGTTCAAACCGCTTTTAAGGTTGGAAAGTACGTCTTTTGCCTTGCTTTGCGTGTATTCGCCCGTATCTAATCCGTTCGCGCATTCGTACGCCAAAAGCGAAAGAGAGTGGAGAGTATTGAGATTGCCTAGATATAGTTCGGCGTTATTTTTAGCGGAATATCCGTTAAGTTTATAGTTTTTCGTACTGATTTTTAAAACGTTGCAATCAAGTTCGCGTTTTTTTAAACCCGAACAAACGGTGTCGGCGTCCCTCTGCGTGTAGTAGCAAGATACCGTAACGTAGTAACCGTCTTCGTAATTTAAGATATATCCCGCGCCGCCGTAGCTCGAAACCGTTTCCGAAAGCGAGCTTGCCGAAATACTGTTATCTGCAATGCGGTAACATACGAAGTAGTAGGAGCATTCAAAAGTCAGTTTCGCTCCCGAACACGCCGCCGCGGAAATACATATAATCACAGTGGCGGTAACTACGGCGATTACGGAAACTATAAAAGCGTTTACGCGTAAGTTTCTGAACATATAATAAGATATTTAACCGTCGCTTAAAATATGTTAATATAACCGCTTAATCAAATGCCGAGGGTTCCCGCAAGCGTGACCCTCGGCAAAGCGTCGCTACGCTCGCGCGAACCTCGGTTCAAATCCGTCATAACACAAAAAAAAGAAGAACGAAAAAAATTCGTTCTTTCTTTTTTTTGGAGCTAATAGCCGGATTCGAACCGGCGACCTGCTGATTACGAATCAGCTGCTCTACCAGCTGAG
>CAMXOH010000032.1 GCA_947245485.1 uncultured Clostridia bacterium | reverse complement strand
GCAATGACGACAAAACAGCAACGCTTCCGCTTCTTTTTTGCCTCCCGCATAGCGGGAGGTTGTCTTTAAGCAATACAAACGGCGCAATGTAAATTGCGCCGTTTAAATCACAAAAGAAAAATCGTTATGTTCAGGAACGGAATTAAAAATTATTTTATAAATTTAAAGCATTTTTTCACGCCCGTCGGCACGCTCGCCGTCGGTATGATTTTGGGTATTTCGATATTTATTCCCGTATCCGTTGCCGCACTTTCGTCAATGCTGAAAAACATTGCCGCCGTACTAAGCGAAACGAGTATAGACTTCAACGTTTTAAAGGATTATATCGTCAATTCCATAACTTCGCTCGACTGGCAGGACCCTATAGCTTCGCTTAAAACAATGTTCAGCCGCGACTGGCTTACGGGCATAATCAACGACTGTCTCGAACTTGTTTCCGCAGAGCTTCAACCTTACGCCGACAGAATAACGGCGGAAGTGGCGGGCGCAGTGGGCGTTGTTATAGCAATGTTCGCGCTGTTCGTGTTCTTCTCGGTTGCGGGACTTATAGCGGGGTTTTTCCTTACAAGGTTCTTGGTGCGCAGAACAATGGCAAAGCGCACTTTCGCAAAGTTCGTGTTTGCGGCGGTTACGGACTCGCTTATTACAGCCGCTCTGTTCATTCTCAGCGCGTGGCTTTTCACGGTGTGGAAGCCGAGTATCTTTATTTCCTCGCTCATCGCGCTTTTAATTTTCGGCATAACTTCGCTTTTGTCGGCGTATCTCGTACACGGCAGAAAGTGCGTGGAGTTTAAAAAAGTTCTCAATATAAAAAATATATTAAAACTTCACCTCGTCAACTTTCTCGTCTTTTACATATCGTTCGTTTTTTTGTTTATAGCTATTGCTCTGACAAACGCTTTTGCAGGAATTTTCATCGGCTTTTCTTTTGTGGAAATCGCGTTTATAGTAATCAGCCTTAACGCGGAAAGCTACGTAATAAGTTTAATTCCCAAAACGCCCGAACTGCAAATGCTTCAAGCGGCATAAATCAAAACCCCCGAACGCGCATAACGCGCGTTCGGGGGTTAACTTTTAAAAATCGCAAACGTTAAGAATAATATGCGACCGCGCCGCGGAAAATAGCGTAAGCGATGCTTTTTTGGTACTCCGCCGTCACAAGCAAAGCCTCGTCCTCGGCGTTGGATAAAAAGCCGCATTCGACTATTACCGAAGGATTTTGCGTGCATTTAAGCATATAGTAATCGCCTTTCAGCGGCTCGTTCTGCTTTACGCACTCTTTCATTTGGTTTAAACTTGTCTGAATGCTCTGCGCAAGCTGTTTTCCGCATTCGCTGTTAACGTCGAAAAACACCTGCCCGCCCCTGCGCGACGTGAGGGGGCAAAAATTCTGATGTATTGAAATTACCATATCGGCGGAGCATTTTTCTATGGTTTCCTTGCGCTTTTTCATATCGCGCATTTTAAATCCCTTGGTGCTTACGCCGTAAAGACCGCCCTGCGTGGTTCGCGTCATAACAACGTTGAACCCCGCTTCGGAGAGGTAGCCTTTAAGGTATTTGGAGATGCAAAGGTTAATTTCGCTCTCTTTCGTGTCGGTTTTTATACCCCTGACGCCCGCGTCTACTCCGCCGTGTCCCGCGTCGATAACAATGGTATTCATACCGCTGTGCACGGAGGAGGCGGAAGCAACGCCCGCGCAAATTCCGATAATTGCGCCAACCGCTATAATAAGCGCAAAAGTGACCAACAAACTCTTTTTAAGGATAAACAATTTCACGCTATATAGTACTTAATAATTGATTTTTTTATGACAAAGTGATACAATGATTTGTAATAATAGGGTATTATCGTGTTCAATTTATTTACTACCGTTTCGGCGGAACATGCGCGCAATATAAGTCCCGTGACTCTCGCTTTCGTGGGCGACGCGGTGTATTCTCTTTACGTAAGGGAAAGACTTGTGCTATCTTCCGACTTAAAGACGGGCGAGTTGCAGAAACTCGCTTCGGCGGAAGTTTCCGCGCACGGGCAAAGCGGATTTTTGGAAGTGGTTTTACCGCTCTTTACGGAAGAGGAGCTGGGCGTTTTCAAACGCGGAAGAAACGCCAAAAAGGCGACGAAAAGCAAGAACGCAAGCGTGGCGGAGTACAACCGTTCTACGGGGTTCGAAGCCGTTCTCGGCTATCTCTATTTAACGGGAAGGTACGAAAGAATTTCCGAGTTGCTGTCCGCGGGGCAGGAGAGCGCGGAAAAATAAAGAGGTTATATGAAGACTGAGGGAAGAAACGCCGTTTTCGAACTTTTGAAAACGGACAAAAATATAGAGAAGATTATGCTTGAAAAAAATCCGCAGGGGTTTTTGAAAAGCATTTTCGCAGAGGCGCGCAAGCGCGGCGTGCGCGTGCAGTTCGTCGACAGAAAAGTTTTGGATAAGCAGAGCGAAGAAGGCAGGCATCAGGGCGTTATCGCATATTCTACCGACTTTGCGTATTCTTCGCTCGACGAGATAATTTCTTCGCGCAAAGAAAAGGGCGGTTTCGTTGTTCTCTGCGACGGAATAGAGGACGTGCACAATTTGGGCGCGATTTTAAGGGTTGCGGAGTGCGCTGGCGCGGACGGCGTGGTTATTCCCTCGAACAATTCCGCAAGCGTCACGGACGCGGTTATACGCATTTCCGCGGGCGCGGCAAACCACATAAAAGTTGCAAAAGTAAATTCGCTCAACCGCGCCGTGGACGAGCTTAAAAAACAGAACTATTGGCTGTACGCGCTCGAAGCGGACGGAAGCAACATATACGACGCGGATTTGACGGGCAATATCGCTATCGTCATCGGCGGCGAGGACAGCGGCGTGCGCAGGCTCACACGCGAAAAGTGCGACTTTACTCTCTCCATTCCGCTTAAAGGCAAGGTTAATTCGCTCAACGCTTCCGTTGCGCTCGGCATAGCCGTTTACGAGGCGGTGAGAAAAAGAATATGACGGACGAACAGCTTGCGGAGCTGTGCCGCAACGGCGACAAAGCCGCGTGGGAAGAGCTTTACAAACGGTATAAACCCGAAGTGCTTAAAATCGCCCGCCGTTTCTTTCTGAGCGGCGGAGAAACCGAAGATTTGGTTCAGGAAGGAATGTGCGGTCTTTATTCCGCGGTGAGCGGGTTCGACAGGGAAAGGCAGGGCGCGGGTTTTCCAGCCTATGCGCACAGTTGCGTCAGAAACAGAATAGTGGACACGGTTAAAAGCAGTCTGCGCGCGAAACATTCCGCGCTGAACAACTTTTTACCGATAGTGGAAGTGGGCGGCGCTTTTGAAATTTCGCCCGAGGACGAATTAATCCGCCGCGAGGACAAGAGCGAACTTCTCGCAAAAATGAGCAAAATTCTCTCTTCCCTCGAATTTAAAGCGCTTGTAATGTACACCGACGGAATGACTATGGCGGAAATTTCTTCCGCTTTGGATAAAAGTCCGAAAAGCGTCGATAACGCTATTAACAGGGCGAAACACAAATTGCAGAAATTAATTTCAGCGGAGGAATAAATGGCATACCTCGCTTTTTACAGAACCTTCCGTCCCGTATCGTTCGATACGGTCGTAAGGCAGGAACATATAGTCCGTACCCTAAAAAATCAGATAGAGTCGGGCAAAATAGGGCACGCGTACCTCTTTTGCGGTCCGCGCGGAACGGGCAAGACTACGCTTGCAAAGATTTTCGCGCGCGCAATTAACTGCGAAACGCCCGTAAACGGCTCGCCCTGCGGAAAGTGCGCCGCGTGCAAAGCGCTTGCCGACGGCGCGAATCTGGACGTTTCCGAAATAGACGCCGCGTCGAACAACGGCGTTGACGAAATGCGCGATTTGCGGGAAAAGGTGCAGTATCCGCCCGTTTCGGGGAAATACAAAGTCTATATCATAGACGAAGTTCATATGCTTACCGCGTCGGCGTTCAACGCCGTTTTAAAGACGCTGGAAGAGCCTCCCGCGCACGCAGTGTTTATTCTCGCCACAACCGAACCGCAGAAAATTCCCGCAACTATTTTGTCGCGCTGTATGCGTTTCGATTTCAAACTCATTCCCCAAAAGGATTTGGAAGGGTTAATTAAAAACGTATTGGTTCAGACGGGTAAGAGTTTCGAGGACGAAGCGGTTGCCGCGATTGCCCGCGCGGGCGCAGGCAGCGCGCGCGACAGTCTGTCGATAGCCGATATGTGCGCTTCGTACGCAAACGGCAAACTCACGTACGAGGACGTGAACGCCGTTTTGGGAAGCGCGGATTTCTTCTCCGTTGCTAAACTTTCGGAAAGCGTTCTCAAAGAGGACGCGGCGGCTTCGCTTTCGGAAGTTGAAAGCATTCTCTCCACGGGTAAAAGCGTGGGGGTGCTCGTAAAGGATTTACTGAATTTTTTAAACAACTGCGCAGTTGTAAAGATTTGCCGCAACGCACGGGAAATAGTCAATCTTCCTACGGAGAATTTCAACCGAATACAGGAAATTGCTTCGGCGTGCGACGGACACAAAATTTTGCGCGTAACCGAAATTCTGTCAAAAGCGGAAAGCGATTTACGCTATTCGCTTAACGGCAAAATTACGCTCGAAACCGCGATTTTAAAGAGCGCTATACCGCAGGCGGATTACAATATAGACGCTATAATAGGAAAAATAAACGCGCTCGAATCAAAACTCGAATGTATGCAGAGCGCGCAACCTGCGCCCGACGCGCCCGAGAGCAAACCCGCGCCGAAAGCGTCGGAAAGCAGACCTGCCCCCCAACAAAGCAAAGAGGTTAAGGCGGCGCGCGCCCCCTTGCAGAGCGACGATGAAGGGGAAACGCCCTTTGCCCCGCTTCCGCAAAAGGGGAGCAAGGAGAGCGTTCAACCCAACCTTTGGGAGAGCGGGCAAAATCTTACGGGCAATAAAGTCCGCGCGTTGAACGACGGAGAAAAGAACGCGGTATTCGGAAAGTTCGTGCGCCTTCTGCGCACCACGCACAGAAACGCTATTTTGTTTACGCTGTGTATGGATTTGGGTAACTTTTTCGAGGGCGACAAACTTATTCTGACTACCGAAAGCGACACGGTGTTCAAGGGACTTACCCGTAGCGACAACGCCGCTTTCATTGCGTCGGCGCTTGCCGAACTCGGCGTTAACGAACACGAAGTAAGGCTTGTAAAAAAGGGCGAAACAGAATACGAAAAGGCGCTGAACGAATTGAAACGCAATTTTTCGGGAACCGACATAGAAATAAAATAACAGTCCTGCGGATTTTTGCAGGCATTTCTTAAAAATAAATTTTCGGAGTGATTTTATGGCTGGATTTAAAGGCGGAATGGGCGGAATGGGAAATATGCAAAATCTCATGAAGCAGGCGCAGAAGATGCAGGAGCAGATGCAGGAAGCGGACAGGGAACTCGAAGAGCTCGAAGTCGTAGGACTTTCCGGCGGCGGCGAAGAGGGCGACGAAACGGTAGTCGTCTATATGAACGGCAAAAAGATAATCAATGGAATCGAGTTCGGAAGCAAACTTTCCGAAACTATCGATATATCCGACGAGGACGACGTTGAAATGCTCGAAGATTTGATTATGGCGGCAATCAACGACGGATACAAAAAAGCCGACGAACTGTATGAGGAGAAGATGGGACCGCTTGCCAAGAACGGCGGCGGACTTCTTTAAACGCTCGGACAATGGATATTTTTATTGAGCCTATCGGCAAGTTAATCAACGAATTTTCAAAGCTCCCCGGCGTCGGTAAAAAGACGGCGCAACGTTACGCATATAAAATTATCGGTATGACGGACGGCGAAGCGCGCGCGTTTGCGGAAAGCATAATCAACTGCAAGCGCAAAGTCAGGTACTGCAACGTATGCGGTAATTTTACCGAGGACGAAGTCTGCGAAATTTGCAAGCGGAGAGAAAGCAGTACGATATGCGTTGTCAAAGAACCCAAAGACGTAATCGCAATGGAAAAACTCCGCGAATACAAGGGCGTATACCACGTTCTGCACGGCGTAATCAGTCCTATGGAGGGGATAGGACCCAACGATATTAAAATCAAAGAATTGCTCGCCCGCGTAAACGGCGGCGGCGTGCAGGAAGTTATAATGGCTACAAATCCCGACGTCGAGGGCGAGGCAACCGCAATGTATATCGCAAAACTTTTAAATCCACTCGGCGTAAACGTAACCCGCCTTGCGCACGGAATACCCATCGGAAGCGAACTCGAATACACAGACGAAGTCACTCTTTCGCGGGCGCTGTCGGAAAGAAAGTCGATTTGATTGCGGCGGCGCGGTTTAACGCTTAATACAGTAAAATTATTTTTGGTTTAATAGATGAAAATTTCTGTTCTGGGTTGCGGACGCTGGGGTTCGTTTATTTCATGGTATCATTCCCTAATCCTTAAAAATAAAGTCGCTTTATGGGGCAGGCGCGAAAGTCAAACCTATAAAGTATTAAAAGAGAAGGGCGCAAACGAATACGTTCCGCTTGAAAAAGATATAACGCTTACCTGTGATTTGAAAGAGGCTCTGGATTTCGGCGAAATTATAATTATCTCTATTTCCGCGCAGGGACTGCGAGGCTTTGTGCGGGAAGTCGTAAAATACGATTTAAAGGACAAGCCTTTCGTCCTCTGTATGAAGGGAATAGAGGAAGGCACGGGCAAACGCCTTTCAGAAGTGCTTATAGAAAGCGGTATACCAGAAAACAGAATTGCCGTGTGGGTAGGACCGGGACATATTCAGGCGTTCACCAAGGGCATACCTAACTGTATGGTTATAGACAGCGCGAACGAAGAACTCAAACGCGAACTTGCAGACGCATTTAAAAGCAACTTAATCCGTTTTTATTACGGCAACGATTTAATCGGCACGGAAATAGGCGCGGCGGCAAAAAACGTGCTCGGCATAGCCGCGGGCGTGCTTGACGGAAGCGGCTTTGCGAGTTTAAAAGGACCTTTAATGGCGCGCGGGGCGAACGAAGTCGGCAGGCTGATTAAGGCTATGGGTGGAAACTTCAATTCCGCATTCGGACTCGCGCATCTGGGCGACTACGAAACGACGCTGTTTTCGGAATATTCGCACAACAGAAAATACGGCGAGATGATGGCGCACGGCGCAAAATTCGATAAACTTGCGGAAGGAGTAATGACGGCGAAAGCAATGAAAAAGCTCGGCGACGGTTTGGGCGAAGAACTGCCCATAACAAACGCTGTGTACGAGGCGTGCTTTCGAACGCGCGCGTTCGAAAGCGGCGACGGAGCAGAGAACTGCAAGAATATAATTTTAAAACTTTTCGAGCGCAGTACGAAAAGCGAATTTTAAAGATTTTCGGGGAAGATGAAATTAAGTTTAAGGAAGATTTTATGTTAAGAGACGATTTAAGAAACGTGGCGATAATCGCGCACGTAGACCACGGCAAAACCACGCTCGTAGACGCAATGCTCAAACAGAGCAACACATTCCGCGAGAATCAATCCGTAGACGACAGGGTAATGGATTCGGGCGACCTTGAAAGAGAGAGGGGAATAACCATACTTGCAAAAAACACGTCCATTCATTACAAGGGCGTTAAAATAAACGTAGTAGACACTCCGGGGCACGCCGACTTTTCGGGCGAAGTAGAGCGCGTAATGATGATGGTTAACGGCGTGCTTGTACTCGTGGACGCGGCGGAAGGACCTATGCCCCAGACGCGTTTCGTAATGCAGAAAGCGCTTGAAATGGGACACAGACTTATAATCGTCGTCAATAAAATCGACCGCGCCGACGCAAGACTCAACGAAGTTCAGGACGAAATACTTGAACTTTTATTGGAACTTGACGCGTCGGACGAACAGCTTTTAAGTCCAGTGGTTTGGTGTTCGGGAAGAGACGGCACTGCGACTTTGGATTTAAACGAACCGGGCAAGGATTTGACTCCGCTTTTTGAAACTATTTTAAGCCACATCAAACCCGTTGAAGTGGACGCGGACGGCGCGGCTCAGGTTCTCGTCTCTTCAATCGACTATAACGAATACGTAGGAAGAATAGGCGTCGGCAGAATAGAGCGCGGCGTCGTAAAGCAGGGACAGGGCGTAGTAGTTACAAACTACAATAATATGCACCTGAGAACGGCGGGAAAAATTGTCAACCTCTATCAAATCGAAGGTTTACAGCGCGTTCCCTGCGAAAGCGCGAAAGCGGGCGACATAGTCTGCTTTTCGGGGCTTGAAAAAATCAATATAGGCGACACGGTGTGCGCGCCCGAGTGCGTAGAGGCGCACAAGTTCGTCAAAATTACGGAGCCTACCGTGGAAATGACTTTCTCCGTCAACGATTCCCCGTTTGCTGGCAAGGACGGAAAGTGGGTGACGACGCGCCATATCCGCGACAGGTTGTTCCGCGAACTTTTGCGCGACGTATCTTTGAGGGTTGAAGAAACGGACTCAGCGGACAGTTACCGCGTTTGCGGCAGGGGCGAAATGCACCTATCCATTCTCATTGAAAATATGCGCCGCGAAGGGTATGAATTTCAGGTTTCCACTCCGCGCGTAATGTTCAAGGAAATCGACGGCGTTAAGTACGAACCCATCGAAAAGCTCATAGTGGACGTTCCCGACGACGCTACGGGCGCGGTATTCCAGAGTATGGGAAATCGCAAGGGCGAACTGCTTCATATGAGCGTTGTCGGCACGAGAACGCGTCTCGAATTCGTAGTGCCCGCAAGGGGACTGTTCGGCTATAAATCGGAATTTCTCACCTCTACTAAGGGCGAGGGCGTAATGAACAGCGTATTCTTCGAATATCAGCCGTACAAGGGCGAATTTTCAAGGCGCGACACGGGTTCGCTCGTCGCGTTCGAAACGGGCGAAGCAGTCACTTACGGACTCTTTAACGCGCAGGGCAGGGGTTCGCTGTTCATCGGCGCGGGCACGCCCGTGTACGAGGGAATGGTTATAGGCGAATCGCCCAAGAACGAGGATATAAACGTAAACGTCTGCAAGACCAAACACCTTACCAACACGCGTTCGAGTTCCAGCGACGAGGCGTTAAGACTCATCACTCCCAAGAAAATGAGCCTTGAAGAATGTCTTGAATTTATAGGCGACGACGAACTGCTCGAAGTCACGCCTAAAAACATCCGCATAAGGAAGAGAATCCTCAATTCCGAACTCAGGGCGAAAGCGCGCGCAAAGGACAAAAAGGGACTTATTTAGACTTACAATCATAACGCAATAAAATTCCGCATATATAATACCACTGCTTAATTTAAGCGGCGGTATTTTTTTGCGGAGGCGGTTATGGAAAACGCGGTATCCCACCAGTTGGGAATAGAACAGTGTAAAAAGGTTACGGCAACGGCGATAGAAAGCGTTGACGCCTTTTCGGACAAACAGATTATTATGTCGTATTCTGCCGGTAAAATAATAGTTGCGGGAAACAATATGAAAATCGTCAATTTCTCCAAAACGAGCGGCGCGTTTGCCGCAACGGGCGAAATTATTTCTGTCAGATACGCTTCAAAGGGAATAGGCATAAAGGGCAAACTCTTCAAGTAAATGCAGATATTCATTTTTATAACCTGCGTAAGTTGCGGCGTTATCAGCGGAATAGCGTACGATATTCTCTATATCGCCCGATGTGCCGTTTGCGGTATATATAAGCAGGCATATACCTTAAAAGATAAATTATTCACCGCCGCTTGCGACATTTTGTACTTTTTAGTATTTGCCGTCGGCTTCGTCTTCGTGTCGGTTATGTTCGACTTTAAAGAGTTGCGCCTGTATATGCTTCTGGGCAGCGCGCTCGGCGCATTGCTGTATTTAAAAAGTTTTCACGTTTTAATTGCATTTTCCGTAAAGAAAGTGTATAATAAGATTACTTCTAAAAAGCAGTCTTGAAAGGACGGGTAAACATGACCGAAGAAAAGCGCAACCGCATTATTGCCGCGGCGACGGTGAACGTAATATTATTGATAGTTATTCTTGCCGCTGTATGTATCTACCAGTTGGTAGAGTTAAGCGTGCTCAAAAAGAATAAACAGGTAATAGAGGAACGTATAAATTTCTATCAGCATGAAACGGAAAAGAACGAAAAGACTCTCGACTATTACAAATCGGAAGAAGGCTTGCTGGACAAGGCTTACGAATTCGGTTTTGTATTCGGGAAATAATCAACCGAGCTGAATTTTTTATTGGGTACGCATTTTTATGAAAACAGGTATAATAGACGTAGGTTCCAATTCCGTCCGCCTTGCATTAATGGCTGACGGAAAAACTTTATATAAAACGCTTGCAACTACGCGTCTGGGCGAAGGACTGTCGCTTACGGGTAAAATGTCGGACGCGGCAATGCAACGCACTGCGCAGGCTATTGCAGGCTTTAAACGGCGTGCGGAAGAGGACGGAGCGCAAAAGGTATATGTTTTTGCGACGGCGGCTGTCCGTTCTTCGTCGAATAAACAGGAATTTGTTTCGCTTGTAGAAAAACTCTGTAATATAAACGTTGACGTTATAGACGGCGCCAAGGAAGCCGAAATAGGACTTTTGGGCGCGCTCAGAGGAAAGGACGGCGGCATTATCGACGTGGGCGGCGCAAGCACGGAAGTGAGTATAAGAAACGACGGAAAACTTATATATTCCAAAAGCGTGAATATAGGTACTGTCAGACTGTACGATTTGGCGGGAAGAGAGCGTTCATCGCTTGAAAAAGTTATAGCGGAAAAACTTTGCGATTACGGCGCGTCCGCCAAGGGTTGCGCTGCGCAGACGCAAATGTTCGCAATAGGCGGTACGGCTTCGCGTCTCGGTTCAATCGTGCACAAACTTAAAGAATACCGTCCCGAAATAACCGACGGGACTAATATTTCTCTTGCTAAAATGCAGGAACTTGCGGACAGACTTTTGACTATGTCGGTTGAAGAAATACGCGCAACTACGATATGCACTAACTCCGCGGATATAGTCGGGGGCGGCTGTCTTTTGATGCTCGGCGTTATGAAGTATTTCGGCGCGGAACAAATCACGGTATCGGAAAGCGACAATATAGAGGGGTATTACTTTCTAAAAGAGGGACTCGTATGAAAAAGTTTTCCATACTCGCGCTTGTAATCGCGGTTATTTGCGCGGCGGTTTGCTCGGTAAAACTTTGGTTCGAGTATGAGCTTTGGGCGCTTTTGTGCTATGCCGCGATATTGTTCGCATTGCCGTTTTCTTCCTTTATGCACGAACTCGGACATATGCTGTTCGGCGCGTTTGCTAAAATAAAAGCCGTACCTAAATTTTCTTTGTTCGGTTCGTCGAGCTGTATGCTTATTCCCAAAACGGATGAAAACCTGCGCAAAAGATTAATAGCTACTGCTTGCGGCGGACTTGCCGTGAATTTTGTTTTTATACTTTTGGGAATAGTCGGACTGTTCGTTTCCCGATGCGCGTTTTTAACCGTGTTTTTGCCCGCTTCTGTTTACCTGTTTCTGTTAAACTGTCAGGCAACCGAGTTTTCGGGCGGCAAGACAGACGGGTTGGTTATTCGGGAACTCGTCGAAAATTCTGATACGGCGAAAGTAACGCTCGCCGTTATGACGATTCAGGCGCGAGTTTTAAATGGCGTAAAAATACAGGATATCGACGAAAAATTACTTTTCGGTTTACCTGTTATACCCGAGGACGAGCCTGCGTTCATATCTCTTACGGAGCTGAAATATGAATACTTTAAAGCCAAAGGGGATGAGGAGCAAGCCGCAAAAGAATTTAAAAGACTTGAAGATTTAAAAGAATATTTGCAATAAAAAAACGGCGGGCGGAAATAATTTCCGCCCGCCGTTTCAGCTTATTCTGTAAAGTTTTCCGAAGCAGTTCGGGCATACTCTGCCCCAAAGTTCGGCTTTGGTTTTGCATACGTGGTTGCCGCACGTTCCGCACTCGAAAAAGTTTTCGTGTAGTTCGAAAACGTCTATACCGCAGTTAAATTTATCCATAAATTTATTTTGCGCCTATGCAAAATAACTATTCAAAAGTTCGATGAAAAACGGGGTGAATACCTGCGCGTAACCTTCTTTCTGCGGGTGCAGTTCGTCGCCCTGCATATAGCAGGGAACTTTTACGTATTCGGCGTTGTACAAGTCGAGTACGGCAAGACTGTCCGCCCATTTAGTTTCGAGTTCTTTCAAAGTTCCGTTTACGTACCGTCCGTATTCGGCGTATTTGCCCCAACCTTTTCCGAGAGGGCAGGTGTAGATGACGGTTATTGTATCGGGTGAAATTTCTTTGACTGTTGCAAGTATGTATTCGAGCGCGCCCGTAATCGTTCTCTTGTCGAACTCCGAAGAAGCGGTTTGTTCCGATACCGTACCGAGCGGCACGTTGTTTGAAAAATCGTTTGTAGATAACTGTACTACGAGTACGTTGGGTTGGTTGCTTAAATTAAGGCGAGCCAGTCTTTCTACGTAAGAGTCGCTTCTGCCGTCCGTTATAGCAAGATTTGTGCCTGAAATCGTCTCTTTTTTACACTCTCCGCCCGTAAGTTTAGCCGTCATATCCGCAAACGAATTTCCGTCGGTATTTCCTCCGTGTCCGCGCGTTACGGAAGAGCCGATGTAGTAAACGGAAGTAGCCGCGAGCGGGTGTTCGTAAATTTGCGTATAACCTTTAAGAGCAGTGGTTTCGACTTTAAAACTCTTAAAGAAATTGGTGCAGGGGTGAGTAAATGAACCGACGCTGTTCATTGTCAAAAATTTCTGCCCCGTGACGGCGCATATTTTACGCGTGAGTTCTTCCGACGCTTTCGCTCCGTCCGCGGCTGTGCGGTTGGATTGGTTCACGTTTACGCTCTCAAAACTCTGCGCTTCGCCGCCGTCGACTGTCAGTATGTATTCGCCGTTGTACTTTATTTTATAAGTATGTTCGCCGCTCATAACGTCAACGGGTACGTTCCAACAGTAATTTGCGTACGTATCGCCGACGCAGACGCCCATAAACAGAACGTTATTCGCTCCGTTTACTCCGAAATAAACTCTGCCGTCCGTGTCGTTGGCAAGGCTGTTCAAAAACTGTCCGCCGCCCGATTTTTCGGGCATAAGCACGCCCTCGAAAGCAATCTGCCATTCGCAGTTTTCGCCGAACGGAAGAACTACGGGTTTACGCAGTTCCAAAACGGCGTCAGTTAAAGTAAGTCCGTTTTCATCGTCGGCGTCTCCCGATAATAAGTCGTGCCCGTCGGCAAGCAAATCGTACTGTTTTTTTGCCGGTTTATTGTCGACAGGCGGTTTCTGCCCGCCGCCGTTGTTTCCGCCGTTTTCGTTGCCGCACGCTGAGAGCGGAAGCAACATTCCCGCCGCGCATAAAGCGATTGCGGCGCTGCGTAAAAGTTTTTTCATTTTAAACCCCGAGTATTTAATATTTTAATATAACCGATTATACAATATAAACTTTCAAATTGCAATAACTTTTAAAAAAATCGTTTTTCCGCAATAAAAACCCATTCGGCTTTCCCATTTAAAAATTGAAAATACCGCCTCATATAATTGCTTTTGATTATATAATATGGTATAATAAAAATACAAATACAAAACAGTAAAAAGAGGGTTTAAAATGTTCGGAAAAGTTAAATCAAGCTACGACGCTAACAGTTTAAAAGCGCTGAAAGGTCTTGAACCCGTAAGGGAACACCCCGGAATGTACATCGGTCCCACCGACGAAAAGGGACTTCACTGTCTTGTCAGGGAAGTTATCGATAACTCCATAGACGAAGCCCTTGCAGGCTTCTGCGATAGAATCGAGGTAGTCATTACCGAGGACGGTTCGTGTTCGGTAAAAGACAACGGAAGGGGCATACCCACGGGCATAAATAAGGAAGAGGGAATAAGCGGCGTCGAACTCGCGCTCACCAACCTCAACGCGGGCGGTAAGTTCGGCGGCGGAAATAAAGAGGGCGGCTATAAAATTTCGTCCGGATTGCACGGCGTCGGCGTTTCCTGCGTTAACGCGCTTTCCGATACGCTCGTTGCCGAAGTTTGTCAGGACGGACATATTTTCCGTCAGGTTTATCACTGCGGTATCCCCGAAACTAAACTTAAAGCAATAGGTAAAACTACGGCTACGGGAACGACGATTACCTTCCATCCCGACGCTACGGTATTCGAAACAATCGACTTCAATTACGATACGCTTAAAACGCTTTTAAGGGAACTTTCGTATCTCAACAAGGGACTTACGCTCACGCTTGCGGACAGGCGCGAGGGAAGACAGCGCGAGGACGTTTTCTGTTACGAAGGCGGCGTCGTACACTTTATAGAAGATATAAACAAGGGCAAGGAAGTTCTGTTTGAAAAACCCGTATATTTCGAAGAACAGGAAGGCGACGACAAGTTCCTCGAAATAGCCATTCAGTATAACGACGGTTATGCCGAGCAGATTTTCCCGTTCTCGAACAATATCCGCCAACCCGACGGCGGAACGCACCTTGACGGATTCAAAGCCGCGCTTACAAAGGTAATAAACGACGCGGGCAAAAAGCTGAACATACTCAAAGAGAACACGAAACTTTCGGGCGAGGACGTTCGAGAGGGCATAACGGCGGTTGTCTCGGTAAAAATTGCCGACGCGCAGTACGAAAGCCAGACAAAGAGCAAACTCTGCTCCACGTACGTAAGGGCGTTCGTTTCTAAAGCCGTTACGGAAAAGTTCGGTATGTATCTCGAAGAGCATCCCGCCGAAACCAAGACGCTTATAATGCGCTGTCTTACCGCGCAGAGGGCGAGGGAAGCGGCAAGGCTCGCGCGTGAAGAAACGCACCGTAAAGGCATACTCGAAAGCACGAAACTTCCCGGCAAACTTGCCGACTGTTCGGACAAGCGCCCCGAACTCTGCGAAATTTATATAGTTGAGGGCGACAGCGCTGGCGGTACCGCTAAACAGGGCAGGGACAGGCGCTTTCAGGCAATTCTTCCTCTACGCGGTAAAATACTCAACGTGGAAAAGGTAAGAATAGACCGCGCGCTCGGCAACGAGGAAATCAAAGCCATGATTACCGCGTTCGGTTGCGGCATTCAGGAAAACTACGACGAAAGCAAACTCCGTTACGACCGTATAATCATAATGACCGACGCGGACGTAGACGGTTCGCACATAAGAATACTTCTTCTAACTTTCTTCTTCCGTTATATGCGCCCGCTTGTTGAAAACGGACACGTATACGCGGCGCAACCGCCTTTGTACAAGGTTTCGGGTAAGGGTATAGAAGATACTTATCTCTACGACGATAAGGCGCTTGAAGATTTTAAAAACAGCTACAAGGGCAAGTTTGAGCTTCAACGCTACAAAGGCTTGGGCGAAATGAACAAAGAACAGCTTTGGGAAACTACAATGGACCCCGCAAGAAGAACGCTCGTAAGAATAAACGTAGAGGACGCAGTGGAAGCGGATAAATACTTCTCGCTTTTAATGGGCGAACAACCCGAACTCCGCCGCCAGTTTATCGAAGAAAATGCAAAGCTCGTGGAAGAGCTTGACGTGTAAACGCTGATTCAGCAGTATAACAATTCAAAATAAAATAAAACAGGAATAGATATATGGCAAAGAAACAGACCAGCGCAGAACTCACCGAAGAGTTTAAAAAGACGCTTGCAATGACTAAAATGCTCGACGTTGAAGTCGAAGCGGAACTCAAAAAATCCTTTATCGCCTATGCTATGGCGGTAAACGTCTCCCGCGCCATTCCCGACGTAAGGGACGGTTTGAAACCCGTTCACAGACGTATATTGTATTCGATGCACGAGTTGGGTTTATATTCCGACAAGGCGTTCAGAAAATGCGCCCGTATCGTCGGCGACTGTCTCGGTAAATATCACCCTCACGGCGACAGCTCGGTTTACGACGCGCTTGTAAGACTCGCGCAGGATTTCTCTATAAACTTTCCGTTAATCGACGGACACGGCAACTTCGGTTCCGTGGACGGCGACCCCGCCGCGGCAATGAGATATACGGAGGCAAGGCTTGCAAAACTTTCTTCCGAAATGCTCCGCGACCTCGATAAAGAGACGGTTGACTTCTATCCCACGTTCGACGACACGGGTATGCAACCCACGGTTCTTCCGTCGCGCTTCCCGAATATGCTCGTAAACGGTTCTGACGGTATAGCCGTCGGTATGGCTACAAACATTCCCCCGCACAATCTCGGCGAAGTTATCGACGGCGTAATCGCTATGATAGACAACCCCGAAATCGACGTGGACGGACTTATGCAGTACATCCCAGCACCCGACTTCCCTACGGGCGCGCTCATTCTCGGCAGAAACGGAATAAAACGCGCTTACAAGACGGGCAGGGGCAACATAACAATCCGCTCCCGTTGCGAAGTGGAAGAATACAAGAGCGGCAACGTAACGCGCAACCGTATAGTCGTGACCGAAATTCCCTATCAGGTAAATAAAGCAAAACTTATAGAGAATATGGCTGACCTTGTTAAAGACAAGAAAGTCGAAGGTATTTCGGATATACGCGAAGAGTCCGACCGCGACGGTATGCGTATAGTAATAGAACTTAAAAAGGACGCAAACCCGCAGGTAGTTTTAAACACTCTCTACAAGCACACAAACCTGCAAATCTCCGACGGCATTATAATGCTCGCGCTCGTGGACGGTACGCCTAAAATTCTCAATCTCAGAGAATTT
>CAMXOH010000031.1 GCA_947245485.1 uncultured Clostridia bacterium | reverse complement strand
TCTACCTTATCAAGCGGCTCGCCTGCGAGAGTTGCCAAAGCCGCGATTGTACTCACCTCTATTGCCGCTGAACTTGAAAGTCCCGAGCCGAACGGTACCGTACAGTCTTGAAGCATATCGCAGCCTATTATCTTATGTCCCGCTCTTTGCCACATCAAAGCCGCGCCTGCCTGATAGTTGCCGTACTTCAAGTCTTTGTAACCGTCCAACTTATCTATATCGAGCGTTACTTTATCGGGCAAAGTAGTCCATTCCAAATTGATTTGATTTGTGCCGTTCGGCCGTATGTAAACCGTGTTTTTAAGCGACAACGCCGCAGGCATTACCTTGCCGCCGCAGTAGTCTATGTGTTCGCCTATAAAGTTAATTCGCCCCGCCGCGCTAACTTTGTATTCGTATTCTTTTTCTTTCATATCTCAAACCCTGCGGTTTTTAGAAACCGCATTAAATCTTCTTCCTCTTTGAATACCGCCGTGTTTTCGAGTATCCTGTAACATATACTTCCCAATTCTTCCCGCATCGCCGTATGAACGTCCTTATATTTACCGCTCTCGTATAATGCTTTCGTTTCGTCGTATACCAAACCGAACTGCGCATATTTTTCCGGCAACGGCTGCCTGCTTTCAATCAACCTTTCAACCGCAGAAAGTTCTTCTTCCAATCTGCCCGGCAGTATGAACAGTCCCTGCGCTTCTATAAGTCCTATACTCTCTTTCTTTATCGAATGATATTCGGGGTGGGCGTGGAATACTCCGTCCTGATATTCTTTGCTCGTTACATTACTGCGGAGTATCACGTTCATTTCATAGCCGTTTACTGTTTTTATTACAGTAGGACTTATTGCGTTATGTATTCCGTTACTATCCTTTGCTATTATGCCGAGTCCCCAGTCGCTGTAATTTATCCACGCCTCGCGCAGTCTGTCCGCTATATCTACTACTTCGTTGCGCTTGTCGCTCTTTATCCGTATTACCGTTCCCGCCCAGTCTAAAATACCTACCGTAACGTACGAGTATTTATTGTCCTTGATTTTAGTCTTGATTTTAGCTCTATGCAGCGGCAAGATTTCTCCGCCGCCCTGATAGTGGTCGTGCGCAAGGACGCTTCCGCCTATTCTTTCAAGCGGCGCATTGCAACCTATGAAATAATGCGGAAACTTATCTACGAAATCAAGCAGATTGACAAAAGTCTGCCTGTCTATATTCATCGGCGTGTGTTCGCAGTTTACCGCGATGCCGTGTTCGTGGAAATATCCGTACGGCGAATACTGCCAGAACCACGGTTTGCCGCCGAGCGTTATGGAAACCGTTCTTAAATTCCGCTTGTTTTTCGCCCCGAATCCCTCGTTTTCACGGCAGATAACGCACTTTGCATAGCCGCCGTCCACACTGTTCCCCGCCTTAGCTTTCTTCGGGTCGCGGAATTCCGGTTTCGCTTTGTTGATTGTTATCGTAAGTCCGTTTGCCGTATCGAACCGCGGGTTCTTATCCAGCACGTCCTTTTTTACGTATTTATTATAAACGCAATAATTATACAACCACTCCGTCGCCGCCTTACTCCCGTTCTCTTTCATTATCTCAGCAAAACGTTCGTCGGTTTCCGAAGGTAATAATGACAGTTCGCCGTACACGGCGTCCTCTAACTCCGCGCCCTCCAATCCGCTTTGCATTATCTCTAACAGGCGGTTGGTTTTGTATTCTCCGTCTCGCTCTTTTAATTCTAATTTTTCCTGCGCATATGCTATTAAATTTTTCGCTTGCTCTTTTATTCCGTTCATTTCTTATACCCGTAAGGATTTTTGCTGTGCCATTTCCATGCGGACGAGATTATATCGTCCATTGTCTTCTCGGGTTTCCAACCGAGTATTTCCCTCGCCTTTTTATTAGACGCCGTAAGCACCGCCGGGTCGCCCGCTCTGCGTCCGCCGTATAATACTTTTATATCTTTGCCCGTTATCTTTTCTGCCGCGTCTATTACTTCCTTTACCGTAGTGCCCGTTTCCGTACCGAGATTGAATATATCGCTCTTGCCGCCGTCCAAAAGGTATTTTACCGCCGCAACGTGCGCTTTCGCAAGGTCCGATACGTGGATATAATCTCTTACGCAAGTGCCGTCTCTCGTGGGATAGTCCGCGCCGTAAACGCTTATGCTCTTCCGCACGCCTGCCGCCGCCTGCAATATTATTGGAATTAAATGCGTTTCGGGATTGTGTGCTTCGCCTATTGTTCCGCTTTCGTGCGCGCCGCAGGCGTTGAAATAACGCAGAGATACAAACCGAACTCCGTGCGCGCTTGCCGTCCACTTGAACATCTTTTCCATAGACAGTTTAGTTTCGCCGTACGGGTTCGTGGGGTTGGTTTCGTCGGTTTCGAGTATGGGAATGCTCTTCGGTTCGCCGTAGGTCGCCGCAGTTGACGAGAATACGATTTTATTTACTTTTTCCTCTATCATTGCTTCCAAAAGCTGTTTTGTGCCGTAAAGGTTGTTCTCGTAATATTTCAATGGGTTAGTCATACTCTCGCCTACAAGCGAGTATGCCGCAAAGTGAATTATCGCTTCGATTTTTTCGTCTCTTAACACTTTACGCACGTTTTCTTGAACTCTTATGTCCGCTTTATGCAGGGGAATATCTTTACCCGTGATTTTACGAAGGCGGACTATGCTCTCTTCGCAAGAAGTGTAAAGGTTATCCAACACCGCCACTTCGTAACCGTCTGCACATAATTGCGCCACTGTATGCGAGCCGATATATCCCGCTCCGCCCGTTACTAATATCTTCATTTTATCCCTCACTTTTTATTCTTTACGAATACTATCCTCGGACATTAATCCTTTACATAATGTTTGAAATATTCCGTAACAGATTTTATTTCAAATTCAAAAAGTCTTTCCTATATTTGAGTCCGAATAACTCTACGAGCTTTACCATATCTTCGTCCTTAATGGTGTTCACTCTCGGCAGGTGCGCGGTGAGAATATATATTTGCGCCGCCTTTTCAACCGTTTCAATCAGTCCGAACGTTTCGTCCATTGTCTTGCCCGCACCGTAAATGCCGTGCATTGCCCAGATTACAAGCCTGAACTCTTCCATCTTCTTAGCCGTTGCTACGCCTATACTGTTCGTTCCGCAAAGCATCCAAGGGAGTATCCCTACTCCGTCGGGGAAAACCGCTATACATTCCGTGCACATTTCCCATAGAGTGTGCGTGAATTTCTTCTCGTCAAGCTCGTGCACGTAGTTCATTGCAAGCGTGTTTGTCGGGTGCGAGTGTATTACAACCCTGTTTTCGGGGTCAACTTTTAGTCTTGCCATATGGCACATTAAATGCGCGGGCAATTCGCTTGTAGTTCTGCCGCCGTCACTATATCCCCACAGAAGTTCCACGCCGTTTTTAGCAATGCGAACTATTCCCAAATTTGTTTCGGGGTCGTCCTCTACGTTCTTGAAATACTTGCCAGTACCCGTAACTATAAATATTTTCCCGATTAAGGGCGTCACGTCAAACTCCGCTTCGTTAACTCCCGCAAGCGGAATAGTGCGCAATACTCTGTTTAAATCCAAATATTCGGAAACTTCCTTTTCGTCTAAAAGATAGCTTATATTTCCTCCGTTTCTCTCATCCCAACCCAAACGGTACATATTTGCCGTTGTCTTGCATATTTCTTGTACAAACGGCGAACTTGTTATATCCTTTAATGCGCGGGATAAATCTTTGCCAGCTTTTCTCAAATCGTCCATAAAACCCATTACACTCTCTCCTTTAATACTTTGTTTTCATATTCTCTGATTTCCGTTAAATAATCTTCGGAAAGATTTTCACGCTTTAAGTATTCTTTCCACACCGCGCCGAAAGGCAGAGTTTTATACTCTTCCTGTTTCACCATAAGCGCGGTAAAATCCGCGTTATCCTGCAATTTTTTAAGCTCGCTATGGTTTGTAAGCAAAGCGTACAAAAGCGCTTTCTGCATTGCTCTCTGTCCCGTCACCCATGCGGAAAGGCGGTTTATACTCGCGTCGAAGTAGTCTAAACCGATAATAACTTTTTCCGTTGCGTCGTTCCTCACTATTTCCTTTGCGATTTCTTTGAGTTCGTCCTCGAATAGTACAACGTGGTCCGAATCCCAACGAACGCCTCTTGTTACGTGTAGAGCGACTTTATCGTAAAACGCGAGTAATGCGGGAATTTTATCCGAAACGTATTCGAGCGGATGATAGTGTCCGTTATCTAACAAACAGCAAATATTATTCTTTGCCGCGTAGTTCTGATAAAACTCGTTAGAACCCACGGTGTAGCTTTCAACGCCGATACCGAACACCTTGCTTTCAACCGCGACGATTACTTTACTTCTGTCGTAGCCGCACGCAAGAATTTTATCCAAGCTGTCTTTAAGGCGCAGGCGCGGAGTCAGTCTGTCCGCAGGAACGTCTTTAAATCCGTCAGGTATCCATATGTTTACAAGGCACGGACTTTTCATTTCGTCAGCGAAATATTCCGCAATATGTAAGCACGCTTTACAATGATTGAACCAAAATTTACGGATGGTTTCGTCGGGCGAAGAAAGCGTTAAACCGTCCTTTACATTTTTATGCGAGAACATAGTAGGGTTGAAATCAATTCCCTGCAAACCTATTTCTTTTGCAAATTTCACCCATTCGGCAAAATGTTCAGGCTCGTATTTGTCCCTGTCTACGGTTGCGCCAACTGCGTAACTTGCGTGCAGGTTTAACCGCTTTTTGCCCGGCATCAGCTCAAACGCTTTTTTAATATCTGCTTTAAGCTCTTCGAAATTTCTTGCTCTGCCTAAATAATTGCCCGTGGTCTGAATACCGCCCGATGCGGCGCCTCCGCCGTCTAAACCGACTACGTCGTCGCCCTGCCAGCAATGAATTGACACGGGAATATCTTTGAGTTTATTAAGCGCCGCCTCGGTATCCACGCCGTACATGGCATACTCCTGTTTCGCGTTATTATACATTTTGTTTACCTCTTTCTATTTGCTGTTTTATATTGCCGAGCGCGCTTGCTTCCGTCGGCAATGCTATTACTTTTACTTCACAGAACTCTTCGGTTAAACGGTTTAAAAATCCGTTCTTAGCGCCGCCGCCAACTATGTAAAGTTTATCAAACTTTTTACCCGTATTCGCCTTTAACTCGCACAACGCCGTTTTATAACTGTGTGCAAGGCTTAAATATGCGCACCTGAAATAATCGCCTGTACTTTGAGGTTTTGTTTTAAGCGCGTTATCGAACGCCGCTTTCATACTTACGGGTGATAGAAAAGAACTGTCGTTTACGTCTGCGTATTCGCTGAAATTGCTTTCTTCCGCTTCTTTGACTATTTCGGGGAAAGATTGAGCGGGGCATAGCTCGTCGCGCAGACAGTTTACAACCCACATTCCCATTATGTTTTTCTGGTAACGGTAATAACCTATTCCGCCCTCGTTGGAGTAGTTTGCTTTACGGCTGTTCTCGTCGGTTATAGCTTTATCTACCTTTATGCCGAGCAAAGACCACGTACCGCTGGATATGTACGGACTGTTATCAGTCATGGGTATGCCCTCTACCGCGCTTGCAGTATCGTGTGTGGCAGGCAATACCACGGTTGTATTAAACCCTATTTCATCCGCGATTTCTTTTTTTAATTCGCCGACAACGGTTTGCGGTTGAAATAAGCCGCCGAATAATTTTTTCGGGAAACAGAGTTTCGAGATTATTTCCGTATCCCAATCGTGAGTTTCCGAGTTGAATAGTCCCGTCGAAGTCGCGTTTGTATATTCCTGTTTTTTAACGCCCGTCAATAAAAAGTTTAGATAATCGGGCAACATAAGCATAGTCTCGGCTTCGTCGAGCTTGCCGCTTAGTTTATCAGCATACAACTGGTATACCGTATTGAACGGTTGATACTGTATTCCCGTGCGTTTATACAGTTCGTTAAAGCATATTGTGCGGTGAACGCCGTCTATTGCTTTATCCGTACGGCTGTCGCGGTAAGCGAAAACTTCGTCTATAAGTTTATCTTCTTTATCCAAAAGCGCGTAGTCCACCGCCCACGTATCTACGCCTATGCTTGCGGGCGTATACCCTTTTTCTTGCGCCGCTTTAAGTCCGTTTATAACTTCCTTAAATAACCGCTCAACGTTCCACACAAGACTTCCGTCTTTATACTCTACGCCGTTTTTGAAGCGGTACGCCTCTTCCGTCTTTATCTCGCCGTTCTCTTCCCAGCCTACAATATGCCGTCCCGAACTCGCGCCGATGTCTATCGCTAAATAATATTTCATAACTTAATTTCGTTTAAAACTTCATATATTCTGTCTGCAATTTCCGCCATACCTTTATCGCCGGGGTGCGCGGCGACGCCCTCGTGCGCGAATTTGCCGACTGCTTTCATTTCTTGAACGTTGCCTAAATCGTGAAGCTGAACAAACTTATATCCCTCTTCTTCGGCGTAACTTTTGGCAAAGTTATCGAAAGGTTCGTATTCCCAAAATAGGTCGGTAAGAACGACTGCCGCATTACCCGCAAAGAATTTAACCATATGTTTATAGCAAGATTTAAACGCTTCATAGTTTTGCGCCAACCGCGCGTTTTCGCCAAGCCTTACTATGACGATTTCGGCGTTGAAATTTTTAATTTTCGCATAACGCTTTTTAAGAAGCGTCTCGTCGCGCGTTCGCTCCCACTCGCTTAAATTTGCAATACAGTAAGAAACTTTTTTGTTTTCGTTTTCTATTAAACTTATCAGTCTGTGAACGTAGTCGTTCTCTTTAACGGAAGCCGCCATACCCCAGTCGCCGTGCCAACCGATATTTTCGGCTTTGCCGTGGCGGGTAATGGAATTGCCCAAAAACGCTATTCTTATATCCGCGTTTTCTTTTAAGAAAAAAGCTACGCAGTCGTCGTCTTGCAGTTGCCCGTTTGCAGGAACGTCGTTATTAATCAAATCTTTTGAAACTTTCATTTTAACATATCTATAACAGGCAAATTATGGCTTAAAAACCCTGCGTGCATAAAAGGTTCTCCGCTGTCAGGGTGATAGCTTTCGAAAAAGTCGCCGTGTTTTTCAAGATTTTTATTTAACAAATTGAAAGTTGCCTTTTGCAATCTTTCGGCTAATTCCGTTTTTCCGTAACGCGCTAGCCCTTTATAAACGCAGTAATGTGCTATAACCCAAACCGAACCGAGCCAGTTCGAGGGATTTCCCGCACTTTTTGCAAGGCTGTACATTTTTTCGTTTTTGGCGAGCGTCCTTATACCGTATTCGGCGAAAAGCTCGTCGTCATCGGATAAATGCTTACACATTCTTTCCGCCTGTTCGCCGCGGCATATCCCCGCGTACATTGGTAAAAAGCAACCCCAGAAACGAATTTTAAGGGGCATTGTTTTCCAATGAGGTGCAAGTCCCGAATGAAGCGCAACGCCCTTTACGATACGTTCGGTTTTATGCAAATTTATATCCTGCGAGTCGTAAATGCCGTCGCGCTCATCCCACATTTCGGCGTTGATTGCCTCTTTAAGTTTTTCAGCCTTTGCCGCCGCCTGATACGCGCGCGCGTCGTTCTTCTTTTCTAAAATCTTTGAAAGCGCAACGTATTCGAGGAAAATAAAACTGTTCAGGAAAATATCAGCGGAGCTTCTGTCAGGGCGATAAAAAACGGTAGGGTTATTGTCGATTCCTACCATAATATCGTCCTGCCAAAAGAACAGTCCCGATTTTTCGTCGTACTGTCTTTGCTCATAATAGCGCATATATTTAACGAGTTTTTCCAAATCGTATCCGAAACTTCCGGAAAATTCTTCCGCAAGTAAAACGGTTTGGCATAAGAAAGGCAAATGCTGATTTAAAGGCGTGCCTTTTTTATATTCTTCCTGAAAAAAGCCTTCGAAAAGTCCGCCCGCAGAAACCATAATAGGAATGAATCCGTCCTCTTCCTGCGCGTCCAAAAAATCAAGTACGCTGCCGCATATGTGCGCGTCAGCCGTATCTTTCGATATTCCGTAACTGCTCATTTTCTCGTTGCCGAAAAGCTCGAAAGCCTTAATCATAGACAACGCTTCCCAATATGTATCCCAACCCCAAAGCTCGGTTAGGTACCCTGTGCCCGGAACAATAAAAGGGTATTTAAGATTTTTTACAGGCGGTTTAAGAATATTTTTATAATGCGAAAGCACATACTCTTCAATTTTCAATTTTAATTACCATTCCGTCGTATGCAACGGCAATACCGACGTCCTTAAAGTATTCTTTAATTTCTTCGTGCAGTCCCGCGTGGTTATGCGTTATGTGCATCACGCCAAACTCGGCGTCTTTTTCGACGGCGCCAGATTCTAAAAGCTCTTTTTTAAGCTGTTTGTTTTGTGCAAAATTCATATGGTAAACGTAATAATTGCAACCCATAGTGCCGTCCATTAAAACGCAACCGAATTTTCTCGGATAATTTTTTATAAAGCCAAGCGTTTCGTCAGTGGGAAAACCGCTGTCCAAAAGATACAAAAGCGCGGTTTTGCCGTCGTCTATTATGTAATTGAGAGCGGTTTGTTCGGGGGCGTGATTCGCTTTTAAAGGCGTAACCTTGTACCCGTCGATTTTCACGCTTTCAAAAGGTTTTAGCGTGTGAAAAACTATGTTTTTACGGATTTCATCCCTTATAGGAAACAGTTCGTAATATCCGTTAAAAAGCCGTTGTACGTCCGCATTGCCGTAAACGTTCAGTTTTTCAAAGTCGAGCGCTGGCGCAAAATCGGTGCCGCGCGTACTTAATAAATTGGGACAGTAATGGTCGTCGTGGACATGCGTTACGAGAACGTGTTCGAGTCCGCCGAAGTTGATACCCCTCTGCATAAAGTGCATATGCGTATCGGGCGGCAAATCGATTAAAAGTTTACCGTCGATAAGCGTCTGCGACAGCGAGCGCAAGGATTTTCCGCCCGCCTTTCTTGCCGCCACGCAATGCGCGCAACCGCAGAACAGCGCGGGATACCCCTCTCCTCCGCCTGAACCGAGTATCTGAATTTTCATAAACGCACCCGTCCTTTTTCCGCAAGTTGTTTTAAAATTTCCATTTCGTTTTCGACGCACTTTTTAAGCCGTTCGTCCGTCAGCCACGCTTCGCGCTGATATTCCGCGCCCTGCGTATAGCCGTAAATTTTTATGTGTTCTGGCAAGAGTATCCTCGCAAGGCTCAACGCTCTTTTCATATGATAAGGTTCGGTTATTACCGTAATGCTTTCGACAAGCATTATATCCGTCCGCTTGCATATTTCCGTGAGAGAACAAGTCATATTCTGTATGGTATCGAACGCTTGCGATTCTTCGATTACCGCTTCTTCGGGTACGCCGCGCTTTAAAAGCTCTTGTTTTAAAACCGCACTCTCGGTAATGCTTTTATCGGCAACCGCCGCGCCGCTTGCAACAATGCTTGCCGTACCGCCCTTCTTATAAAATGAAGCGGCAATTTCCGCGCGGACAGGCGCGTATTCGGGAGAAGTCCCGCAAAGAATCGCGTAATCGCTCTTTACAACGTTACCGTAATTTTCCGAAAACAAAATTTTGTCAACATTATCCAAATACATATATAACCTTTAACAAGCGCCGTTAATGAGAGTTATAGGCACGTAATATTTTTCGCCCCTGCCGTTTGCAGAAATTTCGAGCGTCAGTTCGTACTTATTCCGAACGAGCGATTCGGGCGTAAAAACCAAATCGAAAGAATTCGTATGGCTTACTTTACTGCCGTGCCAGTGTTCGAGTCCTACGGCGCGTTCCGCGCCGTTTAACAACTTCCACTCTTGCGGAACGCCGAGTACGCGGACCGTAAGATACTGCGAAAGATAGAGCTTGTTACAGAGGGTAATTTTTATACGTTTTTCTACCCCATCTTCTATTTTTGCCAATTCTTCGCCGAAATTAACCTTAACGTTCAGACTGCTGAAACGATAGCGCGCCGTCGAAGGACTTTCCGACAAAAGTTCTTTAAAGTTTTCCTGCTGATAAGGATAAAAAGCGTTCTCGTCATACGCAAGTGGCGCCGCCGTAATTTCGAAACCGTTTTCCGTAAATTTGCACCTTTCGGAAGAAACTACGGGAAACTGTTTGACAACCCTTTCGCACAGCGCGGAAACCGTTTCGGGAACGTTCAATAAAAGGTCGGGACGAAGCGTACAAGTCGCAATTTTTTCTGAACAGCCGTTTTTCCACTTATCGGGAATTTTGTCCGCTCCGCATATAATGCCGAGTATCGCGCCCAAAGTACCAGCGGTGCAGTCAGTGTCCTCGCCGCAGTCGGTAGCCAAACATACGGACTTGCCGAAGTCTCCGCCGCCGTAGAGCCAACCGATTAAAATTATGCCTATGCTTGCGGGTGCGTCGTAACCGTGTACCGCCTTGGGAATATCGTTATCCTTCTGCTGTACAGGGCATTTCTTACTTGCGGGAACAATCGCCGTTCCCTGCCATTCCCCGCCGATTTCGCCGAAGCTCGACGGCTCGGCGATTAAAAGTTTTTTCCTCGCCGTTTTCCAGTCGTCGCCGCGCTTAAAGCAGTTAAGAACAACTTCAACCGCGTTTCTTACGCCGCATTTTTCGGGAAGATACGAAAGTCCGATTTCTATAAGTTTATATGCGTCGCTCTCGAAGAACGCCGCCGCCTGCACGGTTGCGGCGAAAACCGCCGCGTATATACCTTCGCCGCTATGGTCTACGCACGAGTCGTAATATGCGTAATTAGCCGCAAGCGCGGGGTTGCCCGCGCAAAGGCACGCCCATATTTCCGTGCGTATCCAGGCGCCGTTGCTCTCTCTGTTTTCGTTGCGCATATATCCCGAAAGCGGAGGCGCGATGCCGAACGAATAATTGTTTTTACCCGTTCCGTATTCGGATATTACCGCTGACACGTAGTTTTCCCAATACTGCGCAAGAATATGGCTGTCTATATTCTTTCCCTCGTGTTCGACGGCGGAAAGCCATACAAGCTGTAAATCGACGTCGTCGTTGGGTATGGGCGAAGAAACGTCCTGCATAAAAAAGTCTACGTCGTATACGCCACGGAAACACTCGAACGGTGCGCCGAGCGTGCCGCCGACGTTTTTGCCGAGATAACAACCCTTTACCTTGTCGCAATATGTTCTGTAATCGAGTTTCATAAAATTTCCTTAAAATAAATTTCAGAATAATTATAGTCTTTAAATAAGCGCAAGTCAATACGCATTATTAAATAATCGCCCCCGAAGTCAGCCGACTTCGGGGGCGACTTTTACCTAAAAGGTGAATGGAGAAAAAAATATTCTGTAAACAGTTTTATTACCAGTTAATACCGTTAGGCACGTTTACGAACGAGCCGCAGGTATAACCGTACTTATCGTGCGAACATTCGCTGTAACGTTCTACGCCAAGTTCCTTACAATCGGATTTGAACGCATCGTCCGTAACGTTATGGAGCGCCGTCAGCGCGTGACGGACAAAAATGCTTTCGAGCTTGATATGCTTGTAGTACACAGAATTACTATCAACTTCGGAATACGCCTTTTGGATATATCCCATCCATCTGTCAAGAGTATTTCTGTCCCAAATATCCGCCGTACATATCGGTTCGTTAATTTTTCCCGTTAAAGGATGAGCTTTCATATGCGCGATTAGTTCGTTAAAGAAAGTCCTCATCGTGCCGCTTGCCGCGCCGAAATACGCAGGGAAGAACTTATCGTACAGTTTGTTTACGGTATAGTCGGCATTCCAGCCGAGTTTCGCGTTCAAATACTCTTTCAAAGTCGAGAAAGCCGTCGTCGCAGTCTGCTCCCATTGCCCTTCCCAATAAATGAATTTTACGTTATACTGAACGCAGAAGCGGTTTATTTCCGCCATTGCCTCGAACGAATTATGCGGGAAAAGATAATAATTGAAGTTTGTATTGTACAGCCACAGATAGAGATTATCCGAAAACTTAGACCAATTCCCGATTCTTCTTGCCGTTTCCGCGTTTGCGGGGTCTGAGAACGAAACGTTGTAATTAGCCAATATCGGCGCGTAATAAACCGCCACATTGTCCCTGCATTTCGTATTTTCGTCAACTACGTTAGGCGCCTGTTCCGTTCGGTTGTAAGCGAAGAAAAGAAGTTTTACGTGCGGGTGTTCGGCTTTAAGTTTATCGGCAAGTTCGTTTATAAACATAATCACCGCCGCCGAATTACTGCCGTATCTGTTAAACATTTCTTTGCACTTATCGCACTGACAAATTTCTTCGTTGTCCTGAATCGTGAAAGTTATTGTAGTCGCGTTAGGACTCTTTAAAAGAAATTCGTTCATTTTTGCATATGCGGTATCGAGCATCAGCCGATACTCCGCGGCGTTACCGCGCGCGGTATAACAAATCTGCGACGGTAATCCGTTTGTATACGTAGTCGAATACCACGACGGATGCGCGTCCTTATGCGTTTCGTAAGGCAAATAATTGAACGAGTTATGCCAGTAGTTACCAAACATTACCAACTCGCCGGGGTCGGTGTAAACTTTGTCCTCGGTTAAGGCAAACACGTCGTTTTTGGTAAGCATACCCATCGCGTGAACGGTTTTTTCGTCGTCTAAACGGTTGCTTGGAAGTATCATATCGATATCTGCTTTCCCGACTATTTCCATTTCGTCGGGAAAGGTTACCCTATTTCCGCAATCGTAGATTACAGTATCCGCGCTGAACGTTTCCATTCCGATAGTATAGTAAAGGAACGCGTAAACGCCGTTGCGCAAACCGAACTCGGTTTCCCCCATTATGAATATGCTTTTTCCTGCGGCGACAATATAATAGCCGCTGTTACCGAGAGAGGTATGGGGCATTGAAAGTCCTGCCTGTTTAAACAGGGTTTCGTTGCCTATTACAATCCATTTACAATCTTTATTCCAGTTTTCCGCGGAGGAAGCCTCACCAATTCTTACTCCGCATCCTGAAAAAAATTTTCGTATATTATTGCGCTTAACTCTTCGTTACCGCTGACAACCGAGTAATCCGTTGCGCCGTTTTCAATCAAAGGTTCAGAGTCTTTCCGCACGCCGTACAGCGAAGTAACGTAGAATACGTCGCCGCTATTGCACTTGTTAAGCCTGACAACCATATCCTTTAAGCCGCCCTCAAAAATTCTGCTTCCGTCAATATTCCAAGGTCCGCCGCTTGCCATTCCCGCATTCAGCGAAACTTTCGTCCACTTGCCTGCAACGAGTTCTGTGTCCCCGCACCAATAGGCGCCGCTTCCCGCATTCTCCACTTCCGTGTACACGTAGAAGTAAACTTCGCTGTAAGCGCTTAAATCTAATGCAAAATTCCGAACCGCCGCAAAACCGCAATCGGTACCCGAAACGGTAACTTTCAAGGAGCCTTTTTCTGTTACGTTGACGTCGTTGCCGTCATACTTTTTATCGATGACGTACTCCATATCGGAAATGTTACTGACATTTTTGCTGTTGCCGACGTACGTTAACTGCGCGCCGCTTACAGGTCCGATATCCGAGTTGGCAAATATATAGTCCGCATATGCTTTGACTTTATTTTTGTCGGTAACTACTTTAATATTTTGAAGAGTTCCGATAGTATAATTATTTCGCGTACCGAACCCGAAATCATCGCCCTCAATCAAGTAACCGGCAAACGAGGTTCTGCCTACAAACTCGCCGTTGAGATACGCGCTTATATCGTCGCCGTTACGGATAAAGGTTAATTTTACAGGCGCTTCCGCCGTTGCTCCGCGCAACGCATTGGTTTGCGACTCAATAAGACTGCAAACTGTCATTTGTTTCCAACTTCCTCCGTATCCGCCGAGCTTTTGTTCGGCTGCATCCAACTGGAAGCCGAAAACCTGGTCGTTACCGCCGACGTAAACGCCCGCGTAAATGTTGCCTTCCGCAACGCCGTAGAAGTCGTATTCAAACGCCCAGTACTTGCCGCTGCCTACTTTTGCTTTTTGCGCGTCGCCGCCGTCGGGTTTTTTAAATTCAACGTCTTCCCAAGTCATACTTCCGACTTCCGCAAGCACTGCCTTGACGGTGTGGGTTGCATTAGTCGTCGTAAATTCGCCGTTTAAAATTATCTGCTCGGATTCCTCGCCTTCGTCGATTATGAAGTAGTCTAAAATCTTTCCGTTAAGTTTGGAAGCATCGAACGAAAGAGTTACCTTTGCGCCGCGAGCGTATTCGGTTTCGCCGTCCGCCGTAAGCACGCCGTTTTCGAGCGTAAGAGTCGAAATATCGGAGTATTCTACCGCCACTTCATATTTTTCGGTTGAAGAGACAACGAACGTATTGCCCTCGATTGGTTCGCCGTTTACCGTAAAATGCAAGAACTTTTTACCCTCTTCCGCCGCGTCGGCTATAAGAGTTACGGTATCGCCGAGATGATATTCGTTTTCTTCCGTGCTTCCGCCGACAACGCTGATATTCGCTTTCAGGGAATCGGTATACAGTCCTACTTTGCCTTCACCCGTGACCCATTTGATGTTTTCGATGTCGGGCGTGCCGCCGCAATTCGTACGCCAGCCGTAACCGAAATCAAGTCCCTTAGCCGTATCGAAAGCCTCGTGAATTTTATCTTTTATTACGATATAAGTCGTACCGCCGCTCGTTATGTACGCCGACAGCGCGTTACCTTGTCTGAGGAACGTGAGAGTTACGGGATTTTCGGCAGATGCGCCGTTAAGTATATCCGTTAAACTGCCGAGGTTGGGTTGCATTTTATCCCAAGTGTCGCCGCCCGAACCGAGGTAATTTTTGATAGCATGCTCGCCCATTTCGTAACCGATTATCACATTGTTACGGAAAAGCACGCCTGCGTACCATTGATTGGGTATATCCTTGTTCGATTCGCTATCGGGATTTCTCGAAATCAAATCATAACTTAACGCCCAGTTTGCGTCGCTTCCGAGTTTTTTATAAACGCCGCCGGCGGAGTCAACCGTTCCGTCGGGTTCCTCATATTCGGTTTCGTTCCAGGTCATATCCTTGACGTCGTCTATAAATATAGCCGTTACGCTATGCGACGCAAGCGTAGTAGTGAACTTATTGCCCGAAATCGCCTTGCCGTCTACCGCAAAGCAATCAAACACTTTATTTGCAGGAGCCGTCGTACCGTCCACAATAAGAGTAATAGTCTTACCTCTGCCGACGGTGAGTTCATTTGCCCCCCCCTCGACTCCGTCAGCCGTTACGCCTGCGCCTAACGAGACTTTTGAAATTTCGGAGAAAACCGCGCCTATAACCACAGGTTCTTTTCCGAGAGTATAGGTAGTTTCGTCATACTTTTCACCGTTTATAGTGAAGTACGCAAAAGCCTTGCCTTCGGGCGCGCCTTCGTTCGAAAGAGTTATCGTCTGTCCCTCTTTGAACGTACCGTCAACTTTTATGTATTCTTCGAGTCCTTCTTCTACCGTTACCGATACTTCGCCGTAAGGCACGCCGTATACTGCCGTAACATATACGACTGTACCCGCCTTAGCGCCGTTTAAGCTGTAAACGAAACGTTCTATACTGTTTTCATCCCAAACGCTCTTTTCGGAAATGTTCTGAGGGTTAGCTTTTCTTGTAAAACTTACCTTAGTCCATTCGCCCGCAACGAGCTTGGTGTCGCGGCACCACCAACCGCCTACACTTACGTTATCAGCTTCCGTGTCTTTATCCGCGTAGATATAGAAGAAAATTTCTTCGTATCCGTCAAGTTTGTTTATAAGCGTTTTATTGAGCGCGAACGCCTGCTCGTTGCCGCTTAAAGTGACTTTGAGCGAGCCGCTTTCGTCGATTGCGCCGTCGGAACCCGTGTATTTAACGTCTGTCACATACTCGATTTTTTCGGGTCTCCATCCTGTTTGCGCAGGATGATAGCTAAGTCCGTCTTCCTCTACCGTGCTGATTTCGTTGAGTTTTTCGTTACCTGTCTGAATTCTGTCTTCGAACAGTGCGATAACGGTATGCTCTGCGTCTTCGGCAATGAAGCTGTCGCCTTCTATGAGTTCGCCGTCAACCTCAAAACCCTTGAAGTATTTGCCCGAGGGAACTTCGCCGATAAATTGCAAATGCACCGTAGCGCCTCTGCCTACCGTGAGTTCGCCGTTCTCTGCGTTTTCCGCGTTAACGCCCTCGCCGAGCGTAACCGTAGAAATTTCGCTGTAAACGACTCCGAAAACGACTTCTTCCGTCGTAAGCAAATATGTGTTGCCGTCGATGCGCTTGCCGTTAGCCGTGAAGTAAGCGAACGCCGTGCCTGCGGGCGCTTTTGCCGCAGTGAGAGTTACCGTTTCACCCTCTTTGTAGTTAGTTCCGTTTGCGGGAGCCGAAACCGTCAGAGTATCTTTGCTGTCTTCCGCAATTTTAACCGTCGCGTCTTTATAGGCTACGCCGTAAAGCGAAGTTATGTAGACGGTTTTGCCTTCCGCGCCCATAATACGGTAAATGAAGTTAGAACCGTAACTGCCTTTCGCAAAGAGCTTGCCTTTCACGCCGTCCGCTTCGTAGGGATTGTTACCGTTAACGTTCTTGCTCGCGTCGGCGTATACGGTGACTTTCGTCCACTGTCCTTTTACCGCGGCAGTATCGTTGCACCACCAAGTGCCTGCTTTGACGCCGTCCGCTTCGGTGTAAATATAGAAGTAAACTTCCGCGTAATTTAAAAGTTCTTTTTCACCGACGTCCTTAATCGATTTTACTGATACATCGCCGCCGATACCGATTTCCGAAATTTTTAAAATGCCGTTTTCCTTGACTGCGCCGTCAACGCCGTTATAGCTTATATTTTGCGTAAAGCCAAGCTTAGCATTGCCGTCGTGTATAGCCGACGATGAAACGGTGTTAACCTGTTCGTTAAGGCTTGCCACGCGGTTTTCCGTCTTTACCGTAACCGTATACGTTTTGCCTTCCGTCGGCGTGAACGAATTGCCCGTTATAGCTTCGCCGTCCACGTAGAATGCAAGATAATACTTCGTATCATCCGTCAGTTTGAGATAAACAGGCATATTGCGCGCAACTTTTACGCTACCCGTGTGTCCGTCTGCCGTCTTTATTCCTTCCGCAAGGGAAATAGTTGAAAATTCGTTATACACAACGCCGAAAACCACGTCGCCCGTCAATAAATATTGATTGCTTTCGATTGGTTCGCCGTTTGCCGTGAAATATGCGAATACGTTGCCCTCGGGCGCTTCTCCCGCAGTAAGGGTTACGGTTTCGCCTACTTTGTAGCTCTCTCCGTTTTTTGGTTCGGAAACGGTTACTCCGCTATTTGCCGTAACTTTGGCGTCTT
>CAMXOH010000030.1 GCA_947245485.1 uncultured Clostridia bacterium | reverse complement strand
TACCATCGGCTTGAAGTGGTTGTAAAGCGTGGGGCCGCCCACAAGGTTGTCCAGAGGAATATCGAAAAATCCCTGTATCTGTAAACAGTGCAAATCCATTGTAAGCACTCTGTCCGCGCCTGCGGAAGTAATGAGATTGGCAACGAGTTTCGCCGTAATCGGTTCTCTCGAACGCGCCTTTCTGTCCTGTCTTGCATAACCGAACTACGGTATAACCGCCGTAATTCTGCCTGCGCTTGCGCGCTTTGCGGCGTCAATCATAATGAGAAGTTCCATCAGATTGGTATTTACGGGGGTTGAAGTGGACTGAATAAGGAATACGTCTTTTCCGCGTATCGATTCGTCGAAGCGAACATAGATTTCGCCGTCCGAGAAATGGGTTACTTCCATTTCTCCGAGCGAGGTGTTGAGTCTCGCCGCGATTGCCTGTGCAAGAGGTTTGTTGGAATTGCCTGAAAAGATTTTTATTTCACTGCCGTGATTAATCATTTGGGGTTACGTCCTCCGATTTTACTTTTGTATTTTAAGAAACTTAACCGCTTCTCTATACCTGTACCACGCATTACATTGTATCTTTATAAACAATTAAAGTCAAATAATTAATACTGAAAAATGTTTACTTTTTTGTTCTTTCACGCATTTCCGAAAAAAACGACGAAAGCACGTCGGCACATTCGCTCTGCATTACTCCGCCCTCCACTTCTATTCTGTGGTTGACGAGGTTAGACTCTGCAAGCTGTTCCGTCATAGAACGCCCTTTCGCTTCATACGCGCCGAAATAGACCTTTTTAATGCGCGCGTTGAGCATTGCGCCCATACACATAGGACACGGTTCGAGCGTAACGTAAATCTCGCATTCGGGAATGCGCCAGCTTTTAAGTTTTTTGCATGCCTTTTCTATCGCCTCTATTTCCGCATGCGCCGTTGCGATTTGCTTTTTCGTGCGCTTGTTGTAGCCGCGCGAGATTATCTTGCCGTCGCAAACCACAACCGCGCCTATGGGCACTTCTCCCTCTTCGAAGGCTTTACGGGCGCATTTCAGCGCCGCTTTCATAAATTGTTCCGCCATATTTTTCCGTAAAAATTTTTAAAACTTTATAACAACTTCTCAACGCGCGGATATTTTTTATCGGATGTTCGAGTCCGTCCGAACCGCACTCCAACGTATACGAAGGTATATGCAGTTTTTTAATGCACCAATCCTTGTATCCGCCGGCAGAGCCGTAAATTATTTTACTTCTGTAACCCGTAGCCGCGGACAATATTTCCGCGCCGCGCGCGTCGCCGAGTCCTTCGTACCGCCAATATATTTCCTCGCCCTTAGTGTGAAAACTGAACGTAACGTACGGGCGTACCATAAGCGTAAAATCTCTCAACGCCGCCGTTTCGGGTTCGGAAAACGGATAGTCGCCTATACAGTTCTCGCTTCCGCGTGTCTTTACGTTAAGCCTGCCGCTTCCCCAATCGGCGTCAAAATTAACGTTTAAATCCACGCCGCGCGCATTCGCTTTCCAAAGCGGGCGGAAAGTTTCCGATATTGCCGCGCCGTCGGGATTGACAAGGGGTATGAGCCAACCGCCGCCCCTCTTTACGCCGAGCTTCAAATGCTTTAAACAAAGACGCGCGGTTATCCACTCCCTGCCGTGTATGGCATAAGTAGAAATAAACTGTCTGCCCGTCAGACTGCCCGTATGAAACGCAAAAATTTCCTTGCCCTTAAAGGAATAACCTATTACGCACTTTTTGCCTTTGTAGCTTTTGTAAAAACTTTCAACTTCTTCGAATATCACACAATAGGATATTCAAAGTTTATTTATGATATTCGCCGCCCCCGTTAATCATAAACGCGCGGTAAATCTGTTCGCATAAAATTACGCGCATCAACTGGTGCGGAAAAGTCATATCCGAAAACGACAGTTTCAAATGCGCTTTCTCCTTAACCTTGTCCGAAAGTCCGCAGGAAGAGCCGATTATAAAAGTGGTTTCTTCGCCCTTATCCGTGAGCCGTTTTATATATACCGCAAGTTCTTCGCTCGTATACTTTACGCCCTCTATGCACAGCGCGATTATTTTCCCTTTACAGGATTTTAAAATATGTTCCGCTTCCTCTTCGGGATTTCTGCCTTCCGAAATTTCTTTCACTTCGACTTTCGCGAACCGTGAAAGTCTTTTTAAATATTCTTCTACCGCCGAACGGTAAAACTGTTCTTTGATTTTACCGACGCAAACTATGTTTATTTTATTCATACTTATCCCGTAAACAGAGATACGAGCCAGAGCACGGCAAGAATTACTATGCCTACCGACGCGTAAATGAAGAAAACTTTAACGCCGCCCTTTTTTGCCTTTACAAGCGGAGTTTTATCGAGTATAAGCCAAACCAAGCCGCCGATAAGCGCAAGCGCGCCGAGCGCCATAAGAGCTACATTAACTCCGACGGGAACAGCCGCTTCCCCGTTTTCGCCGTAAAAACCGCTTACGGCAAGAACTATTACGAGCGCATTATTTATAAAGTGCATAAGTATGCCGGGTAGTATAGAGCGCGAACGTATGGCAACGAACGCGAACAGACAGCCGGCAATAAACTGATACGCCGTTTGTTCGAGCGACGTATGGAAAAGCGAAAAACAAAAACCTACTATGAAAATTGTTCTTATGCTTCCTGCGTCCTGCTCCACGGTGTTTAAAATTACGCCCCTGAACAAAAACTCTTCGAACAGCGCGGGCATTACGGCTATAACCAATAGAGCAAGCGCAACTTCCGCGCCTTTAAGGCTTAAAAGAAATTCGGAAAGTTGTACCGAGGCTTCGCCCGCTTCCTTGCCGAACAGCGCCAAGACAATTTCGTTTACCCTGCTCAGCGAAAAGAATAAACCGAATACGATGAGCAGAGCTATTATATAATATTTGATGCCGCATTTTACGGGAAACACGTTTTTAAAAGGAATTTTGCGGACTTTTAAAGTCAGCGCGCCGCCCGTTACCAACGCGATTGGCGAACCTATATACATTAAGTATATATATAAGCGACTCCATGTTTCGACGGAAGCCGCCGAAATTATTATTCCGATAACAAGCGATACGATTACCATTGCCGCCGCCGCCGCAGTATATGCGAAACCGCCCGAGGCGGAGTTAAGCGCGGGATTTACCTGATTTACGGTATTTTCCTCTTCAAAGAAATTTTCCATAATTTGATTATATATTAAATTCGTAATAATGTAAACGAAATATTTTACTTTTAATTTAAAATGTTTTAGAATTAAAATATGCGTAAGATAAATACTCGGTTAATCGAAGAAAAAATTTACGAAATGGCATTGCGCGCGGGCGTTACGCTTACTCCCTCCTGCAAGGCGGCTTTGCAAAAAGCATACGACAGCGAAAGCGGAAAAGCATGTTCCTTTGCGCTTGAAACGCTGTTGAAAAACAGCCGAATAGCCGAAGAAAAAAATATGCCCGTCTGTCAGGATACGGGTATGGCGGTAGTCATTCTCGAAATAGGACAGGAAGTTTTCCTCGAAGGCAAAAATCTTTCGGTTGCAATAAACGACGCGGTGCGCCGCGCCTATTCTGACGGATATTTCAGAAAGTCGGTATGCGACCCGATTACAAGAGTTAATACGGGCGACAATACCCCTGCCGCAATACATACGGAAATTACCGGGGGCGACAGAATAAGCATAACCTACCTGCCCAAAGGGTTCGGAAGCGAGAATATGTCGAAGACGTATATGCTTAAACCCGCGCAGGGCGTAGACGGCATTGTGGATGCCATAGTCCGCACAGTAGAAACGGCGGGTTCCCGTCCGTGCCCTCCCGTTTACGTCGGCGTAGGCATTGGCGGCAGTTTCGATACGTGCGCATTCCTCGCAAAAAAAGCATTGACGCGCGAAATAGGCGTTCACAGCGAGCGCGAAGAAATTGCCGATATAGAAAAACGTTCGCTCGAAAAAATCAACGCGCTTAACATCGGCTGTCAGGGATTTCGCGGCGATATTACCGCGCTCGGCGTCAGTTGCGAATGGGCGCCCACGCACATTGCGGGACTTCCCGTCGCAGTCAATATTCAGTGCCACTGCGTGCGTTGCGAAAAGGAGATTATATGATAAAATTAACTCTCCCTTTGGATAAAAAAACGGTATCTTCTTTAAAAGCCGGCGACAGCGTGCTTATATCCGGCACTATACTTACGGCGCGCGATTGCGCGCACAAACGGCTGTTTGCCCTTATAGAACAAAACGAAAAACTGCCTTTTGAAATTAAGGACGCCGTTATCTACTATGCAGGTCCCTGCCCCGCAAAACCCGATATGCCGTCGGGCAGTTGCGGTCCCACTACTTCGGCGAGAATGGACGCGTTTGCGCCACGCCTTTTAGATTTGGGACTGGGCGCGATTATAGGCAAAGGCGAAATGTCCGCAGAAGTGCGCGGCGCTCTTAAAAGAAACTGCGCGGTATACTTTGCCGCAATAGGCGGCGCGGGCGCGCTGTATGCGGACGCGATAAAAAAGAGTCAATGTATAGCTTTCCCCGATTTACTTTCGGAAGCCGTCTATAAACTCGATGTTGAAAACTTCCCCGCGGTAGTAGCTTTTGACAGTCACGGCGGAAGCATATACTGATTTGAGCCGAAAATAAGTTGACTTTATTTTTTCTAATTATTATAATTAACTAAAAATTCTTCCGTTTGGTTAAAGCCGCGGACGACATCAAAGGCGTTGAACGGGACAGACGTTTTAAAAAATTCTATCCAGAGAGAGAAATTTAACGAGCTGAAAGATTTCTTATAGAGTTGAAACGGTATTCACCCGCGAGCCGGATATGCGAAAGTTTTAATCAGTAGTTTATCCCGTTTTTCCGCGTTAAGGAATAATTAAGGCGGCTTCTGCCGTGAAATCAGGTGGTACAGCGAATCCAATCGCCCTGTGTTTACAGGGCGGTTTTTATTTTATAAAAAATTTAATTCGGAGAGTTAAAATGGACGTAAACGAAAAAATCAAATTAATCGAGGAGCAAATCGAGTCCGCCGTTAACGACGTCAAATCGAGCAAGACTTTGCAGGAAATTAAGATGCGCTTCCTCGGAAAAACAGGCGAAATTTCTTCTATGATGAAGTATATGAGAGAAGTTCCGCCCGAACAGCGCCCCAGCCTCGGCAAAGTTTTGAACGTGCTTCGCGAAAAAGTCGAAGAACGGTTCGACAAACTTGAAACCGCTATTAAGGAGCTTGAACTCAAAAAGAGATACTCGGAAGAAAAAATAGACGTTACTCTTCCCGCCCTCTCTTCTCCCGACGGCGCGTATCATCCCAATACGCTTATTAAAAACGAGCTCATTTCCATTTTCGCGGGTATGGGATTCGAAATTTTCGAAGGTCCAGAAATAGAAAACGACTATTACAATATCACCGCGCTTAACACGCCGAAAGACCCTCCCGCGCGGGATATGCAGGATACTTTCTATCTTGCGGAAGATTTGCTTTTACGCACGCAGACTTCCGCGGGACAGATTAGGGTTATGGAAAACAAAAAGCCGCCCATTAAAATTCTTTCGCCCGGCAAGGTTTACAGAAGCGACGACGACGCGACGCATTCGCCTATGTTCTCGCAGATGGAAGGACTCGTCGTGGATAAGGGCATTACGCTCTGCGACTTGAAAGGTATGCTCGACGAATTTGCGAGAAAAATTTTCGGCGACAGCGTAAAGACAAGACTGCGCCCCTCCTACTTCCCCTTTACCGAGCCTTCCGTCGAAGTAGACGTGAGTTGCTTCGAATGCGGCGGAAAGGGTTGCAGACTTTGCAAGGGTACGGGTTGGATTGAAGTACTCGGCGCTGGAATGGTGAACAGGCGCGTCCTCGAAGGTTGCGGTATTGACCCCGACGAATACACCGGTTTTGCTTTCGGTATGGGCATCGAGCGTATCGCAATGCTCAAATACGGCATTAACAATATGAAGTTGCTTTTCGAAGGCGACACAAGATTTTTAAAACAGTTCAAGGATTAAAGGAGAAATAAACAATGAAAGCACCTTTGAGTTGGCTTAAAGATTACGTTGATATAGACGTTACCGCCGAAGAATTACAGAAAAAACTTTTCGGTTGCGGTTTCGAAGTCGAAGAACTGAAAGATTTAGGAAAAGATATATCGGGCGTAGTTGTCGGCGAAGTCGTCGAATGCGAACCCGTTGAAGGAACGCACCTTTCATTATGCCGCGTCGATTGCGGCGACAAGGGTATTTTTCAGATTTGTTGCGGCGCGGATAACGTTAAAAAAGGAATTAAAGCGCCCTGCGCGCTTATCGGCGCAACCGTATACGCTACCGCAAAAGACCACATAACCGTCGAAGGCGTAATGACGATTAAAAAAGGGAAACTACGCGGAATAGATTCGTTCGGAATGCTCTGTTCGGGCGCGGAACTCGGCGTTAACGGAGATATGTACGAAGGCGGCGATTATTGCGGACTGCTCATTCTCCCTCCCGAATGCAAAAACGGCGAGGACGTAAAACCCATACTCGGACTGAACGACTATATTTTCGATATTTCCGTAACCGCAAACAGACCCGATTGCCAGAGTATTTTGGGAATAGCAAGAGAAGTTGCCGCAGTACTCGGCAAAAAAGTAAAGGAACCCGATTATTCTTACAACGCGGCAGAAGGCAAATTTGCGGATATAAAAATCACCGATTCGGCTCCCGAACTTTGCCCGAGATATATCGCCCATTACGTAAAGGACGTTAAAATCGCTCCCTCTCCCGCTTGGCTTAAAAGAAAACTTGCGCTTTGCGGATTGCGTTCCATAAACAATATCGTCGATATAACGAACTTCATACTTCTCGAACTCGGTCAGCCTATGCACGCTTTCGATTTGAGAACGATTGCGGGCAGAGAAATTATTATAAGAAGAGCCGAAAACGGAGAAAAAATAACTACGCTTGACGGAAACGAATTTAAACTTACGCGCGAACATCTCGTAATTTGCGATAAGGAAAAGCCGAGCGCGCTTGCAGGCGTTATGGGCGGACTCAACAGCGAAATAAAGAACGATACTTCGGAAGTGCTATTCGAAGCGGCGAAATTCGCGCGCGACAACGTAAGAAAGACGGCAAGAGCTTTGGGACAGCACTCCGACTCCTCCGCTCTGTTTGAGAAGGGCGTAAACGAGTACACAACCGATAATGCAATGCGCCGCGCTTTGAACCTTATAGACAAGCTCGCGTGCGGCACCGTGACAACCCTGCATAAAGACGTGACTACCGAATATTCGAATTTAACCGAAAAGAAAATTACGGTAAGCGTGAATAAAATAAACGCGCTTTTAGGCATTACCGTACCCGAAAATAAAATACGCGAAATTCTTTCAAGCCTTAATTTCGGCGTAGAAGCAAAGGGCGGCGAACTTAACCTTACGGTACCGCGTTACAGGGAAGATATCGACGGCGAACCCGATATTGCGGAAGAAATTATCAGATTATACGGCTACGAACACATAAAGGGAACTTTCCTCCCCTCCGCTTCGATTACAAACGGCGGTTTCAACGAGGAACAGAAAGCGGAAAACAAATTGAAAAATCTGCTTGTGGGAAAAGGACTTTATGAAATTTCGTCTTACTCCTTCTATTCGCAAAAAGATTTGGATATGTTGCATTACCCCGCGGACTGCAAAGAACGCAAAGCAATAAGAATACTGAACCCCATAAGCGAAGAACTTTCCATAATGCGTACGACTCTTGCCCCCTCTATGGTAAACGTAATAGTACGCAATTTAAGGCGCGGCAATATGGAAGGCAAACTCTTCGAACTTGCGAAAGTTTATTTTGCCGAACAACTGCCGATTAAAACTTTCCCCGAAGAGAAACAGCGCATTTGTATCGGTATGTGGGGCATTTACGACTTCTTCGCACTCAAAGGCGTAACCGAAAGCATAGCGCGTTCTTTGAACACGGCATTCGAATACGAACCCTGCGAACAGCCTTTCTTACACCCCGGAATGACGGCAAAAATTCTTTGCGAGGGCGCGGAAGTAGGTTATATGGGTACGCTTGCTCCTACCGTGACAAAAGAACTCGCGCTTGACAGGACTGCGGTTATTGCCGAACTCGATTACGAAGAACTTAAAAAGCACGCAAAACCTTTCAGATACGTCCCTCTGCCCAAATATGCGGAAGTAACGCGGGACCTTGCGCTTGTATGCAATGCACAGACGACTTGCGGGGAAATCAAAAAAGAAATTTACGCCGCCTGCAAATACGTTTCGAACGTGCTCCTCTTCGACGTTTACACGGGCGCGCAAGTAGGACACGGCAAAAAGAGCATGGCGTTTAATATTACGTTTACACCGAAAGACGAACCCATCGAGGATAAAATCGACGGTTACGTTAAAAAAATATTGAACAACCTCAAATTCAAGCTCGACGCGACTTTGAGATAAACTAAAAACATTTATAAAGGAAGCGGCTTAAATTAAGCCGCTTCCTTTATTTTTTCGGTACAAGCGCCGAACCCGAGTTCGCAAGCGAAGCCTGCAAATATGTATCGGGTATTTTACCCGTAATAACGCTTTCGCATATGAGCACTTCGATAGTTGAAGCAAGGTTGGTAGATTTTGACGGTAATATTATCGATATATCAGAAACAATTTCAAGATAAAGAGAGTGAAGAGTCTGATTTATCCCCGCCTCCAAAAACTTGGTGACAAAGCGGCACTCAACGTTGCTTATGGGAATAATTTTGATATTTATTTTTTGTCCGAAACCCGCAAGAGCTTCTATACCCGTCAGCGCGCCAATCGGAACGAGTATTCCCTCCGCGCTCATTTTATTGAGATTTTCCTGCGAAAGATAAGCCGTGTCGCGCGCAATTCTGTTTATTTTAAGACTGTCCGTCGTAATCGACGTTACGTTGCCGACTTCGTCCCGCTCTATACTGATTAAATCTTCATACCGCATCGCGTCGTTCAAAGTATAATAAATCGCGTCGTTCACCGCAACGGTCGTAATGGAACGAATCGTCGCTTCGCTTATCGAAATCAGAACGCGTGTTACGTTGCGTTGAAAATAGATAAGCGTAGCGACGGCAAATAAACATATGAATACTACTAAAATTTTAAACCTTTTGAATTTTCTGTTCGCCGCCATACAATATTGTATGTCAGTTACGCTTAGTTCTTGATTTAAAAATTAAAGCCATTATAAAAGCAAATACCACGGCGGCAGTCACGCCCGCGCTTGCCGCGGAGAGCGAACCCGTCACGGCGTAGAAAAAGCCTTTTTCCGCCCCCTTTATCGCGCCGTTTGCAAGCAGATACCCGAAACCCGAAATGGGAACCGTCGCGCCCGCGCCCGCAAATTCCACAAGCGGCTGATAAACGCCTATTGCAGTAAGCACCACGCCCGCAAGCATAAAATAAACGAGTATTTTGCCCGCAGTCAGGTCCGTAAAGTTAATAATAATCTGCGCTATAAGGCAAATTCCCCCGCCAACCGCAAACGCCTTTAAAAACTGTAAAAATATATCCAGCATTTCCTGTCCCATAAATTAATACTCCAATTCAACCAAATGGCTTATGCATGGTATGCTTTCTCCCTGCCCCGAAGAGACGGTAGAAAGCAATGCGCCCGTTGCGGCAAACAGAATGCGTTTATACAGTCCCGCGCGCATTTTCGAAAGCACGTACGAATTCAAAACCACTGCGGAACAGCCCGCGCCGCTTCCGCCCTGAAATTCGTTTTCTATAACGTTATAGACGATTTCGCCGCAGTCAACGTGGTTTTCGGATATATCGTAACCCTTCTCCCACGTAAGGTCTTTGACTATTCTGCTTCCGAGCGCGCCCAAGTCGCCCGTCAAAATCATATCGTAGTCGCAAGGAGAAGTTCCCGTATCTTTGAAATGCTGCATTATGGTGTCAGCCGCGGCGGGAGCCATAGCCGCGCCCATATTGTTTACGTCCGTCACGCCGTAATCGCACACCCTGCCCATAGTCGCGCTGACGATTTTAATGCCTTCCTTGCCTTCCGCTATTACGCAACCGCCCGCGCCCGTAACCGTCCACTGCGACTGCGGAGGTCTCGTGCAACCGAGTTCGAGCGGATAGCGGTACTGTCTTTCCGCCGAAGCGAAGTGCGAACCCGTAGCCGCGACGGCGCGCTTAACGTAACCCGCGTTAACCATCATTGCGGAAAGCATTATGCTTTCGCTCATAGTCGAACAAGCCGAGTAAACGCCGAGGAAAGGAAAATTATAATCTCTTGCCGCAAAAGATGCGGAAATTATCTGGTTTAACAAGTCGCCCGACAGCATTACGTCTACGTCCTTTTCCTTTAAACTTGCCTTATCGATTGCAAGCGCGATAGTGTTCGTAAGCATTTTGCACTCGGCTTTTTCGTAGGTGCTTTCGCCGTACATATCGTCGTCAAGCGCAATATCGGCAAATTCGCCTATTACGCCTTCCTTTTCCTTAGTGCCGCATATTGCCGCAAACGAAATTATGCGCGGCGCGTTTTTAAAAAATACAGTGTTGCCCTTTTTCATATGAAATAATACAAGAGACCTACGAGCACGCCCGAAAATACGCCGAATACCACTATTGCGCCCGCAACGGTGAACATTTTGGCAGCCATACCGTAAATCCAACCCTCCGTTTTAAACTCGATAGCAGGCGATGTAACGCTGTTCGCAAAACCCGTTATGGGCACTATCGAACCCGCGCCCGCATATCTTCCTATTCTGTCGTAAACGCCGAGTCCCGTGAGAAGGCATCCGAGAAAAATTAAAATAACCGAAGTAGAACCCGCAAGCTCGTCCCCCGTAAGTCCCGCGTATTCGAGCATAATTCTAATAAACTGTCCTATACAGCAAATGAGTCCGCCCACGCCGAACGCCGCTGCGCAGTTTTTGAAATGCTGTGTGGGCGGGTCCTGCGTTCTGATATATCTGAGATAATTTTCGTTATAGTTTTCCTTAGACTTTCCTGTCATTTCTTGTTACCCCATTTTTGCTTTCTTTTATAAACGTTTCCCGCTCGTCGCGGCGCGACAAATCTATTTCCTTTCTCATTGTTTGTACATCCTGTCGTTTACGTAAAGCGTCATTTTTTCGGGAACGACGTGCGAAATTATGCGGTAAGCGGAATTTTTAAATCCGCTCGCCTTTATTACGGGCGGCTTGTCCATAAGAATTATTCTGTAAATATCTTCGGCAACCGCCGCGGGAGACATTCCGCTCTGCTCCATTCTTTCAAGCGCCGACACAGCGCGGTTTACGTTCGGCGCGTAAAGTTTGTTCTCCTCGTCGGAGTACACTTTGCGTTTAAGCGTAAATCCCGTTGCGGTACCGCCTGGAAGAAACGCCGTAACGTGTATTCCGTAAGGTTTTAATTCCGAATAAGCCTCGCGCGCAAGCATTTCGAGCGCGGCTTTGGACGCCGAATAGAAACAGTCGAATATTATCGGAATTTCGCCGCCGAGCGAGCCGACAAGCACTACTTTTCCGCCCTTGTTTTTCATAAACGGGATTACAGCCTGAACGGCTTTAAGCGCGCCGAAAAAGTTTACGTCGAAAAGATAGCGGTAATCACTCTCTTTTGCGTACTCAATCGGCGCCGCCATTGAAAAGCCTGCGCTGTAAACAAGCGCGTTGACGCCGTGTTTTTCACCGATTTTAGTTATGGCGTCTGTAAAAGTACTGCCCGCGACAACGTCTGCAATTATGTTTTTTACGCCGCTGATTTTACAGGGCGTGCGCGAAATATTGAAAACGTTCCAACCGTGCCCGACGAGTCTCGAACAGGTTTCAAAGCCTATGCCAGAACTGCCGCCGACAACTATTGCCGTTCTTTTATATTTTTCCATAACCTTATCTTGCGAATAAACGGAAAATTTATGCAAAAATCGCGGGGCGGAATTTAACCGAAAGCTATATCTAAAATCATCATCACGGCAAACCCGAACACTATGCCGACGGTAGCTTTTACTTTACCTTCCGAAAACGATTCGGGAATAAGTTCGGAACAGACTACCGCTATCATCGCGCCCGCCGAAAACGAAAGCGCCCACGGGAGTATTCCGTTTACAAACGTTACCGCAAGCGCGCCGATTACGCCCGCAACTATTTCCACCGCGCCCGAGAGCTGACCGATAAAGAACGATTTGAATCTTCCCATTCCGTTTGCACGGAGCGGAAAAGCGACGCACATTCCTTCGGGGAAGTTCTGTATGCCTATGCCGACTGCGAGCATAACGGCGGAAACCGCGCCTACGCCGCTTCCCGAAGCAAGCGCGCCGAACGCCACGCCGATTGCAAGTCCTTCGGGTATGTTATGAATAGTAACTGCAATACACATTACCGCGCACCTCTTTTTAGTGGCGTTATCGGTAAATAAATGTAGTTTGCCCGTTATTATATCGGTAAGTATTATCAATAGTCCGCCGAGTATAAAGCCGCACGTTAAAATTAGATACGAGAATTTAGGCGCCATTTCGAGGGCGGGCATTAAAAGCGAAAAGAACGTTGAAGCGAGCATTATACCCGCCGCGCTGCTCATCATAAGTGAAAAAGCGTTTTTGCTTACGCTTTTGCAGAAAAAAACGGGCAACGCACCCAAAGCCGTCAACGCCCACGTGAACGTCGTAGCTAAGAGCGCTTGTTGCCAGCCGTATAAATCATTAAACCATTCCACGAGAATTTCTCCATAGTATATCCTTAGAATAACAGTTACTTTATACTATGAAAATTTCCGTAACAATGTTAAAGCCGCGGCTTGCCGCCGCGGCTTTGTTTAATCGTTTTTATCTTCTTTTTGATTTTTATTCTTCCTGAATTTGGAAACGAGCCATTTTTCCAATTTGTCCTGATACTTTAACGATAAAACCGCAAGAACTATGCAGACTGCGAATATGGCAAACCACACGGGTATGCCCCATCCGCTGAAAGGAATTATGCTTCCCGTTCCGAGATAACAGTACAGCGCGATTATTACGGGGCGAACTAAAATTATGGTTACTATAAAAAACGGAAAACTCATTGCCGTCAAACCCGCAACCATACATAAAATATCGTCGGGGAAGAAAGGCAATATCTGCATTAACAGAAATATTATCTTTCCTTTATTGCCGATATAGGACGCATACTTTTCTACCGAGTCTTTTCCAGCAATCCATTCTACGGCTTTCTTGCCGAAAATTCTGCCTATGAAATATGCTATTACCGAACCCGTGATTACGCCGAACGAAGCAAGCAAAGTAGCGGGCAAAGCGCCCCATATGCGGCTTCCCGGTATATAGCAAACCGCGGCGGGCAACGGAAGAATGACTACTTGCAAAATCTGTATTACTACGTAAAGTAACATTCCCCACTTACCCGTATCTTTAATAATTACGGTAAGTTTTTCTATTTTTTCGCCGTCGCCTTTATAATCGTTGAGGTTAGCCAATGAACTTAACAGCGCTATTACGGTAATAATAACGAAAGCGCAAATAATCAATACGAAACAGCTTTTTAAAAGCGCTTGCTTATCAAGGGCAAATACTACCGTTGAGAAGACAATGCCCGCCGACGGAATGGCGTAATATGCTATTTTCGCAAAAGTACCCCAACCGTACATAAGAAAAACCGTTTCAAGAATAATCGCAACGCACAACGCTAAGTTCAGTGCGTATACCGCGATTTTCGTTTTAACGTTCATTACTCTTTAATAACTCTTTACTTTATTGTTTTTATAAGTCGTAAACTTGATTTCGTAGCCGTTTGTTTCAACCGTTTCACTCTCGTAAACAAGTTCGAACGAAGTGTTTTCATCGAGATTTTCAAAGTAAGCGTCCGCGCCGCCGACAGCGTTTACCTTTGTGACAAGCACTTCGCTGCAATAGGGCAATAGCGTTTTATACATCATTGCCCCGCCTATTACGTAGATTTTTTCCGTATCGTACTTTTTCAGCTCTGCAAAAAGTTCGTCGAGCGAATTTACGACAATGCAATCCTCGCGTTTTTCGCCGTCGGGATATAGAACTATATTTGTACGGTTTTTAAGCGGTTTGCCGCCGGGGAAAGATTTTAAAGTATTGGAACCCATAACCACGATATTGCCCGTAGTGGTTTCCCTGAAAAATTTCATATCGGCGGGAATGGAAAACATAAGTCCGTTTTTACTGCCTATTCCCCATTCTATGTCTGCGTGTAAAATAGCTTTCATATATCATTCCTTTATAAATTATTCCGCGACGGGAATACTGTACTTCTTTTCGTTATACTTGTAGTCTACAAGTTTGAAACTGTCTACCGTGAAGTCGTAGAAGTTTTTTATACTTTTATCTACTTCGAGCGTAGGCGCGGGCAGACAGGGCATTTTTAAAATTTCTTCCACGATGGGAACGTGCCTGTCGTAAATGTGAGCGTCTGCAATAACGTGAACAAGTTCGCCCGCCTTTAATCCCGAAACCTGCGCAAACATAATTAAAAGTACCGCGTACTGAACCACGTTCCAGTTGTTAGCCGTAAGCATATCGTTCGAGCGTTGGTTGAGTATTCCGTTAAGCGTGTCGCCCGAAACGTTAAAAGTCATAGAATACGCGCAAGGATATAAGTTCATTTCGTTGAGGTCGGCGAAATTGTATATATTAGTCATAATGCGGCGGCTTGCGGGATTATGTTTAAGGTCGTATAAAACCCTGTCAACCTGGTCGAATTCGCCCTCGGCGTATTTGTGTTTTACTCCGAGCTGATAACCGTACGCTTTGCCGATTGAACCGTTTTCATCCGCCCACTGGTTCCAGATTTTAGAGTTTAAATCTTTTATGTTATTGCTCTTTTTCTGCCAAATCCATAAAAGCTCGTCGATGCACGATTTGAAAAACGTGCGCCGAACCGTAAGTATCGGAAATTCTTTTTGTAAATAGTATCTGTTGACTATACCGAATTTTTTTACCGTGTGGGCCGGCGTTCCGTCGCTCCACTTGGGTCTTACGTTCAGTTCGGTATCCCATACTCCGTTATCGATAATATCGCGCATATTAGATATAAATAATTCGTCTGCTCTGCTCATTTTTTCACCTTTAAAAATCGACTGCGGACGACGCCGCAGTCAAACTTGTTTTAATTTCCCAAAACCATTAAAAAATCTTCGGCAGTTGCGCCGTTGCCTATATCCGTAGTTACGCTGCGCAATATTTTAAAACCGCAATGTTTGTATATGCTTACCGCAAGGTTGTTATCCTGCTTAACGGTAAGATACAGCGGACGGTTTAAACCTGCAAAAACTTTGGAAGCTATCTTCTTACCCCTTGCAAACTTCTTTATGTAGAGCTTTGAAAGGAACGTGCCCGCGCCCAAAGCGGGGTCGTAACTTGAAGCGGGACAATATGCCGTAAATCCGACTTCTTCGCCGTTAAGACAAATCAGGTTGTATGTATAACCTTTCTCCTTTGTTCTTTCCGCCATAATTTCGGGCGTAAGCTGAATGTTTATTATATAATCAACCGCCTCGCTCTTTATAATGCCGTCGTAAGTTTCGTGCATAACTTCGCACGCAATATCGTAGACGCATTTAAAGTCCTTTTCGCTTTCGGCTTTTACGTTTTTAACGTAACCTTTTTTCAACGACGAAAGGAAAGGCTTGTCCGCGGGCGCCCATTCCGACGCGTCGAGAGAAGAGAAATCAAACCATTTATCTTCCTCGTGAACGGTAAGTTTGTAATCCGAAAGCGGTTTCACGAAGTATACCGACAGGCGTACGGAGGTGCTTGGATAATCGTATTCCAAAGTGTTCAACAGCTCGCCGACTTCTACTTTCATAGACAGCTCTTCCATACATTCTCTTTCAAGAGCCTGACAAGGAGTTTCGCCTTCCTCCACCTTTCCGCCTGCAAACTCGAACTTGTGAATGACTTCTTCATTGCCGTCCGCACGGCGCAATGCAAGGAGTTTTCCGTCTTTTACTATCGCCGCGCCGACGACTGTTATACGTGTTTTCATATAAATTAATTGTACCATTTCGGCAGTTTTAAGTCAACCGAATTAAATTCCGATTTATTATGCTAAACGCTTTATTTTTAAGCGTATAAATAGTATATTTGTATTATACTCCGTAGTTTCTTTGAACTCCGCTTAAAGCGCGTTTACAGAAAACGGACTGTATTTCAAAATGGCGAGACGGTAGCATATGCTTGAAGAAATTATTTTAAAACAACGCGAATATTTTAAAAGCGGAAAGACGCTTGATTTGAACGCAAGACTAAGTTACTTAAAAAAACTTAAAATTGCCGTAAAAGGAAATGAAAAATTACTTTACGAGGCTTTGAAAGCCGATTTGGGAAAGAGCGAACCCGAAGCGTATATGTGCGAAGTAGGAATGGTGCTTGAAGAATTATCTTACCATATAAGGCACGTTAAAAAGTGGGCAAAACGTAAGAGAAAAAGTTCGCCGCTTGCACAGTTCCCGTCTAAAAGTTTTATTCTTCCCTCTCCGCACGGCTGTACGCTAATTATTTCGCCGTGGAATTATCCGTTTCTTTTGTCATTTCAACCGTTAATAGGCGCCATAAGCGCGGGAAACACCGTATTTTTAAAACCTTCTCGCCTTTCCGCGAATACAAGCAAGGTTATGAAAAGCATTGTTGAAAGCGTGTTTTCCGAAGAATACGCCGCTGTCGGGTACGAAGGAGAAAATTTAAACCGCGAACTCCTTAAACATAAATTCGATTACATATTTTTTACGGGAGGCGTTAAGACGGGGCAAAGCGTTTACGAAGAAGCGGCAAAACAGCTGACGCCCGTTACGCTCGAACTCGGCGGAAAAAGTCCCGCCATTATAGACGGTTCGGCAAATATTCGTTTGGCGGCAAAACGCATTGCGTTCGGAAAATTTCTCAACGCGGGGCAGACTTGCGTTGCGCCCGACTATGCGATAGTACACGAGAGCGTAGCCGAAAAATTTGCCGAGTGCCTTAAAAAGCAAATAGAAACACTTTATCCCGACAGCTTAAATAACGAAAATTACTGCAAAATTATATCGCAAAGACACTTTGAACGGGTTAAAAACCTGTTGGGCGGAAATATTTATTGCGGCGGCAAGTACAGCGAAAACCTGTTAAAAATAGAACCTACGGTTATATTTCCCGCCGATAAAACGACGCGAGTATGCAGGAAGAAATTTTCGGTCCCGTTCTCCCCATAATCGTTTACCGTGACGAGGAAGAAATTTTTTCTATAATCGACAAACGCCCTTCCCCGCTCGCTTTGTATCTTTTTACGAATAAAAAGAGTACGGAAAGAGAGATATTTTCGCGCATACGTTTCGGCGGCGGTTGCGTAAACGACACAGTAATTCATCTTGCCTCGCAAACGTTGCCGTTCGGCGGAGTCGGCAATTCGGGTATAGGGAGCTATCACGGGAAGAAAAGTTTTGAAACTTTTTCGCATTATAAATCCGTTCTCAAAAAATCGAACTCAATAGATTTACCTGTAAGATACTCCCCTTATACGAAATTTAAGTATAAATTAATTAAATTTTTTATGAAATAACTGTGTTTAAAAAGTCCCGACGTACCGTCGGGACTTTTAATTAAAACGATTGGTGTATTGTACGCGAAATTACGTCGTTTTGCTGTTCGCGCGTAAGTTTATTGAAGTTTACCGCATAACCCGATACCCTTATTGTAAGTTGCGGGTATTTTTCGGGATGAGCCTGCGCGTCGAGCAGGGTTTCTCTGCCGAACACGTTTACGTTGAGATGGTGTCCGCCGTTGGTTACGTAGCCGTCGAGCATTCCAACAAGATTAGAGATGCGGGAATATTCGTCCTTGCCGAGTGATTCGGGAGTTATCGAGAACGTGTTGGAAATTCCGTCGCGCGAATACTCGTAGGGAAGTTTTGCAACCGATTCGAGCGAAGCGAGCGCGCCGTTGGTATCCCTTCCGTGCATAGGGTTTGCGCCGGGGGCAAGAGGTTCTCCCGCTCTTCTTCCGTCGGGAGTGTTGCCCGTGTTTTTGCCGTATACCACGTTGCTTGTTATTGTCAGTAT
>CAMXOH010000029.1 GCA_947245485.1 uncultured Clostridia bacterium | reverse complement strand
TAGTGTCAAGCGTATCGGTGTCAGTGCCGAACTTGAATACAGCCGAATAAGTTTTGTGCTTATTTAAAAAATAGTCGAAAAGTCTTGCGGCATTGCCTATTGCTATCGGTAAAACTCCGCTTGCCATAGGGTCAAGCGTACCCATATGCCCGCACGGCGTGCCCGTAAGCCGTTTTATTATATTTACTTCTCGCGCAGAGCTTACGCCCTGTTCCTTATCTACCGATATAAAACCCGTCATAAATTCTGATAGACTGCATATGAAATTTTGTCTATTACTTCTTCGAGTTCGCCGAGCAGCATACAACCGCTTGCAAGCACGTGTCCGCCCCCGCCGAACGAGGATGCAACGGCATTGACGTTAACTTTCCCTTTACTGCGCAAAGATATTTTATACTGTCTTTTTTTGACTTCCATCATAGCTACCGAAACTTCTACTCCCTCCACGGTAAGGGGGAAATCGACAAAACCTTCCGTAAGACTTTTATCCGCTCCCGTCTTTGCCAAATCTTCGAGCGTGGTAACGATTACCGCTAATCTGTCGTCAAGCAGAAAACGCATTTTGTTCATAACCGCACCGTAGAGAACGGCTCTCTGTTTAGGTTGGCGCGAATACATATTGTAATTTATAAGATTGACGTCCGCGCCCCTTGCGCGCAACAGCGCCGCCGTGTTGAAAGTTTTTTCGCTGACGTCGCAATGAACGAAGTTTCCGCTGTCGGTAATAAGTCCGAGCATTAATAAATTTGCAATTTCTTCGGTAATTTCATATCCTGCGGAAATTAGAATTTCCGTTAAAAGTTCACAGCTTGCGGGACACTCGTGCACATAATTTAATTTGCCGTAACAAGTGTTTGAAATATGATGGTCAATATTAATTGTTACGCCCGCAAACTTACTGTAAAACTCCGCGAAAGTTCCTATACGCGCAACGTCGGCGCAGTCGACGCATATAATTGCGTCAAACTCCGTACACGAAAGCTCGCGCTTTACTTCCTGCATAGCTTTCAAAAAGCCAAACTTTTCGGGAGGCGTATCTTCGCAACACATTACCGCTGATTTGCCCGAATTGCGAAGAGCAAGAGTAAGCGCCAAACCTGCGCCCAAAGCGTCGCCGTCGGGGCGGGCGTGGCAAAAGATTACCGCGCTTTTGATTTTATTCAGTTGTTCCGTAATTTCAGTCAAACTGTTATTAGTCATTTTTATCCGTGTCGAGAGCGTTTAAAATTTTGTCTATTTTCGCCCCATACTCCATACTTTCGTCGAGATGAAAACGAAGTTCGGGAATAGTTCTTAAATGCATTACCTGCGCAAGTTCGTGCCTTATAAATCCGGCGTTACTCTTTATTATATCAAAACTTTTTTTTGATTTTTCTTCGTTTATATCAAAAATGCTTATATAAATTTTTGCGCTCTTTAAATCGGGAGCTACGTCGGCTTCCGTTATACTTATTATAGTGCTTAATTCCGGATATTTATTTTTAAGTTTAGTAGAAATAACTTTTGAAATTTCTTTTTGGAATTCGCCCGAAAGACGCTCTCCTCTGCTACCCTTCATAATAAGCTCCTTAAACGGCGTTGATTTGTTCAATCATATAACACTCTATAATATCGCCGATTTTGATATCGTTAAACCCTTCTATCGCGCAACCGCACTCAAAGCCGAACGAAACTTCTTTAACGTCGTCCTTAAATCTCTTCAACTGCTGAACGTTACCTTCGACAACGAGTACGTTATCCCTGTATATGCGAAGTTTTCCGCCGCGGACGAGCTTGCCGTCAAGCACGTAACAACCTGCGATATTGCCGACGCCTGTAATTTTGAAAGTCTGGCGAACTTCACATTTGCCGAGATAAACTTCGTGATATTTGGGAGAAAGCATGCCTTTTAACGCCGCTTCTATATCGTCGAGCAAGTCGTAAATAATACGGTAACTTCTTACGTCTACTTTACTTCTTTCGGCAAGCGCCTTAGCCTTGGTATCGGGACGAACGTTGAAACCGAGAATAATAGCGTTCGAAGAATCCGCAAGCATAACGTCCGTTTCGGTAATCGCGCCTGCGCCGCTGTGTATTACTTTAACCTGCACTTCTTCGTTGGAAAGTTTTACAACAGATTGTTTGACTGCTTCGACGGAACCTTGAACGTCACCCTTTATTATAAGGTTCAAAGTTTTCAGATTGCCGTCCGCAATCATTCCGAACATCTCTTCGAGAGAAACCTTAGACGCGGCTTTAATCATAGCGTCGCTGACTTTTCTCTTTCTCTCGTCCATAACTTCTTTCATAAGCGCCTGCGAAACGGCAAAAATCGAATCGCCGGAGTTAGGCACTTCTTCAAGTCCGAGTACGTTTACAGCCATAGAAGGTCCCGCTTCTTTTACGGTTCTTCCCGTATCGTCAAGCATGGCGCGGACTCTGCCCGTTACAGTTCCAGAAATGAGGTTGTCGCCTGTGCGCAACGTACCGTTCTGAACGAGTACCGTAGCGACTGGTCCCTTACCCTTGTCGAGGCGCGCTTCTATAATTACGCCGCGCGCTTCTCTGTCGGGATTTGCAAGCAGTTCTTTCATTTCGGCTATAAGCAGAAGATTTTCAAGTAAATTATCGATGCCTTCGCCCGTCTTGCAGGAAATAGGGCAAAGAACGGTATCGCCGCCCCAATCTTCCGGAACGAGTCCGTAATTTGTCAAATCCTGCTTGACTTTATCTATGTTCGCCGTAGCCTTATCTATTTTGTTAACCGCGACTATAATCTGGACGCCTGCGGCTTTCGCATGGTTAATCGCTTCAACCGTCTGAGGCATTATACCGTCGTCAGCGGCAACCACAAGTATTACGATATCCGTAACCTGTGCGCCGCGGGCACGCATTGCCGTGAACGCTTCGTGTCCGGGCGTATCTATAAAAGTTATACCTTTGCCGTTAACCGTAACCGTATACGCGCCTATATGCTGGGTAATTCCGCCCGCTTCGCCTGCCGTCTGATTTGACTTTCTGATATAGTCGAGTAACGAAGTTTTACCGTGGTCGACGTGTCCCATAACCGTAACTACGGGAGCGCGGGGAACAAGGCTTTCGATTTCTTCAACGGTATCCGCCTGCTTTTCGAAAAGAACTTCTTCCGCCGTTTTTTCGGGTTTATATTCAAGTTCTATTCCGAGTCCTGCCGCAAGCAAAGCCGCCGTATCATAATCAATCGACTCGTTAACGGTCTTCATTATGCCCTCTTTAAAAAGGCGTTTTGTTATTTCTACGGCTGATATACCGAGTTTTTCGGAAAGCGTTTTCAAAGGAATATCGTTGGTTGTTACTACTGCGCGTTCGATTTTAATCGTCTGCGAGTTTAACTGTTTTTTATCCTTTTTAACGCGCAGTTTTCTGTAACCGCTCTTATTCTCGTCAAAATCTTCGATACTTGCGCCCTGCTGTTTTTGGAGCGTGCGTTTAGAAACCGTGCGTCTTTCTTTTTCGACGTAGGTTTTATCAAAACTCTGCTTCTTTTTATCGGGTCCGAAATTCTTACCCTTTGCAGGCTGTGCCGCAGGCGCCGCGGTCTGTGCCGCACCGCCGTTGAATTTTGTTCCGACGCCGACAGGTTTCGGGCGGTTAGCCGCATTATTATTGAACGAAGGCGCATTATTGCCGCGGACGGGCGTTCTCGGGGGACGCGAGTCGCGGTTTACAAACGTTTTATTTTCCGTTCTTACGGGACGCGTTCTGTCGCCTGACTGAACGTATCTGGGATTTTCTGTTCTTGTCTTTTGAACCTCGTTTGAGTGTTCGGGTTTCTCCTGTTTCAAAGGCTTAACCGGCTCGGGTTGCTTTTCGGGTTTTGCTTCTTTTGCAAGTTTTTCGGCAGCCTTTAATTCCTCCGCCGCTCTTGCCGCTTCCTCGGCGGCGCGACGCACCGCTTCTTCTGCCGCCGCCTTTTCAGCCGCAACTCTTTCTTCTTCTAATTTTTTGGCTATTTTTGCATTTTCAAGCTCGTTCAGCTTCTTTAAAATATCGGAAACCGTCTTTTCCGCGCCGCCGATTTTTTTCGTAAGCTCCGCAACGGAACCGCCTGAAAGCATTTTTCCTATATTCTCAATATTCTCGTATCTTATTGCCATATACTATTCACCGCCTTCGGTATATAATTCGTAGCTGACGTCGCCACTGTTAAGTATCGCCTCTGCAAGACTTTTATCTCTTACCGCGGCAAGCCTGCACAGCGGTTTTTTGACTACTTCTTCGAAATCATCTTTGCAAATCAACAGAGGACAACTGAATTTATTTTTATATTTAATCGCGTATCTAAGCGAATTTTTTTTAGCTTTACCGTCAAGTATAAGCAGAAACACTCCGCCTTTCAACGTGCCTATTGCGCTTGAACCAAGCGTTATTTTGCCGGATTTAAAACAGAAACCTATATAAGAGCGAACTTTACTTTGCGCCAAAGTACTCCTCCTCGATTGCCGCATATATTTCATCGTCAACCGCACAGGAAAAAACCTTATTCAAAAGCCGCTGTTTTTTAAGTTTCTTTATACATTCGGGATTGTCGCAAATATACGCGCCTCTCCCGCCGGCTTTTGAAGAAAAATCAAGGAATATTTTCCCGTCGCTGTTTTTAACTACGCGGAGCATAGACCTTTTTTCTTTCAATTCCCTGCAAGCAATGCACATTCTCAACGGTATCTTTTTGTCCGACATAAATAATTCAGTTTAATCTCCGTTTTCCTCTTCGCGCGCTTCTATGCCGAGCTTTCTTGCGGCGGATTCGCTTTTAACGTCTATTTTCCAACCCGTAAGCCTTACGGCAAGGCGGGCATTTTGTCCGTCTTTACCTATTGCAAGCGAAAGTTTATCGTCCGGTACAATAGCCATAGCCGTATTTTCGCCGTCAAGCTGAGTAACCGAAATAACTTTAGCGGGTGAAAGCGACTTTGCAATAAATTCAAGGGGATTTTCAGACCAAGGTATAATGTCTATCTTCTCGCCCTTTAATTCTTCGACTATCGCGTTTACTCTTGCGCCCTTATTGCCCACGCACGCGCCTATCGCGTCAACGCGGGGGTCCTCGGAGTAAATTGCTATTTTTGTTCTTGCGCCCGCTTCACGGCTGATTTCCTTTATAATAACGGTACCCTGTTTGATTTCGGGAACTTCTTCTTCGAACAGCTTTCTTACAAGTCCCGCAGATGCGCGGCTTACGAGAACCTGCGCGCCGCGGAAGCCGTTTTTAACGCGCTTTACGAAAACCTTGATTTTATCGTTAACGTTGTACTTTTCACCCGGAACCTGGTCTGCGGGAAGCATTAATCCCTCTACCTGTCCTTTACCGAGTTCAATATAAACGTTTTTCAAATCGATTTTGCGGATTACGCCTACAAGCAATTCTCCTTCCTTATCGGAAAACTCGTTGACTGCCGCTTCTCTTTCCGTTTCGTGCAGTTTTTGGAGTATTACCTGTTTAGCCGTCTGCGCCGCTATACGTGAAAAATTCTTGGGAACGAACTTTTCTTTAACTTTATCGCCTAACTTATAGCTCTTTTTAATTTTCTGCGCGTCTGCAAGCGAAATTTCGTTTTCTCTGTCAACGACTTCTTCCACAACGGTTTTTACGGTGAAAAACTCAAACGTATTTCTTTCGGGGTTGGTCTTTACTTCAACCGTACCGATAGAACCCGTGTACTGCTTTTTACACGCGGCAACCAAAGCGTTTTCAAGCGCTTCGAGAAAAACCTGTCCTGAAATTCCTTTTTCTTTTTCTAATGCTTCAAGTGCCGGAAAAAAATCTTTATCGGTCATTTTATGCTCCTTAACTGTCAGTCAAATTTAATTGCTTTATTTATTTTGGCAATTTTATTCAAGTTTATTTTTAATTCTTCTTTCGGCGTCTTAACCGTTACCGTATTTCCGTCGTAACCGGTTAAAAAGCCTTCGATATACTTATTGCCTTTGAGAGGGGCAAAAAGTTTTATTTCCACTTCTTTTTGTAAATTGCGTTCGAAATCCCTGTCCGTTTTGAAAGGTCTGTCAAGTCCGGGACTCGATACGTTCAAAGTATAAGCCGCGCCGTTGGAAGGGTCGAATTCATCGATGGGTTCGAAAATCGCGTTGTGGAATTTCTCGCATGTGTCCAAATCAACGCCCTGTTCCGTTTCTATAAAAACGGTGAGCGTATCGCTCCTCTTATCGAACTCGACGTCCACTATTTCTATTTCCATAGGAGTTGCTATTCTTTCGAGAAAAGCACGGATTTCGCTGATAGGTTTTAACTGCATATTTTCCCCTTATAAGAGTATTGAGTGCCTTGACGGCACTCAATCTCAAATAACGATTAAGGTTATTAAGATTTTAACATAATATTTTAAAAATTGCAAGCCTTATTGCAGTTTTGGCAAAGATTTTTTTAATTTAATGAGTTCAATAAATATTTTAGCGGTAACGTACGCATCGTCGATTGCCCTATGGTGGTTAAAAGTTATTCCGAACTTATCTGCAATGGTATTGAGTTTGTAATTGGAAAGAAAGAGTAATTCCTGCGAAAGCGGCAAAGTATCGATTATCCTCCGTTCAAACATATATCCCACGGAAGCGCAATAATAGTCCACGAACTTAAAGTCGAAACCAGCGGCATTATGTCCGACTAAAATCGAACCGTCGCAAAACTTGAAAAAATCGGGCATTACCTGTTCGTATGTAGGCGCTTCCGCAACCATTTCTTCCGTAATACCCGTAAGGTTTGTAATTTCCTCCGAAATTTTCCTTTGCGGGTTTACGAAAGTTGTAAAACTTTCTTGAATTACGCCGTCTATTACCTTATATGCGCCTATTTCGATTATCCTGTCCATATTCCCCGATGACGGCGCGCAGTTCAACCCCGTAGTTTCAAGGTCGAAAACAACGAAAGATTTACCTTTTAAACAGTCGGGAACGGACGAGTCCGTAAACATATCGGTCTGCGAAATATCCGAAAAAGGCTGAGGCTGAACAACCGTGTAATACTGCGGCACGGGTTTAGATATTCTCTTTTCCGGAACGAATCCATCGGGTACTTTGCCGTAATCGATAACGTTTGCGGTAAAACGCAGAAAACCTTTATACAGTTCGGTTTTTCCCGTACATACTATGCTGTCGCCTACTTTAAGCTCTTTGATTTTTTCAATACTTTTAAGGCGCGTGAAATAAGTTGCGCGGAGCATTGCCGTTTCGTCGTTGACAGTAAACGAATAATAAGATTTTTCCTGATTGCGGCTGTTTGTATATTTCCTTTCCGCAATATCCTCTATTCTGCCGCAAACCACGACTTTTTCGCTCTCGAAATTGAGGTCGCTTATGTATACCGCCGTTTCGGGTTTTTCCGTACCCTCTATGCTTTTGAAATCAGCGATTTGAAATTTTCTGATAGGGACGGAAAACTCTATATTTTCGTGTTCCTCTTCGGTTTCGAGATTTTGTGCAACCTTATCGTTAACAGTGCATTTACCGATAAATTCGCCGCAATAGTACTTTTTAAGATACGCTGAAACTGTTTCGCATACGCCTTTGACGGAGAGCGACGGCATTACCGAAATAACGTACTCGAACCCCGTTTGTCTTTTTTCTACTTTAATATCGCTTTCTTCGAGAGTAACCGATAGCGCTCTGAAATTATCGTTTATCGCTTCAACGATTTTGCGTTTAACCATTTCGCAGTCAGGAGTAAGTTTGGATATTTCAACGCCGCATTCGAAATGTTCGGGCACGTACTTTTTTACTATTTTTAAAGCGTTGTTTTTATCTTCGTCCGTATAGGTTCTGTCGGTAATTAATTTCACGGTAACAAAATTTTTATTGCTGTCAAGCACAACAGAATTTAAAATACAGTCCTTCAAATTTTCAACGGAACGGATTTCTTTCAATATATTTTCAGTCATTTAAAATCAAATCTATCTCCTTGAAAAATTCGGTTTCCGCATCTTTTGAACTGACGCGGCGCATAACTTCTCCGTTTTTGAAAATTACGCAGTAATCTTCCGCACCCGCAATTCCCAAATCGCAATCTTTGGCTTCGCCGGGTCCGTTAACGACGCAACCCATAACGGCAATATTGAGCGACTTTGAAAATTTTTCCGTGTATTCGGTCACTTTTTTCGCCATCTCCATAGAGTTCCAACGGCAACGCCCGCAAGTCGGACAGGAAATTACGTTGATAAATTTTTTATCGAGTCCGACGGCGCGCAAAATGCGTTTTGCCGCATAAATTTCTTTAACGGGTTCGTCGGTTATCGAAACGCGTAATGTGTCGCCTATTCCTTTGAGCAACAGAGAACCGAGCGCAACGCTCGATTTAACAACTGCCATTTGCTCTGTTCCTGCTTCCGTAACGCCTATATGCAAAGGATACTGCGTTTTTGCCGATAAAAGTTCATAAGCCTTCACTGTAAGCGACACGTCGGAAGATTTAACCGAAACCGCTATATCGTCAACGCCGTATTTTTCAAGCATAGCTACGCTTTTCAACGCGCTTTCGACAAGCGAAATTTCGTTCTTCCCGTATTTTTGCAAGTACTCTTTTTCAATACTTCCCGTGTTAGAACCGACGCGCACGGATATTTTATGCGCACTGATACAGTCCGCTACGGCTTTGACTGCGCTTTCCGAACCTATATTGCCGGGATTTATCCTTACTTTATCGCAACCGTTTTCAATAGCCGAAATCGCAAGTTTATAAGAAAAATGTATATCTGCGACGAGCGGAATATTTATCCTGCTCTTTATATTTTTAATAGCCTTTGCATCCTCTTCGTCAAGAACCGAAACGCGTATAATCTCGCAACCCGCCTTTTCGAGTTCGAGTATCTGTTTTACGGTAGCGTCGACAGAAGAAGTTTTCGTCGTGCACATAGACTGTATTTTAACGCTTTCGCCGCCGCCGACGATAACGCCGCCGACGCTGATTTTTTTTGTTTGCATTGTTGTATTACCGCAAAAATTCAGACAGTGAATTTCACTGTCTGATTTTCCTTATTTTTTATTTTCCATCATACTTTGAAGTTCTTCCAAAAAACTTGAAATATCTTTAAAAGAGCGATAAACGCTTGCATACCGCACGTACGCCACTTCGTCGTGTTTTTTCAATTCTTCCATAACGAGTTCGCCGATATATTTCGAAGATATTTCCGCCTCCAACGAATTGTAAACCTGCTTGGTAACGGCGGCGACTATTTCGTCTATCGCCGTAATCGATACAGGGCGCTTCTCGCACGACTTAATGATGCCGTTTTTAATTTTCTGCGGGTCAAACGTCTGACGCGCGCCGTTGCTTTTAATTACAAGCACGGGCGTATCTTCGATAGTCTCATAGGTAGTAAAACGTTTGCCGCAACTTGAACATTCGCGCCTTCTTCTTATAGTTCTGCCTTCGTCCGCCGAACGGCTGTCTATAACTTTACTGTCCTCATAACCGCAAAAAATGCATCTCATATTTTATCCCTTTAAATGATTTAATTTATTTCAAAGTTTTAAATAAAGCTCAAAATACTTTATTTGAAATACTTAACGCCGCTTTCGAATATGCGCATATCGAAGTTTCCGTTATAATTTTTATAAAGATTCTCGCCTATTCTTTCGCTGTGTCCCATCTTACCGAAAACTCTGCCGTCGGGAGAAGTAATTCCCTCTATTGCATACATACTGCCGTTGGGATTGTAAGGACTTTGCATAGTAGGGTTGCCGTTTAAATCCACATACTGCGTAGCAATCTGTCCGTTTACGCGCATTTTTTCAAGTTCGCTTTCGGGAGCGACTATCTTACCTTCGCCGTGAGAAACGGGAACGGCATACACTCCGCCGACTTCGCATGCGGAAAGCCATGGACTTAAATTCGATGCCACGCGGACGTTAACCATAGTAGAAACGTGGCGTGAAATATTATTATAAGTGAGCGTGGGCGAATTCGCAGTAAGCGGCACCACCTTGCCGTAAGGCACGAGTCCGAGCTTAATAAGCGCTTGGAAACCGTTGCATATACCGAGAACAAGACCGTCGCGGTTGTTCAAAAGATTCATTATCCTTTCCGATATTGCAGGGTTATTAAAAGTTGTCGCAATGAATTTGCCCGAACCGTCAGGTTCGTCGCCGCCCGAGAAGCCGCCCGGGAACGCAACGATATTCGCCCTGTCGATAGCTTTTATAATCGCCTCCACGCTTTCTTCTATATCTGCGGGAGTACGATTTTTGATTACGAGAATTTCAGGTTCGGCGCCCGCCAGACGGAACGCGCGCGCGGTATCGAGCTCACAGTTAGTTCCGGGGAATGCGGGAATAAACACTCTCGGTTTTACCACGCCCTTTACAGCCGAAACTTTAACGTTCTTCGCATTATAATCGCATACGGGTACTTTGCCTTCCGCCGTCGCCGTAGCGGGGAACACTCCGTCAAGTCTGCCCGTATATGCTTTTTCCGCTTCTTCATAGCTAACGATTACACCGTTGCAAGTGAAACCGCCGAGCGTAGTTTCGCCGAGCTCTATTTTATCAATACCGTTCAAACCGTTAATATTTTTTAACGAAACTATTACGTCGCCGTAACTTTCGTTAAAAAGCAATTCCCGCGCGCACTTGAAATCAAATCCGAGTCCGTTGCCGAAACAGCTTTTTGCGACTGCCGCCGCCGCGCCGCCCTTTTCAACAACGCTCGCAAAAGCGATATTGCCGCTCAAAATATTGTCGTTTATCGCAGTATAAAGTTTTTTAAGGTATTCGAAATCGGGAATATACGTTTTATCTTTACGCATGGGCAAAAGATAAAGTTTTTCGCCTTTGCGGTTCAATACGTTTGTAATCAGCGCGGAAGCCTTTGCGGGGGCAAGAGCGAAAGAAATCAGCGTAGGCGGAACGTCGATATTTTCAAACGTGCCGCTCATAGAATCCTTGCCGCCTATTGCGCCGAGTCCGAGATTGAGCTGTGCGTAGAGCGCGCCCAAAAGAGCGGAAAGCGGGACGCCCCATCTCTTTTTGTCTTCGCGAAGACGCATGAAAAATTCCTGCAAGGTAAGTCGCACGTCCTCGAATTTACCGCCTGCGGCAACGACTTTCGAAACCGAGGTAACAATGGAATATATTGCGCCCGTGAACGGCGAATCGGACATAAGTTCGGGATTATAACCGTATGCGGAAACCGTACAGTCGTCAGTCTCGCCGCCCATTAATTTTGCCGCCATTGCGGTAACGGGCGTAAGCTGATTTTTACCGCCGAAAGGCATATAAACGGACTTTGCGCCTATTGTAGAGTCAAACATTTCCGCAAGTCCCTTTTTGGAACAAACGTTGAACTGCGAAAGCGTTTCCAATAATGCGGAACCGAAATTTTTATTTTCTTTATGAGCGAAGAAATTAGTAACGTTATCGTTAATTTCGGCGTCGGTTACTTGCTTTACACCGTTTGTATCGAGGAAATCGCGCGATATATCTACTATCGGCTTGCCCCTGTGATACATTATCATTCTTCTGTCGCCCGTAACTTCGGCAACAACCGTAGCGGTTAAATTTTCTTCTGCCGCAAGCTCTGCGAATTTTGCGGCGTTTTCCGCCGAAACGACTACCGCCATACGCTCCTGCGATTCGGATATAGCAAGCTCCGTTCCCGAAAGTCCCTCATACTTTTTGGGAACTTTATCAAGCTGAATTATAAGTCCGTCGGAAAGCTCGCCAATAGCAACTGCAACGCCGCCTGCACCGAAGTCGTTGCATTTTTTTATCATTCTCGTAGCTTCGCCGTTAAGGAACAGGCGTTGAAGTTTTCGTTCGGTTAGCGCGTTACCTTTCTGTACTTCCGCCCCGCAAGTCTGAACGGATTTTACGTCGTGCGCTTTGGAAGAACCGGTAGCGCCGCCGCAACCGTCTCTTCCCGTTTCGCCGCCTAAAAGGATAATCAAATCGCCCTTTGCAGGTTTTTCACGGTAAATCATATCAGACTTCGCACCGCCGACTACGAAACCCGTTTCAAGCCTTTTTGCCTTATATCCGGGGTGATAAACCTCCTCAACCTGTCCTGTGGCAAGCCCGATTTGGTTGCCGTAAGAAGAGAAACCAGCCGCCGCCGTCTTTGTTATTACCCTTTGGGGAAGTTTTCCCTCGATAGTGTTTTCGATTGGTTCGGTGGGGTCTGCGCAACCCGTTACCCTCATCGACTGTAAGACGTAGGTTCTGCCCGAAAGAGGGTCTCTTATCGCGCCGCCAAGGCAGGTTGCCGCGCCGCCGAAAGGTTCTATTTCGGTAGGGTGATTGTGCGTTTCGTTTTTGAACATAACGGTATACTTCTGTTTTTTACCGTCAAGAACCGCGTCCACTTTTATTGCGCACGCGTTTATTTCGTCCGATTCGTCAAGGTTATCGAGTTTACCCTCTTTTTTAAGTTTTTTTACCGCTATCGTGGCAATATCCATTAAGCAGGGATATTTGTCGGTTCTCTCTTTATAGAGTTCGTTAAATAAACCGCGGTATAAACCGAGCGCTTTACCTATATGCTCGTTATCGCTGTTAACTTCAATATTTTTAAGTTCGGTAGCAAAAGTCGTATGACGGCAATGGTCGGACCAATATGTATCGATAACTTTTATTTCCGTTTCCGTGGGGTTGCGCTTTTCGCTTTTAAAATAATCTCGAACGAAAGCAAGGTCTGCACACGACATTGCAAGTCCCATATTCGCATGGTATTCCGAAAGCTGTTGAACGGAATAATCTATAAATCCGTCAAGCGTTTTGACGTCGTCCGCCGCCACGGCAACATGAACGAGCGAAGCAGGTTTTTCAAGTCCGACTTCCTCGCTTTCCACGGGATTTATAAGATGCTTTTTAATGCGTTTAAGTTCGGCGTCGTTGACTCCCTTTACGGCGTAAACGGTTGCGCATTTAATCAAAGGGCGTTCCTTCCTCGTGAGAAGCTGAACGCACTGCGCCGCGCTGTCCGCGCGCTGGTCGTACTGTCCCGTAAGGTAGGCTACGGCAAAAACTTTATAGTCGTTGCCGAGCGCAACCTCTTCGTAATAAACGTTGTCTACGGGCGGTTCGGAAAACACGCACGAAACTGCGGAAGAAAACTCTTCTTCCGTCATTCCCTCAACGTCGTATCTTATGAAACTGCGAAGAGATTCGACGGATATTTTTAAAAGATTGCAGATATCCCGCTTGGTTTTCTTTGCCTGTAAATTATCTTTTTTCTCTACAAAAATTCTATAAATCATTTTTATACCGTTATATTTTATTTATCGGGCGTAATGCCGTATTTTTTCTGTCGTCAGCCTTCGCTGTACTTCAAACCTATATCTTTGCGGTAGTGCATATTTTCCCATTGCACATTGCCGGCAGCCGTATACGCTTTTTTTCTCGCGTCTTCTATATTTTTACCTTTCGCCACAACGCCGAGCACTCTGCCTCCGCTTGTAACGAGTTTTCCGTCTTTTAAAGCCGTTCCCGCATGCACAAGTTCGGCGTCGCCGATATCCCCGATAGTAATTTCCTTACCCTTTGTATAACTTAACGGATAGCCGCCGCTTGCAAGAACAACGCAAACGCACGCGCCGCTCTCCCACTCGATTTTAACGTCGGCAAGCCGTTCTTCCGTAACCGCTTCGAATATATCCATCAAGTCGGTTTTCAGCATAGGAAGCACAACCTGCGTTTCGGGGTCGCCGAAGCGCGAATTATATTCCACTACTTTCATCCCCTTATCCGTACGCATAAGTCCGAAATAAAGACAGCCTTTAAACGTTCTTCCCTCGGCGTTAAGCGCTTTTACGGTAGGGAGCATAATAGTTTTAAGAACCTGTTTTTCAAGTTTTTCGTTCCAGAACGGACAGGGAGCAAACGTACCCATACCGCCCGTATTAAGTCCCTTGTCGCCGTCGTTAGCGCGTTTGTGGTCGCACGAAGTAATCATAGGAACGATGGTTTTACCGTCGGTGAACGCAAGTACCGAAACTTCCTCGCCCGGGGTGTATTTAAGTCCGCGCATACATTCTTCTATGACTATTTTATTGCCCGCCGAGCCGAACGCTTTGTCGAGCATTATTTCTTTTAAACCCTCTTCCGCCTGTTCGAGCGTTTCGCATATAAGCACGCCTTTTCCGAGCGCGAGTCCGTCCGCCTTTAATACAATGGGCGCGCCTTTCGAACGAACGTATTCCAAAGCGTCGCCGTAATTATCAAACGTTTCCGATTCCGCCGTGGGAATTTTATATTTTTTCATAAGCTCTTTTGCAAAAGATTTGCTCGACTCTATTATCGCCGCATTCTTTCTCGGTCCGAAACAGCGTTTCCCCATTGCTTCGAGCGCATCCACAAGTCCTATCGAGAGCGGGTCGTCAGGCGTCACTACGTAATAATCTATTTCGGGATGCGCCGCGGCATACTCTTTCACCGCTTCAACGTTCATATAATCCACGTTCACGTTTTCGGCAATTTCGGCAGTTCCCGCATTTCCTTTCATACAGTAAAGTTTTTCGACGCGCTTGCTCTTTCTCAGCGCCAAAAGTATAGCGTGTTCTCTTCCGCCGTTACCAATTACGAGCACATTCATTCGTCTACCTCTTCCGCAAAAAATTTCTTCGGTTAAAAATATTAATGTTTGAAATGACGGTCGCCGACAAACACCATAGCTATTCCCGCGGCGTTGCACGCGTCTACGGAATCTTTATCCCTTATCGAACCGCCGGGTTGTATAATAGCGGTTATGCCAGCCTTAACGCACTCCTCAACGCAGTCCGCAAACGGGAAGAACGCGTCGGAAGCCATAACCGAACCTTTCGCCTCTTCGCCCGCATGCGAAATAGCCTGCTGTGCCGCCCAAATGCGGTTTGTCTGTCCCATTCCTATTCCCGTCGTTCTGCCGCTCTTGCCGATTACAATGGCGTTGGATTTCGTATGTTTAACGACTTTCCAGTTAAACATAAGCGCTTCGATTTCCTCTTTGGTAGGCGCGCGCCCTGTAACTACGCCCAAGCCGTAAACGGTTTTAGTCTTACCGTCCGCAAGTTGCGTGGTTTGAATTTCGGCTTTTTTGGAGAACAACTCAGTATTTTCATCTTTGAGCAGACTTTCGTCATACTGCTGTACGAGCAGTCCGCCGTAAACTTTTTTCATATCGAAAGCCGATTTTTCGCGTCTTGTCGATATTTCGTCGATTTTCAAAAGACGGATATTTTTCTTTGCTTCGAGAATTTGCAACGCCTCTTCCGTGTAATCGGGCGCCATAACAATTTCGATAAAAATTTTATTTATCTCGGTTGCCGTATCCTTATCTACCGTACCGTTAATTGCAAGTATTCCGCCGAATACCGAAACAGGGTCGGAATTATAAGCGCGCATATACGCTTCGTATATGCTTTCGCCCGTGCCGACGCCGCAAGGATTAGCGTGTTTGCACGCAACCACTGCGGGAGTCGAACCGAATTCTTTCAGAAGTTCGAGCGCGCCGTTAGCGTCGTTGATGTTGTTATAGGAAAGTTCTTTGCCCCAAAGCTGTTTTGCAGACGAAAGAGAACCCTTTCGGATAATCTGTTCGTTATAAAAAACCGCCTGCTGTTGGGGATTTTCGCCGTAGCGCATATCCTGCGCTTTTTTATACGCAAAAGTAACCTCGTCGGGAAAAGTGATACCGAGTTGAGATGCGAGATAATTAGAAATAAGACTGTCGTACACTGCGGTATGGGCGAACACTTTGTATTGAAGCAATTTTTTAGTTTCAAGCGTAACTCCGCCGTTTTTCAGTTCTTCGAGAACTTTTCCGTAATCGGCGGGGTCTACGATAACCGCCACGTCCTGATAGTTTTTCGCGGCAGCCCTGAGCATTGTAGGTCCGCCTATATCTATATTTTCAATACAAGTCGCGAAATCTGCTCCGCTTTCCAAAGTAGCTTTAAAAGGATAGAGGTTTACGCAAACTATATCTATGGTGTTTATATTAAGACTTTCGAGTTGGCGCATATGTTCGAGATTTGAACGCATAGCAAGCAATCCCGCATGTACGTTGGGATGAAGAGTTTTTACCCTTCCGTCAAGGCATTCGGGAAAACCCGTAATATCGGATATGCCTATTACTTTCAGTCCCGCTTGTTGTAACGCTTTTGCGGTACCGCCCGTCGATATTATTTCAAATCCGTTTTCGACAAGTCCTTTACAGAAATCCACGACTCCCGCTTTGTCGGAAACGCTCACAAGCGCTCTCTTCTTCATTATCATAATAACCCTCTTCTTTTTAAATACTTAAATATTTTTATTTTGTAAATTCATGACGCACAAATCAGTCGTAAATGCGCACGTTTCTGCCGTTAAGTTCGATTTTACCATCGCAAAGTTTTTTAACGCAATAAGGCAACAGCTCGTGTTCCTTTTCCAAAACGCGTTTTTGCAAACTTTCGGGCGTGTCGCCGTCTTTTACTTCTACCGCGCTCTGTGCGATTATCGCTCCGCCGTCCGGAATTTCGTTGACGAAATGCACGGTGCAACCCGTTACCTTTGCGCCGTAATCTAAAACCGCTTTATGGACTTTCAAACCGTAAAATCCCGCGCCGCAGAACGAAGGAATGAGCGAAGGATGAATATTTATTATCCGTTCGCCGAAAGCCGCGATAAAACTTTGCGGAATAATTTTAAGCCATCCAGCAAGCACTATGTAATCAACGCGGTGCATATTCAAAAGATATGCGAGTTCCGAATATAATTTTTCTATATCGGGATAATTTTCTTTCGAAAATACTGCGGTCGCGATACCGTGTTTCTGTGCGCGTTCAATAGCGCCGATACCGTCTTTGGACGCAATAAGATAAGCTATTTCGCAAAACTTCTCTCTCTCGTTTGCATCTATTACGGACTGAAAATCCGTGCCGCCGCCAGAAGCGAAAACGGCTATACGTTTTTTCATATAAATTTAACTCCGCTTCCTCTTACCGTTCTTCCGAGCACTACGCACTCCTCGCCCGTATACTGCAACTGCTTAATCGCCGCATCGACGTCGGGTTCTCTTACGCAGACTACCATACCTATTCCCATATTGAAAGTATTGTACATCTGTTCGTCGGAAAGCGAAGCGCGCTCCTGCATTACTTTGAATACGGCGGGAACTTCGTATGAATTCAAATCTATTTCGCAACCTATTCCCTTGGGGAAAATTCTCGGAATATTTTCGATAAATCCGCCGCCCGTAATATGCGCTATACCTTTAACGTAAACCTTTTCGATAAGCGCAAGTATGCTGTTTACGTATATTCTCGTAGGCGTAAGAAGAACGCTAAGCGGACTTTCGCCGAGTTCTTCGTCGTACTTTTTAAGCGTAGCCAAATTTTCGCCGAAGAGCTTTCTTACAAGCGAATATCCGTTCGAGTGAATACCGCTCGATTTAAGTCCTATAAGAACGTCGCCCTTTCTTATATCCGAACCGTTTATAATTTTTTTCTTATCGACTATGCCTACTGCAAAACCCGCAATATCGTAATCACCGTCGGGATAGAAACCGGGCATTTCAGCCGTTTCACCGCCTATGAGCGCCGCACCTGCGAGTTTGCAACCTTTCGCAACACCCGAAACAACCGTTGCGACTTTTTCTGGACTTAAACTTCCCGTTGCAAAATAATCAAGGAAAAACAGAGGTTTTGCACCCTGACAAACAATATCGTTTACGCACATTGCAACGGCGTCGATACCGATTGTATCGTGCTTATCCGCTATAATCGCATATTTAAGTTTAGTTCCCACTCCGTCCGTACCCGAAACGAGCACGGGGCGTTTGATTTTTTTGGGAAGTTCGAAGAAGCCGCCGAACGAACCCAAATCGCCGAGAACGCCTTCGGTGTAAGTCGATTTTACGTGTTCTTTCATTAATTTTACGGCTTCGTAACCTCTTTCCACGTCAACGCCGCTATCTTTATAAGAAATTGCCATTTTAATTCCTCCGTTTTATTATTCTTTACCCGTCCAGCAATATGTGCAGAGTTTACAGGGTTCGATACCGATTGCCTCGATAAGTCCCTCGATTGACTGAAATTCAAGCGATTCGAAATTGAACTTATCGCATATTGCTTTGCGCATTGCTTTACCGCGCTCTGTCTTTG
>CAMXOH010000028.1 GCA_947245485.1 uncultured Clostridia bacterium | reverse complement strand
CGCAAATGTGAATCCCTTTTCCGACTCTCGCATTTACGCTTTTATTGTACCAAAAAGCCGCTGAACGCTTAACGTATCACCGACTTCAACCGTATTTAGCAACTCTTAATTGCTCTATGGTGGTTAGCCATTCTATGAGATTGTAAGATTGTTGTTAGCTCAAAAGATACTCCTTAACCGAAAAATTTGTAACACAAAATAGACCATCAACGCTATCCGACTTTCGCACTCTTAAAGAGATCTCGGATAACTCCGGCTGCACTCATTGTCATACAAAACTGTACGACAATAAAAGCCTATCACGGCTCACGAATTTTTGCGTATAACTAAAAAACTTACGCTCTATCCGTAAGCTAAGGCACAGGCGGTTAAACCGCCCAAAACCTTCCGCATTCTATGAGCAAAGCTCATTGCGGAACTTCTACCCCGAAGGGTACAATAGCACCCATTACACTGTCGTGGTATGCTATGTATTTTATCACAACGGAAGTGGCAAGTCAATAGATTATTAAAACAAATGTTTGCGATTTTTAGAAAGTTTTGTCGAATGTTTTATTTTAACACATAAAATATATTGACATTATACATATACCGTGTTATAATATATTTCGAGGTGGTTTAATGAATAAAGTTATAGGTCAACGATTAAAAGCTCTGCGAGAGAATACAAAGGTATCGCAAGCAAAGTTAGCAAATGCGCACGGCAAAATGGCGCAGTCGGCAGTCAACCGCTATGAGAATAGTCAGTCGGAAGTACCGAGTGATATTCTTTTGTGGTATGCGGACTACTTCGACGTATCGCTTGACTATATCTATGGTCGCTGTGATAGTCCACAAGGAAAGCTCTACGATTTTCAGCCGAAGGTTTGGCAAGACAACGAGCAAATGCAAGCGTTTGTTGAGATGTGTTTTGAACCTTCTTCCCCTGCAAATGCAAAGTTGAAAGAAACTCTACTTAATATGTTAAAGGAACAAAAATAATGAGATCAGTCATTTACGCAAGATACAGTTCGGACAATCAGCGCGAAGAAAGTATCGAAGGACAACTCCGCGAGTGCAAGGAATTTGCCGAGAAGAACGATATTACTATCATTGGCGAATACATAGACCGCGCTTTGTCGGCAAAGACGGACAATCGTCCGAATTTTCAAAAGATGATTAAAGACAGTTACCGCAAAATTTTTGATACGGTCATTGTTTGGAAAGTGGATCGCTTTGCCCGAAACCGTTACGACAGCGCACACTATAAAAATATTCTCAAAAAGAACGGCGTGAAAGTTGTTTCGGCAAAGGAACACATAAGCGAAGGTTCGGAAGGTATAATACTTGAGGCGATGCTTGAGGGCTATGCAGAATACTATTCGGTAGAACTTGCCGAAAAGATAAATCGCGGTCTTACCGAGAACGCCTTAAAAGGTAAACTCAACGGCGGCAGTATTCCTATCGGCTATGTGCTTACAAAAGAAAAGAATCTTGCAATCGACGAAGAAAGCGCGCCTATCGTTGTAGAAGTATTTACTCGCTATGCCGACGGCGAAACAATGACAGCAATTGCCAAAGATATGACTTTGCGTGGCGTGAAATCGAAGTACGGCAACCGCATTACTTTGAATATCATTCACCATATGTTAAAGAATCGTAGGTACTTGGGCGAATACCGCTTCCGCGATATTATCCATCCCAACGCCTTCCCTGCAATCATTTCGGAAGAACTGTTTGAGCGCGTTCAAAAGAAAATGCTTAAAAATCAAAAAGCACCTGCAAGGCACAAAGCCGAGGACGATTATATTTTATCCACAAAATTGAAGTGTGGTAAATGTGGCGCGTTTATGGTTGTAGAGTGCGGAACGAGCAAAACCGGCGTAGTACACCACTATTACAAGTGCGCTACTGCGAAACGCCGCAAGGGTTGTGATAAGAAAGCCGTTAAGAAAGAATGGATAGAAGATTTGGTCGTCAACTACACTATGAAGATAGTAATGGACGACGAATTGATAGACACGATAGCCGAGAGAATATTAGGTTTACTTTCGCAAGAGAACACGAAAATTCCGCAGTTGCAAGCAAAGCTCAAAGAGGTTGACGGATATATCAATAACATTCTCGACGCAATACAACAAGGTTTATTTAATGCGTCGGCAAAGAAACGGCTTGACGATTTGGAACAAACGAAAGCGGAAATCGAAACGGCAATTTACAGCGAACAACTACAAAAACCCGAAATAACGAAAGAGCATATCATTTACTACATAGAGAAATACCGCAAGATAAATGTCAACGATTTAGAGAGTAGAAAGCGGCTTATAGACACTTTCGTGAACAGCATCTACCTCTACGACGACAAAATAGTGTTCGCTTTCAACTACAAAGACGGTACAAAATCGGTATCTTTGGCAGAATTGGAAGAAGAATTGAGTTCGGATTTGGAAGGGGCAACTCCACCATTATCATTAAAGGTTGAACACAATATTTGCTCAACCTTTTTTCTTTTATTTATTTGAGCAAAAAATCTGCGTACTAAACCCCGATTTTTCGTTGCCGTTCTTGCTTTTTGGCGGTGGTATCGGTTTACCTTTATTCGGTTTTGTTTCGGCGGTGGCGGGTGCTTGTCCGCGCCGCGAAGCGGCGCGCTTGTTTATTCAAGTACCCGCCACAGTGCCATTTTAGTTTTGCAGTATGAAAATGATTGCTTTAAGTCGTAAAATGTGGTATAGTAATTGTGCGATACATTTGAATACCCTTAATCAGGGAGCAGTATAGGTAAAAATGTACTCTCTCACCTTGATTATAGGGAAATGTATCGCAACATTGAGAGGTGCGTTTTTCGGCGTGTTTCTCAATGGAACACGCTTTTTTTTACGGAGGCTAAAATGACTAAAAGAAACAATTTAGTTGAATTGGCGAGATTTCTATTCAGTATTTTAGTTGTCGGCTATCATATTCAAATGACTTTTTTAGGCGACGACATAAATTTTTTTGAGAACGGCGCACTTGCCGTTGAGTTCTTCTTTCTGATTTCGGGTTATTTCCTTGCAAGGTCTATTGAAAAAATAAGCGCAAAGGAAAATTATAACCCTGCGCTTGAAAGTTGCCGTTTTATGGGTAATAAGATTAAAGGAATTTTACCCACGCATTTAACGGCTATTATAGTAATTATTGTCGTATTATTGACTTATAATTTTGCTAATTCTGGCAATATAATTCTGAACGGCTTGCCGAGTATATTTTTAGTGCAAATGGGCGGCGTATGGACGAACGCCTATGCAAGCGCGCTCATCGTTCCTGAATGGTATTTGTCGTCAATGCTCTTATGTATGCTGTTTATAGTACCCGTTGCATTGCTGTTAAGAAAGAAAATCAAGAAAGGAATTTTAGTAATTCCTATTTTGCTTGGCGTTTTAGGCGTTATAGCTGTTATTTATGGACTTTGTACGAATTGGGCATTGACAACGACTTTTGTCTATGATTTAAGAGCTTGGGGCGAAATGTGCGTAGGTATGTTTACTTATTATCTTTCTACCGTCATAACAAAAAAAGACTTAAAAGCCGCACCGTCGGTAATTTTGAAAGTTGTTGAAATGATTTGTTATTGTGCACCGATAATTCTCGGTTTTATTCCTATAAATAAAAGTTTGGAACCCGTTTGTATGGTTGTCGCCGTAGTATGTATATTTGTTGCAATCTCGATTACGTTTGCAGGCAAGGGCGTAGCTGTTACAAATTCAAAGGTAAATAAAGCGTTCGGTTATCTCGGCAGTTTATCGTTAGCAATATATTTGTTTCACCCCGTAATAATAACTCTGTTGGAATATGTCGGCGGTCTTGAAATATGGGCTATTTATTTAATTGTTTTTGCCGTATCTATTGTATCAGCAGTCATTTTCAATATCGTTGTTATGCTTATCAAAAGGCTAATAAAATCAATTAAAAGCCGCAAAGAAGAGAATACTGAAATTGCAAATTAAACTTGATATGATAATAATTACTTTTTTAGTTCTTCGGTTCGATGTAGGTCAACAATTTTCCACCAAGTAAAACCCGAAACGGATGTTCGTTTCGGGTTTTACGTTTAAATATATTATAAATAGAATTAAACAAATATGGCTTTTCGTATTATGTTTTAAGAAAATTAAGAATAAGTAAAATGATTGAAATGGATAGTAAAACAGTATAAATAGCGACAAAAATAATGGGGATTATGGTTTCTCTATTAGTAAATGACTTATATTTCGTTGTAATCTTTTTTAATGCAAACCATTCTGAAGAGAACATTGTAGCGGGTAATTTACTTTCTATCTCTTCCAAGATTGCAAATTTTGCTCTATTAGATTTGCCATAAGAAATAATCGTACTCCGCCAAGAAAAACACAGGATTATACATATAATTGATATTAAAACAGCGCCAAAATATAAATAGAAAAACGAGAAAGAAAGCATCGCGCAAATAACAGGTAGCAACGCACTAAAAATGGATAAATATGTAGTTGTTAATTTCTGTCTACGCTCTATTAACGACTCTGAAGTTGAGAGCATAACTTTATATTGTTCCATCAACAATTCATTATTGTCTAAATTATTTTCAAATAATTTATTATGTAAATATGCACTATCTCCCCGAATCATAGAAATTAGCTCAAATAATGAATCATACAAGACAACTTTGGGTATTTTTATTGAATCATCGAACTTATCTGTTGTAAACAATTTGTCATTAAGAACTACATCTTTGTTCAATTTTACACAGTGAATCTTATGTCCATATTTAATTGCCGTTTCTATTTCCCAATTAATATTATCACTATACTTATAACCCGCTAAATAAATTACGAAATCCGCGTTTGAAATATATTTTTTTGCCAATCTTTTCCAATGCTTAGATATTCGTAAAGTGGAAATTTGTATATCGGGAGAAATGTTACGAAACTGTTCGATAGTTTCTTGAACTTCGCCAAAATCCTCACCTTTATATGAAATAAATAATTTCATTCCAATAACCGCCTTCTTGTTTATGGATAACCGTTTTTTTTATTATCTATTATAACATAATGAAGTTATTATGTAAACCCTTATTCTATAAAATTCGTTTTAGGTTTTCTCTGCTCCACCAACTATACAAGTGCCCGAACACTCAAATTTAAAAGTGTTCGGGCACTTGTTTTTATTTTAATCGATTTACTATTACTTTTTGTAAAGCAATTAATAAAGCCGAAAATCTTTTTAGAATCTCGGCGTTTTTTAATCATCATTCTCTAAATTATTAAAGTAATCTTTGGCGAAAAACTCGGATAAAGTAATGCCCGCGTCTCCACAGAAGATGTACACAGTCGTTACTTTCGGACACTTTGTTCTACCTTTTATCAAGTCGTACAAAGCAGAATGCGATTTCCCTCCGCTTAAACACGCCTTACATATATTTTTATCTTTTTCTTTACATATCTCCTCGATACGCTTTGAAATCGCTTCGCTTGTTTTCATAATAAATCGTGATATTCCTTATAGAAATACCACGATTATTATATGCAATTTATAGATTCAATTTTACTTGTTCTATTTGATTGAAATTAAACTGCAAACCGTGATATAATGAATTTACAAAAAATAAAAAGTGCGGTAAATATAAATGCAGAATAAAGCGTTGGTAGTAATTGATATCCAGAACGATATTACGAAAAACTATAAAGAAATAATCGATAATATAAACGCCGCAGTAGTTCGCGCTATGGAAAACGAACTTCATATCGTCTATATAAAACATAACAACTTATCGGCATTAACCCGTACGTTTAAACCAAACACGCGCGGGGCGGAATTGGTCCCCGATATGAAAGTCGTTTCGGATAACATATTCGTAAAAAGCAAAGGCAATGCGTTGTCAAGCGAAGATTTTGCCGCTTTTATCAGCGAGAACGCGATTAACGAATTTTACGTGGCAGGCGCAGATGCCGTTGCTTGCGTGAAATCCACTTGCTATAATATGACAAAGAACGGCTTTACCGTTCACGTACTATCCGACTGTATTACGAGTTATGATAAAAAGAAAATTCCAGAAATGTTAAACTACTATGAACGTGTCGGTTGCAGTATTGAAACATTGTACGATATAAAATAATGCAGTATTGAATTTTACCGCAAAAGCCGCCGCTAATTATACAGACGGCAACTTCGAAACTAATGAAATATAATTAAGGGTTTTGCCCAAAGGATAAATTTATGAAAAAATATATTAAATATTCGGCAGTGTTTTTAGCTTTGGGAATTATCTTCGGCGTGTTTTACAGGGAATTTTCCAAAGCGTACGGCGTCGTAAACACGTATTCTCCCCTCGGTCTTGTACATACGCACTTCCTTGTCTTGGGCGTAACGTTTACGCTTATTATAGGACTTGTCAACGAAAAAAACGGCGGACGCAACGAAAAGCTGTTCAAATGGGCGTTTAACGTTTATTGCGCGGGCGTGCTCGGCGCGGGACTTATGATGACGGCGCGCGGAATTATAGATATTCTTATTAAATCGGACAAAATCGTCTACGAATTGTCCGACGGAGCGAACGGCGCGCTTGCGGGAATTTCGGGTTTGTTCCACGCGGTTTTGGGCGTAGGACTTGTACTGATTTTCGTTTCCTGGCTTTTTAACAAAAAAACAAATAAAAAAGAAGAACAAAACTTATAATTCAAAGGAGAAGCATATGAAATAAGACTTTGGACGAATTTGGGAAATAAGCCTGAAAAAACTTAAAGAGGGCAATAAAAAATTCCTTAACGCAAAAAACAGTCTCGGCGACGTTTCGCCCGAAACCAGATTGGCGCGGTTCCGCGACGGACAATATCCTTACGCAGTGATTATTACCTGTTCCGATTCCCGAGTAATTCCCGAAAGCATATTCTCCGCGGGCATAGGCGAACTGTTCGTAATACGCGCGGCAGGCAACGTGACTGACGGCGCGGCGCTCGGCAGTATAGAATACGCGCTTTCGCGCCTGCATACTCCCCTTGTACTCGTTTTGGGGCATACGGCTTGCGGAGCGGTTAACGCCGCCATAAAGGGCGGCGCCGCAGGGCGCATGAAAATGATAACCGATAAAATACGGCTTGCCATACGCGAAGAGCGCGACGACTGCGAGGCGTGCAGATTAAACGTTAACGCCGAAGTCGAAGAAATTATACGCGAGTTCGGGGAAAGTTATCCCGATACCAAAATAATGGGCGCGGTATACCGCACCGACAGCGGCAAAGTAGAATTTATTGACTGACGAATTTACTATTGATTTTCCCGCCGTTATTTGCTAAAATTATTGTATGTGTAAAAACTTTTCGGCGACTTACATAAAAATAAACGAATACAACTTTAACGAACGCTCGCTCGACGGTTTCGACTTCGGGCAAACCGTAACGCAATGCTGGCAGAAAAAAGACGGCGTATACGCGCTGTTGCCCAAATATTACACCGAAACACGCGAACTATCCGAACGGCGTGCGCTCGCCGCCGAAATCCGTGAAAGCGTAAAACGCGGTTGGACTGCGTTTGCGGCGGTAAACGACGGCGAAATAATAGGTTTTTCACTGCTTTCCGACGAACTCTTCGGGAGCAAAAAACAGTACGCAGACTTAGCGGAATTTTACGTTTCGAAGCCTTTCCGCAGGCTCGGCATAGGGAAAAAACTATTCGAGCTGACTTGCGGAGAAGCTACCGTCTTCGGCGCGGAAAAGCTGTATATATCCGCACACTCGGCAAAAGAAAGCATTGCGGCTTACGAAAAATACGGTTGCGTTCCTGCGGAAGAACAGAACGAAGCGCACGTAAATAAAGAGCCTTGCGATTTGCAGTTGGAGTTTCGGCTTAAAACCCGCATTTACATAGTCCGCGACAAGAGAATGTATTTCCCCTTGCTACTTCTCGCCGACGAACAAGCCGATATGGTAGAAAAGTATCTTGAACGCGGCACAATGTTCGTATTGGACGAAAACGGGGTAAAGGGCGAAATATTGGTTACGGACGAAGGCGGCGGCGTTCTGGAAATTAAAAATTTAGCCGTGCTTCCGCAATACAGGAAACGCGGTTACGGAAAAAAACTTATTGAATTTATCTGTAAAAAATATAAAAAAAGTTATTCGGTTATACAAGTCGGAACGGGCGACAGTCCTTTAACCGTTCCTTTCTACAATAAATGCGGATTCGAGAAGTCGCACGTAGTTGAAAACTTTTTCACGGACAATTACGCAAAACCCATTACAGAGGGCGGCGTAACTTTAAAAGATATGATTTATTTGCGTAAAAAGTTGTAAATAGTTACTATTTGAATATTGTGAGGCGAAATATGACGGAAGAAGAAAAAGCGGAAGCGGGTTTTTTATACAACCCCTATACGGAAAAACTCGTAAACGGACGCGCGGCGTGCAAGGACTTATGTTTCGAATACAACTCCCTGCGCCCCTCTGATACGCAAGGACAGCGCAGAATTTTAAAAAAACTTATAAACGACGAAAACGCCACAGCGGTAATTACGCCGCCTTTCTGGTGCGACTTGGGATATAACATAACCGTCGGCAAAAACTTTTATTCCAACCACAATCTCGTGGTTTTGGACGAAGCGAAAGTTATCGCGGGCGACAACGTGTTTATTGCGCCGAATTGTTGCATTACCACGGCGGGACACCCTATCGACGCAGAACAGCGTGCAGAGGGATTAGAAATTGCTTTGCCCGTTAAAATAGGCAACGATGTCTGGCTCGGCGCGAACGTTACCGTTCTTCCCGGCGTTACTATCGGAGACAATGTTGTAATAGGCGCAGGCAGCGTAGTAAACAGGGATATTCCGTCGGGAACGGTAGCGGCGGGCAATCCTTGCAGGGTAATTCGCCCCGTTACCGAAAAGGACAAATATCAATATAAATTTTATAAAGAAACATAAGAGGAACTGATATGTACGTACTGAGTTTTTTTAAATCTCTTTTCAGACCCCGAAATTTTTTGCCCACCCTCTACTTTTTGGCAAACGCGGTGTTCGTGTTTTTCATCTTCTATATTTTGCCTTTTGAAATCGTCGCCGACGAAGGGCGAAACAGGATTATACTCGGACTAATAGGACTCGGCGTAAATACGTTTTTCATATTCGTTTCGCTTACTCCTATGGGAGAAGCATTTTGGAGACTCAGGAACAACGTAAAGAAAAAACCCGACGACGCGTTTTACGATTTATGGCAGACGGCAAACGAAGTTTTCGACGAAGTAAAAGCGCAGGCAATGGCGTTCAGCCGCGGCATCAGCCGCAAAGTGACGCTGTACTATACGCCCTCGAACGATATTAACGCTTTCGCGCTCGGACACAGGACGGTAGTTTTAACACACGGCATACTTTCCGCGCATCCCGAATACCTCAAAGGCGTGCTCGCGCACGAACTCGGGCACATAGCGCACGGCGACAGCGATTTAAAACTCGGCATAAACGTTTCAAACAGTATCATAACTATCTTTATGACGTTTATATGCATGGTAGCTTACAGTATAGTCGGCGCGCTTGTGGACGCCAGAAACGACTTAGTACGTTTAATCGGAATTATATTAAACTTTTTAATAAATATCATAATTTTGGGACTCTTTAAACTTTGGTCTCTTTTAGGCGTTCTTTGCGTTAACCTTGCTTCGCGCAAAGCCGAATTTCAAGCCGACGGTTTTGCGGACGATATCGGTTACGGCGAACAGCTTTCGATGTTTTTAAGCGTTCTAGACGGAAGCCGTCAAAGAACAAGTAAATTCAATCTTATGTTCCAGACTCATCCCGACACGGCAGACCGTCTCGACGCGCTCGGCTACGCCGCGGCGTAATAATCTAATACATAACTTAAAAAGGCGTTTGCAAAATGCAAACGCCTCTTCTTTTTTATTTTATCCTATCAATAATCGTCGTCATCGTCATAACCGTAGGAACTGCCGTAACCGCTTCCGTAATCGTCGTAATCGCTTCCGTAGCTATCGTATGAGCCGTAACCCGCATAGTCGTCGAACACGCCGTAACCGCCCGTATACGGTTCGTCAAAGCCGCCGTCATAACTGCTGTAATCATCGTAACCGCCGTAAGGACTGCCGTAACCGTAGTTGTTATCGTATCCGCCGTAACCGCCGTTGCCGTAACTGTCGCCATATTCGCTTCCGCCGTAAGCGTTACCGTATGTTCCGTCGGCGGGCGCCCCGTAAGTTTGGGGTTGCGGAACACCGCCGCCCCTTGCGGCGCGCTTGCATGCTTTGCGCTCCTTACGTATTTTATGTTTGATGGGGAACGCCCAGCAAATAGAGAACAGCCATAAGAGCAGATAACAGATACCGCTTATATAAGTGTATGAAGAGACGCCCGTAAGCGCCGCCTTAATCAAAGGTCCTTTGTCGCCGCTAAGCACGTTGGGTGCAAATTTATCGAGTATCCACGGCGCAACCTTGGGCGCGATAAAGAAAACAAGGCAGGGCAAAAAGCTGTAAAGTTTTACGTACCACATCATAAACCGCTTGTTTTTAGCGAGCATATGGAAGAACGAGAACAGGAACAGAATCAACCAGGGAACTATGAATGCAAGCATTCCGTAGAATATATAACCGTAATAATTTATGTACTTTGTATAAGGTTCGACGGCGTTATCCACAGCCATTCTTATGTCCGCGCGGAGCGTTTCTTTGAGTTCGTCTATATCGTCTGCGCCCAATCCCATTGCCGTTAAAATTTCGCCGTAGTTGGTGCATATCAGCTTATCTCCGCTTTCGTTCTCGCCGCCGCTTTCACCGCCTTCTTCGGTTCCGCCCGTTTCTCCGCCTTGCTCTCCTTCTGTTCCGATTCCCGTTCCGTCTTCTTCGCCTTCGGCAACCGAATACGAAGCAAGGCTTGCGGTTTCTTCATTATTCGATTTCTTTATAAGTCCCGAAAGAATTTCGGAAAGATTGAATTTATTTAAATCTACGTTCTTGGAAACGGCAACGCTTACCATTGCCTCTACCGAAAAGGTTTCGCCCTCTTTGTCTGCGATTTCTTTGAGCGTATCGTCGTACAGTTCGAGCACGAAGTTCACTATTTCGCCGCGGCTCTGCTCAATATCGTACACATCGCCGAAAACTGCGCCGAGCGAATCGGTAAATCCGTTTGCGACTACTTCCGCCTGCTCTCTGTTTTCCACCCCGTTCATTTCACGGAATTTGTCCGTAAGCGCGGGAAGCGTATCCTTATTCACTTTTGCCGCCGCTTCCTCGGGAAGGTCTGCCGCAAGCGAAACCGCGATTGTGGAAACAATCATCTCCTCGACTATTCCGCCGCCCTCGCCGTCCGTATCGAACAGAGCAACCACGCCGTCCGCAACGCTGTTTATAAGATTATTGACAAGTCCGTCGTCGGCATACAGCAGTTGATTGAGCACCTGTTCCGTCTTGTTTTCGCCCTTGTAAAACGCAACTTTGCTTGCATTGAAAGCCGAAACGGAAACTTCGCCTTTTGCGGTACTGAGCACGTTTGCCACAATCGCCGAAACGACAGGGGCAAAGTCCACTGTGCCCGCTTCCGCATTTTCCAAACTTTCGCCTACCATATTTTCCACTTTATTCTCCACAAACGCGACGGTATCGCCGTTGCGAAGAATTTTACCTATATCTACTTTTACGAAAGGGAAAAGGAACAAAGATACCGCCGCCGCAATGGAAATCAAACATATTACGATATTAAGCGGGATGAGTTTCCTTTGTAATCGTCTTTCTCTCTCCGAACGTAACTTTCCCATATCATACCTCTCTGATAGTAAAATCGTATTTTATCTCAATGCTATAATACATTACAAATATGCGTTTTGTCAATATATTTTCACAAACAGCTGTTTTACAGGTTGCACCTATTCTGCTATTTAAAGGTAAAACGCGGCATAGCTTTAATATAAGGCGGCAAAACCGCTGCAAATACTGCCACAAATACCCTATTGACATTGCCGAAAAAAGTTTTATAATATATATACTGTAATAAGTCGGATTATGGGTCATTCGATAAAATTTTATCGAATAATGTTTATATTAACGTACACAGGTTTATATAATATTATGTAAAGGAGATAAATAAATGAAAGAATGGTTTGAAAATCTTTCGGTAATGGAACACGTATATCTGTGGCTGGGTATAGCGGCGACGGTATTTCTGATAGTACAGATTATACTTTTGTGCCTGTCTTCGTTCGGCGGCGACGTCGATATAGACGGCGACGGGGATATAGACGTGGACAGCGATTCGGGAGTTTCTATTTTTACAGTCAAAAGCATTACCGCGTTTTTTGCGGTAGGCTGTTGGGCGGGACTTCTCACCTGCGCGCTTGCGTCCGAAAAATTGCAGTGGCTTTCGGTGATAGTAGCCGTTATCGCAGGCGGCGCCGCGATGGCAGTGGTTATATTCACTATAAGGGCAATGCTCAAATTGCAGTGCAACGGCGCGGTACAGATGCAGAAGCTCGTCGGTCAGCACGCCACCGTCTATGTTTCCGTTCCCCCTTCGAGGAGCGGGCGCGGTAAAATAACCTTGAACGCGCAGGGCAAGTTTATGGAACTTGACGCCGTTACCGAGGGCGAAGAAAGACTTGCCGTTGACGAAACGGTGGAAATCGTAGCCGCGGAAAACGAATGCACCGTGGTAAGCAGAATAAGCAAAGAATAAACTCAATTCAAATTCAACGAACGTTTTAATTCGTGAAATAATTTTTTAGGAGAAGAAAATGAAAAATTTGTTGGCAGGCTCTGCGGGAACAATCGCCGTAATACTTATCGTGGTTGTGGTTCTCGTTCTCGCAATGCTGTTACTCGTTACCCTCGTAAGGTACAAGAAGTGTCCTTCGGACAAAATAATGGTTATTTACGGTAAAATTTCGCCCAATAAAGACGGAACTTACCGCAGTGCGAAATGTATACACGGCGGCGCGGCGTTCATATGGCCGTTCATACAGTCCTATACGTTCCTCGACTTGACTCCCCTCTCCATTTCGGTTGACTTGAAGAGCGCGCTTTCCAAACAGAACATTCGTATCGACGTTCCGTCGATTTTCACCGTCGGCGTTTCGACGGACCCCGCGATTATGCAGAACGCGGCGGAAAGACTTTTGGGATTACAGCTCAAAGATATTTCCGAACTCGCAAAAGACATCATATTCGGACAGCTCCGTCTTGTAATCGCTACGATGGACATCGAAGAGATTAACACGGACCGCGACAAATTCCTCGAAGCGATTTCCCGCAACGTGGAAGGCGAACTCAAAAAACTCGGTTTAAGACTGATAAACGTCAACGTAACGGATATTTCGGACGAAAGCGGATACATAATCGCTCTCGGTAAAGAAGCGGCGGCAAAAGCTATTAACGACGCGAAAATCTCCGTTGCGGAAGAAAACAGAAAGGGTGCAATAGGCGAAGCAAACGCGCAGATGCAGCAGCGTATCAACGTTGCCGACGCCGAAAGTAAAGCAATCGAGGGCGAAAACAAAGCCAAAGCCGATATAGCTCAATCGAAAGCATTGCTTCGTCAGCGCGAAGCGGAAGCAATGAAACTTGCGGTAGCCGCGGAAAACGTACAGGCGGCAAAGGCGAAAGAAGAGAGCTATGCCGCGGAGAAAGAAGCCGAAATAGCGCGCGCTACGCGTGAAAAGGCAACCAAGGAAGCCGATATAATCGTAGCTTCCGAAATACAGAAAAGAAAAATCGAAATTGAAGCCGACGCGGAAGCGGAAAATATAAGAAGACGCGCGCGCGGCGAAGCGGACGCTATTTTCGCAAAAATGGAAGCCGAGGCGCGCGGCGTGTACGAAACGCTTTCCAAACAGGCTGACGGTATGGCACAGCTTGTCAAAGCCGCGGGTACTTCCGACGAGGCGGTTCGCCTGCTCATAGCCGATAAGCTCGAAAACCTTGTGGCAACGCAGGTTGAAGCAATCAAGAACCTTAAAATAGACAAAGTTACCGTCTGGGACAACGGACAGAGCGCTGACGGCAAGACGGCGACAGCCAACTTCCTTTCCGGAATGTTAAAGTCGCTCCCTCCCCTCGACGATATGTATTCTATGGCGGGTCTCAAACTGCCGAAGATTGTGTCGCCCGAAAAGGTTGAAGAAACAAAGCAACCCGATAACGAATAATTACGGCATAGAAAACGCCTCCGACGGAAATTTCCGTCGGAGGCTTATTTTTTATTTTTTTATTCATCGGTTATTCCAAGCAGATAGTCGGCGGAAACCCCGAAACATACTGCAAGTTTGACTATATAACTTGCTTTCGGCTCGTTTACTCCCGTTTCCCAAAAACTCACGGCGGAATAGGTTGCTCCTATAATCTCCCCCAAATATTTTTGACTCCACCCTTTGGAAATTCTCAACTCTTTCATATTTATGATTTTACAAGTTTTCTTGTGAAAAGTCTTTACTTTCAAGAAAACTTGTTTTATTTAACTTAGCGTAAAAAATTAAAAACCTTATGCCTTGCGTCTGCGGGAAATTATGCGGGCGAAGAGCTTGTATACTTCGCCTACGGGAATCACCGAAATTGCGAACCCGAATACCGTGAGCCACTGCGCCGCGTTAAGTTTGCATAAGCCGAACGCGCCCGCAAGCGGTGTGAACACAAGCGCAACGTTGATTGCTATGCCGACAAATACCGTTGCAAGCAAAATTTTGTTTGAAAGAAAGCCTGCGCCGAACAGCGTGCCTTCCGAACGTATATTGAACGCCTGAAAGAGTTCCGCAAATGAGATTGTAAGAAAAGTAAGCGCGGTGGCGACTTCATTGCCCCAAAGGTTTAAAGCAAGCGCGTATACGCCGAGCGTAACCGCCGTTATGTACAACCCGAAAAAGGCAATGGAGCAAACCGAACTTTTAGAGAACAGACTTTTTTCGGCTCGGACGGGCGGATGCTTCATAACCGAAGCGTCCTCCTTTTCCATTCCCAACGCAAGCACGGGGAAACTGTCCGTAATTAAGTTGAGCCATAAAAGCTGTGTGGAAAGAAGAAAGTTGTTTTTAAAGAATACGAGCGTCGCAACCAATATGGCAAGCACTTCCGCAAGGTTGGTGGAAAGGAAAAACTGAATAGTCTTTCTTATATTCGAAGATATTCGCCTGCCTTCCCTGACGGCGGCGACAATCGTGGTAAAGTTGTCGTCGGCGATAACCATATCGGACGCGCTCTTGGTGACGTCCGTACCCGAACCCATCGAAATGCCTATATCCGCGCTCTTTATGCTCGGCGCGTCGTTTATCCCGTCGCCCGTCATTGCGGATACGTGCCCGCGCTTTTTAAGCGCTTTGACAATTATATTCTTGTGTTTGGGCGAAACGCGGGCAAACACGCTGCACTTTGCAATTACTTCGTCGCGCTGTTTTGCGGGAACGGAGTCCAGCTCTTCGCCCGACATAACTTCGCTCATATCCTGCGCTATGCCGAGTTTTTTCGCAATCGAGAACGCCGTACGCACGTGGTCGCCGGTTATCATAACCGTTCTTATACCCGCCGCTTTGCACTCCGCAACCGCTTCGGCTACGCCCGCTTTGAGTCCGTCGGACATTCCGCAAAGTCCTATAAAGGTTAAACCCTCTTCGCTGATTGCCCCGTCAAACTTTTTAACCGCAAAACCGAGCACGCGCAACGCTTCGTCCGACATACCGTCGTTTACTTCGCAGATTTTCCGTCTGTCCTCTTTGGTCATTGCGCGGACTCCCGAAGAAGTCAAAATAAAAGCACAGCGCTCTATTAGAATATCGGGCGCGCCCTTTATATAGCAGTTCTTTTCGCCCCCGAAGTCGGCGGCAACCGACATCATCTTGCGCTCGGAAGTAAACGGAAGCTCCGCGAGCTTTTCGAATTTTTCACTGAAACTTTTTTCGTCCGCATAGACGCGCAAGGCGATTTCCGTAGGGTCGCCGAGGTAGCTTCCGCTTTCGCCTTTGACGCCCGAACAGGCAACCATACACCGTAAAATAGAACGCTCGCTCTCGGTATTCACGCTTACGACGCGCATTTTATTTTCGGTTAAAGTTCCCGTCTTGTCCGAGCAAATTACCGAACAGCCGCCCAGCGTTTCAACCGATTTGAGCTTTCTTATGACGACGTTCTTCTTGCTCATACGCTGAACGCCCATAGCCATAATTATGGTGACGACGGCGGGCAGTCCTTCGGGAATGGCGGCAACCGCGATTGCGACGGAAGTCATAAAGTTTTTAAGTATTCCGTCGCCGCGCACGAAAATACCCATTATGAATATAAGCGCGGTTACGGCGAGGACGAAACCCGAAATTATTTTGCCTAATTTATTCAAAGAGTTTTCAAGCGGGGTCGCAACCGCCTTTTCCTCTTCGAGCATTGCGGCGATTTTGCCCATTTCGGTATTCATACCCGTCGCGGTGACTACCGCCTGCGCGTTGCCGCGCACGACGTACGTTGAATTGAAGAGAGTGTTTTTCATTCCGCCGAGGGTTACTTTATTGCCGCGAATTGCCGCCGCGTCCTTTTCGACGCCGACGCTTTCGCCCGTAAGCGCGGACTCGTCGCACTTCAATCCGTTGCACTCTATTATGCGGCAGTCCGCGGGCACAACGTCACCCTCTTCCAAAAGGATTATATCCCCGACTGTTATTTCCGTTCCGTCTACGGTAGTCTCTTTGCCGTCCCGCCTGACTTTGACGGAACACGCGGAAAGTTTTTTTAGATTTTCTATTGCCTTGTCCGCACGGAACTGCTGTACCGTGCCGACTACCGCGTTTAAAAATATAATGGATATTATTATGAACGTATCGGTTAAGTCGCCGCTGTCCTTGGAAATGAACGCGATAACCGCCGAAACCGCCGCCGCTATAATTAAAAGCAACGTCATAAAATCCTTGAACTGCGAGAAAAAGAGCTTGATTATACCCGTCTTTTTACCCTTGTCCAATTCGTTTTTTCCGTACTTTGCGAGCCTTGCCGAAGCCTCTTCGCCGCTGAGTCCGTTAAGTGAAGTGTTTAGTGTCTTTAACGCCTGTCCCGCGTCCGTAAAACAAAAATTGTCCATACGGTTAATTGTATGCGGACAATTAACTCGTTATGTATCAAAAGAAAACAACTTGGTTTTATCGAAATGTTCTTTGTCGATTTTGCTTTTCACCTCTTCCCAGTACTCGCGCGTTAAATTACGAAATTCTTCTCTTTCTATTTTTTCGATGAACTCCTCTACCCAACCGTCAAGCAAATCGAAATTGCCGTTTAAACACTCGAAGCGTTCTATAAACGTTTTTATACTTCTTCTGCCGTTAAAGCAAATGCGCATAAATATCATTCTGAAACCGAGAACCGCGGCTATGCTTGCAAGCCTGACGTGTTCGTCGAGTTCCGATTTTTTATTTCTCCCGAACACAAGTTTTGCGTCTTCACTGTTTAAAAGATGTATAAAAATTTCCGTTTCTTTTTTTACACTTTGGCGATATTTGTCTTCGAAATCCGACATATGTTTTCTCCTTTGTGTTTTATTTATGGTTTAATTATAGTCTACGTATAGACTATTGTCAAGTAAATGACTACACATTATAATATAGATATGATTAGTTACACTCCTTTTTGGAAAACTTTAAAAGAAAAAGGCGAATCAACTTATACTTTGATTAACTTATATAAACTAAGCAGCAGTAAAATCGACAGGATGAGAAACGGAAAACCCGTTAATACTACCACTATCGACGACTTATGCAAAATACTGCATTGCAGGGTGGAAGATATAATAGAATACGTTGAAGCCGAAGAAGAAAATAATAATCCACCCGCATAGCGGGTGGTATTTTACCGTCATTGCGAGGGAGCAGCGCGACCGCGGCAATCCAGACTATTCCGCTCTTTCCGAACATTTACTTCTAGATTGCTTCACTGCGTTCGCAATGACGATTGTAAATTTACCCGATTTAAATTTCTTTACCGCTAACAACGGGTACCGTCATTGCGAGGGAGCAGCGCGACCGCGGCAATCCATACGTTAAGCATTATTTTTACGTAACAAACACTTTTCCCGTCATTGCGAGGGAGCAACGCGAACGCGGCAATCCAGTCATTTTGTTCGTCTTTTCTAGATTGCTTCACTTCGTTCGCAATGACGATTGTAAATTTACGCGATTTAAATTTCT
>CAMXOH010000027.1 GCA_947245485.1 uncultured Clostridia bacterium | reverse complement strand
AGGCGTCCGCACCAACACGGGTATCTCGGAAGCGACGGTTAAAAAAGCGTTTATAAGCGGTGTTATATGCTCCGGGTTCGCCGCCGCACTCGTATGCATTTCGCCCCAGGGACCTATAAGTCCCGTTTCAATAGCGGTGACTGTATTCACATAACGATTGAGCACAGAACAAACACTCTTCACATGCTCCAACATTACTTCGAGAACCGGCTCCTTATCGGCACTGCCGTTATAACCGGGGTCGTAAGCAAACCTCAAAATCGCATTTTTGTCATTTTCTTTAAGATAAGAAAGCAACGCGTCCAACCCTTCCAACGCATCATCGGTGAGCGGCTTGTCTGCCACGTTATTTACCGCCGCCGAAAATGCGCTTATATCGCAACGCAAATGATATAGCTGCGTTTGTGAATTTATTACGCCCTTATTGTAAGTCGCTCCGTTTTCGTTGATTTTTACATATACAGGACGGTAAAATCCCTGGTCGGGATTAGAAATTTCCTCCGTGCTTTCCTCGTAATTCAAATCCTGAACGTGCTTTTCGCCTGCGTCGGTTTTACCGCATGCGGAAAAAATCGCGGCAATGATAAAAACCGATAAAATTATTGCTGTTAATCTTACTTTCATATATACAATCCTTATGTTTTTTGCAAATGTAAGGTAATTGTATCATATCGTCAATAAAAAAACAAACGGTTGACAAAGCGCTCACGCTTTTTTCAGTTAAAAGATTTTATTGTTTTAGCTACGTTGATATAATGGTCCGCGACTCGTTCCGCGTTGGAAGAGAGCGAGAGGTACTGCGCGCCGACTTCCGCCGTGCATAATCCGCCGCCAAGCCGTTCGATATGTTTTTGTATCATGCTCTCCGTAACTTCGTCAACGGTTTCCTCTATTGCAAGCGCTTTATCGAGCGCGGAAAAATCGCCGTCTCGGTACGCCGTGCGCACTTCGTTGTAAAGACTGCGTATTAGCCTTTTCAGATACCCGATTTCTTGCACCGCCTGTTCGGAAAAACTGCCTTCGAGTTCATTTAACTTATCGGCGTATTCGATTATGTTTTCCGCATAGTCGCCCACGCGTTCGAGGTCTGTTACGGTGCGTATGGCGGTTGTTAAAAACACGCGGTCCTTTTCGTTTAAATCTTCTTTCAAAAGCGCGACAATGAATTTTATAAGTTCTTTATTTAAGAAATTCAGCCTGGTTTCGTTCGCCGCAAATTGTTCTTTTGCACCGTAGTCAAGCGTGCAGACGATATCGCAAGCCGTTTCGAAATTGCGTATAGTTACTTCCGCCATGTCGAGAATTTCGTTTTTGGTCTGCTGAACGGCGATGGGCGGGGTTCTCAGCATATGCTCTTCCACAAAGCGGAAACGCATTTCCTCCGCGTCCTTTCCGTCCTTTTTATCTGGAATGATTTTAGTTACCAATTTAACAAGGAGATTGGTGAGAGGGAGTATGATTATTACCGTAACCACGTTGAAAACGGTGTGGAACATAGACAGTTGAATTTGAGGAGCGTTGGGGAACATTTTGCCGAATACGTAGCCGTAGTCAACCCCGCCGAGCCGCATAAACAAGCCTATAAGCATAAATACGATTACGCCGCTTACGTTGAAGATGAGGTGAATGAGCGCCGTTCTCTTTGCGTTTTTCGTGCCCGTAAGTCCCGCTATAAGCGCGGTTACGCAAGTGCCTATGTTGGAACCCATTGTGATGTAAATGCCTTGATTAAGGTTAATAAGTCCCGTTACGGTCATTGTAATAGCCATCGAAGTCATAACGGAAGAACTCTGTACCACGGCGGTTAAAACCGCGCCAATCAGGACGAGCAGGAATGGATTTTTGAATATGGCGAGAAAATTTCTCACCGATTCGAGTTCGGAAAAATAACCCATTGCGCCGCTCATCATAGAAAGTCCTACGAACAGCATACCGAAACCCGCCATAATGCCGCCGATTTTGCGGGTAGCGTCCTTTTTGGCAAAAGCGAGTATGAACGCGCCTATGCCCGCAAAGGTTGCGAATATTGCCGAAGAGGACACGGAGTTTCCGCCGAACATACCGAGCGCGACAAGCTGTCCCGTAACGGTAGTGCCTATGTTCGCGCCGAATATGACTGTCGCGGCTTGCGCAATCGTCATAATGCCCGCGTTGACAAAGCCTATTACCATAACCGAAGTCGCGCTGGAACTCTGTATAACCGCCGCCGTAGCGGTGCCCACGCCCACGCCGACAAGTTTGCTTTTGGATGCTTTCGAAAAGAGCGCTTTCAGTTTTTTACTGCCCAACGCTTCGAGGTTGGAACTCATCATAGTGCAGGCAATAAGGAATATGCCCACGCCCGCAATCAATGAAAGTACAGAAGTTATTATAGTCGTAGTGTCCATATAATTATTATTTGCGTTTACTCTCCGTAATAGTATCGAGCTGTGCGTCGATAACCGTTTTAATTAATTTTTTTCCTGCTTCATTAAGCTGTCTGTATTTTTTAATAAGTTCTTTTTCTTCAAACGTATAATTAATACTATGTTTTAAGTCTGAAATTTTCTCGAATTCACTTTGCGAACCTGCTAAATATTCAACGTCTACCTGAAAAAATTGAGAAAGTTTTATCGCGGCGTTGAGGTTGAGTTCTACCCGACCGCTTTCCCAATAACTTATGTTCCGTTGGGATATTTCGGTAAGTTTAGCCAATTCAATCTGCGACAAACCTGCGTGTAATCTTAGTTCTTTTAATCTGTTCATATTATAATTATAGAAAAATTTATCTTAAAAGTCTTGACTTAGAAATAATTATCTATTATAATATGCGTATGCAGATAAATTTATCTAATTTTGTGCGTATATTTTTCATTGAAAAGCGAGCAATAGAAGTATTACTTATTTCTGCCGATTAATTCGTCAACGGTTATTCCGTAGAAGTCAGCCAAAATTACGCATTGCTGTATGTTTGCGATGCCTTTATTGTTTTCAATCCAACTTATAGTGTTTTGCGGAAGTTTAGTCGCTTTCGATAATTCCGTTTGGGTGAGACCGCGTTCGAGTCTGTTTTTCTTGATTTCGTTGCCAAACATAAAGTCACCTCAAACAATATATTATCAAAATACTGATATATTTGCTTGACTTATCAAGATTTTGATATTACAATTAATATCAAATTATTGATATTTCGGAGGTTAAAAATGAGTAACAAAGGAAATAGGTGTTTAAACTGCGATTACTTTATGTGTTATTATGTAAAAAACGTAAAATTGTTTAAAAAGACTGAGTTCGGGTATTGCATAAAGGATATAGGTACGGTTAAAAAGGACGGCTGTTGCGCGGCGTACGCGCCGAAAAAATGCCGGAGAACGCCTAAACGTTCTTTACTCTATTATCTCAGCGACTTGCTTACGGAGATTTCTCAAATACGTGTAATTCTCGAAGAGGAGGCGGAACAAAGCGATGAAGTGTGACGGGTGCGGATATTGCGAAAGTGTTTACAGAAATATTGCGTACAGAATGTGTTGTTCAAGAATTTATCCTAAATATTACTGTACGCTTAATAATAAATTAATCGTTCATAAAAGCGGGTGCAGTCGGAAAACGCCGAAAAAGCGCTGTTACGACGTTTCCGACGCAAGGCTTAGAAGCGTTGAAGAAGATATAAAATTTTTGATGAATTATTTTAAAGAGTAATAAAAAGAAAAGCGCCGTTTCCTTGCAGGGAAACGGCGCGTATTATTATTCTTCGGGTTTGTCTTTTTCTTTACTTTTCTTTTTGCTTTTTTTACCGCTCTTTGTGCCGACGTACGCAAGGTACGCAACCGCCGCGAGCACGAGTATTACTACCGCGAATATTAAAAGAACGGTTTTGGTGTTGTTGCCTTCCGTATAGTCGGGGTCGGGAACCACGCTCGGGTCTTTGTTGTCCTCGATTATATATTCTGTAAGCAAGCCGTCCGCAACGAATCCCGTTTTAATCGAGCCGTTCTTCGTCGTATATCTAACTTCGTAGAATACCGAGCCTAAAACTCCTTCGTATTCGAGTTTGCCCACAACTTTGACTATTGTTCCTGTCGCGTCGGACATAGCGGGCGTTCCGACTATTACGTAGGGAGAGGAATATATGTTGTTGCCCGTAATGGTGGCGTTTTCGAATTCAGCAGGGGAAACGCACTGTACCGAAGCCGTCTTTACGTTGCTTTCGTGGACTAAATAGCTGTCGTCGCCTATTGCTATAACCGCCGCGTTGCCCGTTCTGCAAAGCAGAAGCGCCGTAACCAGAGCGCCCGCCGTCTGCGTTTCGCCCGTTTGGAAGTATTCGCCGTCGATTTCCGTCAGGTCGATGCGCGTCATATGAGCGCCTTCCGTAACGGTTACGAATTCAAGCGACTTGTAGTTAATAAGCGCGGAAGCGGTGTTTCCTACCGCGATTTCCTGCGTAACCGTGTAATCGTAATACGTTAGCGAAATTACCGTATAGGTTTCGCCCGTGAACAGGCACACTTTGCCGTCGCTTAGTGCGTAAACTTTTTCGCCGAAGAGTTTTAAGTTGGAAAACTCGCCTTCGGGGGTATGTACGGTATCTGCCGCGTAGTCCGCGATTTTCAGCGTTTTGTCGGTAAGGCGGTAATTGTAATCGCCTACGTCTATTGCCGTAACAGCGTTTTTCATTTCGTAGTCGCTCTCTTCCTTGGAGGGGAGAGAATAGACGGTTTCGCCGTTCGAACAGTAGAATACTCCGTCCGAACAGTCAAGCGAAATTATATCGCTTTCAAATTCAAACTTTTCTACATTGCCGCCGTCGTAAACCGTAACGGCGTTTTTTTCAGCGAACGCGTACCGTTCTTCGTTTACGGCGTAGTCGGAAAGCGCGCCGAAAGTCAGCGGTTTGATAAAATCGCCGTCTTCGGGGTAGCGTGTTTCATTGGTTTCGGCAAACGAAGTTATTCCGCCGAACGAGGATAACGCCATAATAGAACAAACTGTAAGAACTGCTAATCGTTTCACGGTTGAATTATACCACACCTTAAATTTATTTGTAAACCGTTTTTTTTCGTTTTTTGCGTCGGCGCATTCTTTCGCCCGTTTTTAAGGGCGTCAAACAAAACGGCTACATAAAAGATTTAAAAAAATTTTAATTTAATTTTTAATTTGTACGCTAACTGTCATATTTAGCGGTTATTATATATGCGAACAAACGTTTGTTTTGAAACCCGAAATATCGAGTATGCGGGTTCACGTGCGAGGTTGATTTTGGAGATTAAGAGAATTTTGAAATTTTATTTCGGGGCGGACAGCCTCGAAGAACGCTTAAACCGCCTTATGTTTAAAAGCGCGGTATCGTCCGCCGGCAACGTTGCGAACTGCGGGGAGTGCGCAGAAAAAATAATCGAGCTGATTTGCGAAAAAGCAGAGCTTGCAAAGTTTTGGATTTATCTTAACGGCGTGCTTTCGCTTATGCGCGTGGAGGACTTGGCGGCTTTGGAAAGGTACGCGTTTATGCGTTGCGGTATAAGAAGCATAGACGAGCGCGGGCGCAGGGAAATAAGGCGGGCGGCAATTAAATTCAGACGCAGGGCGCGCAGGCTTGAAAGTTTTAAGGAAGGTATCGCGCTTGCGGACAAGTACGTGAATTTTCTCGTGCGGTAAACATTTTACCTGTCGGGGCGGAAGTACTTTCTTCTTCCCGAGAAGTAAAGAATAATCAATGCGGCTGCGGCAACGCCCGCAAGGGCGATGCCCGTAATGAGTTTGGTGTTCGCTCCGCCGCCCGAGGTATCGGGTTTTTCTGCGGGCGGTTCGTCGGAGGGGATTTCGTTTAAAGGATAATCGTCGTGCGCGCCGTATACGTAGCCGAAAGTACCGTCGTAATACACATAGGAATACGCCGTGGCGCCCGCGTAATAGGTGCCGTAGAAAGCGGCGGTAACGTTAAGTTCGCCGAGAACGGGCAGAGAGTTTTCGGGCGCGTCGGGTTTGAATTTTATGACTATCGGCATATTGAGATAGATTTGCGGGGGCGGCTCTTCTACGGGCGTTAAAGACGAACTCAGACAGTATCCGTATAGCGCGCGGTATGCCGAAGAGTCCTCCGCGTACCTCACGTAATACCAATCGCCGTCGGTGGAGAGTATTTCGACGCAGTATGTATAAGGTATCGTAAACAGCGCATAGTTCAAATCCTTTCTTTCGCAAAAGTATATATCCCGCGCGTCGGCTCGGGCATATCTGGGGGCAACGGCTGCATGGGACTTTACCGCGTTCGGCGAAAAGAGAACCGCCACAATTATCAATGCCGCGGCAATGCAGCAAAACATAGTTTTTACGGCTTTCATACCCGAAAATTATACAGGCGTTTGAATTGAAAAATTAAATTTATTTTGTCATAAAAGGTCTTATGTTAAAGGAAGATATTTTAAAACGGCTTGCCGCGCTCGATAAAGAGCTTGAAAAAAGGCGCAGGGACAGCGGCAAAATCAACAGTTACAATAAGGGTAAACGGCATAAAAAACAGCTCGCGTTTCATAAATGCAAAAAGCGGAACAGGTGGGTTTTCGGCGGCAACCGCTCGGGGAAAACCGAGTGCGGAGCCGTGGAGTGCCTGTGGTTGCTCAGGGGGATACACCCTTACCGCAAAAACAGGCGCGACGTGTTCGGGTGGGCGGTTTCGCTTTCTACGCAGGTTCAGCGCGACGTGGCACAGTCTAAAATTTTAAGCTATCTGCCAAGGAGCTGGATTGCCGATATTACCATGCTTTCGGGAAGAAAGGACAGTCCCGCAAGCGGCGTAATAGACCAAATCAAAATCAAGAACGTATTCGGCGGCATTTCCACTCTGGGGTTTAAAAGTTGCGACCAGGGCAGGGAAAAATTTCAGGGAAGTTCGCTCGACTTCGTTTGGTTTGACGAGGAGCCGCCGAAGGATATTTACGAGGAATGCCTTATGCGCGTGATGGATAAAAAGGGGGATATATTCGGGACGATGACGCCGCTTAAAGGGAGAACGTTCATATACAACGAAATATATCTCAACCGCAAGCGCAACCCCGAAATCTGGCACGAGTCAATGAATTGGGAGGACAACCCCTTTCTGTCCAAAAAGGAGATGAAACTTCTCGAATGCGCGCTCGACGGCGCCGCGTTGGACGCGCGCAAGTACGGCAGGTTTTCCGAGGGCGCGGGACTCGTTTATCCCGAATTCGACGAGAGCGTGCACGTAGTCGAACCGTTCCCCGTTCCCGCAGAATGGCAGGACTGTATTTCCATAGACCCCGGACTTAACAATCCGCTTTCGGCGCACTGGTACTGCGTGGATTGGGATGGGAATATCTACGTTGTAGCCGAACATTTCGCAAGCGGAAAGGACGTGGACTATCACGCGGAGCAGATAAAGCGCATAAGCGAAGGGCTGGGTTGGAAGAGCGACTCGAAGGGGCGCGTGCACGCGCTTATAGACAGCGCGGCGAATCAGCGCACCCTCGCCTGTTCCAAGAGCGTGACGGAGCTTTTCTACGAGCGGGGCATTCTCGCGGACCCGCACGTGAACAAGGACGTATTTTCGGGAATTTCGCGCGTCAAAAGCTATTTGAAAAGAGATAACGGCGAGGCGAATATTTACGTGTTCTCCAATTGCGTGAATATGATTGACGAGTTCAAAACTTATTCGTGGGCGGACGGCGATACGCCCGTGAAGAGGGACGACCACTGTATGGACGAGTTGCGCTATTATATAATGAAACGCCCCGCGCCCGCCGATAAGGAGAGCGTTTTGTCGCCCGTAGCCGCGGATAAACTAAGGCGCATAAAAAGGAGGAAAAAGAGCGGAAGCGGCTTTTCATAAAGCGTAGCCGCGTAATATGGGAGGGTTAATTTGGAAGAAGAGGTTGTAAACGCGCTGAAAAAGTGCGCTGTCGGGTTCGGCACGAGCGAGGTTGTGGAGGAATTCGGCGTGCAGGACGGCGAGCTTGTGCTGGTTAAAAAGAAGGTTACAAAGCGGGATATTCCGCCCGATATAAAGGCGGTGAAAATGCTTATGGAAGAGAGCGACTGCGGCGGACTTTCGGACGAACAGCTCGAAGAAGAGAGACAAAAACTATTAAAGCTATTAAACGAAACGGAATGAAATTAATTTAAAAAGGAGAGAAATTTTGGATAAGAACGAAACGGGAAAAACCGCGGAAGAGTTGCTCGCGGAAGAAGTCACCTGCGACTTTTTGAAACGGCAGGAAGAGAGACGGTACATAGAGCGCGGCTGGCAGTTGAATATGAACTTCGTCGGCGGCAGGCAGTACTGCGATATTAACTCAAAGGGAGAACTTTACGAGGAGGACAAAAAATATTTCTGGCAGACTCGCCGCGTTTTCAACCACGTTGCGCCGACTGTGGATACGCGCTGTTCCAAACTCGGCAGAATACGCCCCGCGCTTGCGGTAAGACCTGCGTCCGACGACGAGAACGACAGACACTCCGCCGCGCTTGCTTCGGCAATACTTGCCGCCAAAGCGGAGGAAATAGACGGCGCGGTGACTGACGCAACTATTTGGTCCGAAACGTGCGGCACGGCTTTTTATAAAATTATATGGGACGGTAACGCGGGCGGACAGGTAGGTTTTACCGAGGACGGAAAAAGGCTCAATGAGGGCGACGCCGTAATTCACGCAGTGTCGCCGTTCGAGATATATCCCTATACTCTGAGCGGTGAAACGCTTGAAGAACAGCCGAGTATTATCCATGCGAAAGTTATGCCCGTGCAGGATATATTCGCCGCTTACGGCGTAAAACTCGCGGGCAGGGATATAAGCGAATTTTCGCTGTCGCCCTACGCAAATTCGCGTTCGGACGGGGATATGCAGGGGGTAAGCGACTGCAAGTACGGTTACGAGCTTGTAATAGAGCGGTACGAGAGAGCGAGCGAGGAGTTTCCGCAGGGCAGGCTGACTGCCGTTGCGGGCGGGGTATTGCTGTTCGACGGCGTATTGCCGTACGTAAACGGCGAAAACGGAAGAACGTATCCGTTCATTAAACAGACTTCTCTGCCGCTTGCGGGCAGCTTTTTCGGCACTTGCATTGTCGACAGGCTGATACCGTTGCAACGCGCATATAACGCGGTAAAGAACAGAAAACACGAATTTTTAAACAGAATTTCTATGGGCACGGTTGCAGTCGAGGACGGCTCGGTAGACGTGGACGAACTGCTCGAAGACGGACTCACGCCGGGGAAAGTCATTATTTACCGGCAGGGGAGCAAGCCGCCCGAAATGCTTACGCTCGGCAGCGTGCCGTCGGAGTTCGGCGGGGAAGAGGAAAAGCTGTTGGCGGAGTTTACCAAGGTTTCGGGTACGGGCAATCTTACGGACAATGCGGACAGTTACGCGGGCATAACTTCGGCGACGGGATTACAGCTTATTATAGAGCAGGACGAAATGCGTATGGAATACGCGTACAGGCAGATAAAGAAAGCGATGAAGTGCGCAGGGCGGCAGATATTGCGGCTTTACAGACAGTTCGCAACCGACGTAAGGCTGTTGAAACTTGCGGGCGCGAACAACGTTTTAAGCCTTTACTACTTCAAAGGAAGCGACATATCTTCGGACGACGTGTTCCTCGAAGCCGACAACGACTGTAATCTTTCCACGGTGCAGAAGAGAAGCGGCATTCTCGAAATTCTCGAAAAGGGACTGTTTTCGGACGGGGACGGTAAGCTCACCGCTTCGGTAAAGAACAGAATACTCGAAATGCTCGGATATAAAAGTCTTTGCGGCGGAAGAGATTTGAGCGAGCTGAACAGGGCGCGAGCCGGCGAGGAGAATTTGGCTATGCTTAACGCGCCCGCGGAAATCAGGAAGTACGACGAACACGAAACGCATATCTCCGAACATACGGCGTTTCTTTTGACTGAGAAACTTTCAAAGGAAGCGGAAGAGAGAATATGCGCACATATAGATATGCACGCGCGTGCAATGGGGCGAGCGAAGAGCAAACCCGAAACAGAGGGAAATAAAACGGATATTCCCGAAAAAGAACAAGGAGAAAATTTATGAACGAAATGACTGAAAAGGACAATCTTACGGCGAACGGCGGTAATGCGGCAGACTCCGCGGAGGCGGCAAAAGAGAATACGGCTGCGGCGGCGACAGGTAAGTTCAAGGACGTACAGACCCTTTTGAAAGCATACTCCGAACTCGAAGCCGAATTCACCCGACGCAGTCAACGGCTGAAAGAATTGGAGAAGGGGAACAAGGCGCAGACGCCGCCCGACGGGGCGGAGCCTTCGCCCTCTCCGACGGAAGAGGAACTTATTTCACTCGCGCTTTCGGACGAGAAAGTGCGGGGCGCGGTTATAGGCGATTACCTTAAAAGCGTGTCCGAAAAGAAAGGAGTTCCGCTTACTGCGGGCGGCGGCGGAGTAGCCGCGCCCCGCGTTGCGCCCAAGTCCGTAAAGGACGCGGGTAAACTCGCAATGGAATTTTTGAAAAAATAGCCGCGCGCAAAAAAAATGTTAAAACGCGCAGGCACAAAAAAATCGACAAGGAGAAAATTTTAAACAATGATAACTATTAAAAACGCCGATTCGGCATTAAAGGACTACTATCTCGACGCCGTTACGGCACAGCTCAACGACGGCATTTCGCCCTTCTTTTCCGCAATAGAAAAGAACACCGATTTTGTATACGGCAAGGACGTCAAGCTCGCCGTGGTGCGCGGCAATTCGGGCAACGTACTCGCGGGCGCGGAGGACGGCGATTTGCCCGACCCGCACAAAAACAGATACATAAACATCACGGCGCCGCTTAAAAATTTGTACGGCACAATCGAAATAAGCGATAAGGCGCTCCGCGCTTCGCGCGAGTCTTCGGGCGCGTTCGTCAACCTTCTCAATGCGGAGATGGAAGGACTCATTTCGAGCGCAAGACAGAACTTCCGCCGTATGCTTTTCGGCGACGGCTCGGGCAGACTCTGCGAAATTACCGATAAGAAGTCTACGACCGTTTACGAGGTTGACTGCGTAAAGGAATATTTCGAAGGTATGCAGGTAGACGTTTATTCGGGCGCGGGTAATCTGTACAACGGATGTAAGGGCGTATACGTTGTTTCGGTTGACGCGGCGGCAAGCACGCTTACGTTCGATAAGGAGATAACCGACCTCATTGTGGGCGGCGCGGTGTACGTGCACGGTTCGCGCGATAACGAAATTACGGGACTCGGCGCGCTCTTTGACGGCAATACCCTGTACGGCTTCGAGAAATCTAAGGACAAGTACTTTGCGCCTTACAAAGCGGACGCGGGCGGAAAACTTACAGAAACGGTTCTGAGCGACGTGCTCGACTACCTCGAAGAAAACTTCAACAGCAAGGCGAACGTTATTCTCTGTTCCTACAAGACGAGGAAAAAAATCGCTTCACTGATTGACGCAAATAAACGCGTTGTCAACTCCATCGACGCGAGAACGGGTTACGGCGCGGTGACGGTTAACGACGTTCCCGTGTATGCGGACAAGTACTGTCCCGACGACAGAATACTTTTCCTCAACTCGGAAGACTTTGCGCTCTATCAGCTCTGCGACTGGGAATGGCTGGAAGACGAGGACGGAAAAATCATAAGACAGATACCCGGCAAGGCGGCTTATTCCGCAACGCTTGTTAAGTATGCGGAACTCGTTTGCCGCAAACCCTGCGGACAGGCTATGCTGTATAACTTCGCCGCGGGAAATTAACGCGCGTGCGGGCGGCGGGCGGAGTTTCCGCATTGCGCCGCCCGCATTGCTTTTTAGAAAAATTTAAAGGAGGAGAGTTTATGAAAGTTAAGGAAGTGATAATTTCGTCGCTCAATTTGCTCGGACGCAATTCGCTTGCAGCCCGTTTCAAAAACGGCGGTGAAATGAGCGCGGAGGAATCCGATACTCTCGAAACGCTTTTATACTGTTTTAACGCGGTTGAGGACGAAGTGGCGCGGAAGTATATACCGTTGACTTACAAGGAAACGTTGCGCGCGACGGACTGCATATTCTATTACGAGGCTTTTGCAAAAACGCCGCTTTCAATAAAGAGCGTGACTTCGGACGGGGTTGAAGTGGGGTACGAGCTGTTCCCGAGATATATCCTCACAAAAGCGCAAAACGTTACAATCGAGTACGAATATTCGCCGTCCAAGAAGAAAATCGACGGTAACAGCGATTTCGGCGCGGAAGCGGGTGAATACCTGCTCGCAACGGGAATGGCGGCGGAATATTGCCTGATTAACGGCGAAATCGAGGCGGCGGAACAGTGGGAGCAGAAGTACCGCAGTAAAATAGACAGGGCGCAGTCCGCGCTTCCCTGCGGCGGGTTTATCGCGCCGAGGAGGTGGGTATGAGCGTCGAAAGGACGGTTGACTTGCTGTCTTTGGGCGGGGGATTGCCGATTAACTGCCGCATATGCGGCGGGCAATTAATTCCCGCAAAGTCCGCGGCGGCATTCGGCGGGGGCGTGCCCGATGGAGCTAAGCGCGCGTTTTATTCCAGGGCGGCTAAAAGGTTCTTTATCTGCACGCCGTCGGGCATATACGTTTCTGCGGGCGGAACGAACTTTGCCGAGCTTTACGCAGCCTCTGCGGGGAACGCGTTTTTTGTGGAGAATATAGAGGACGGAAAAAACTTTGCCGCAGTAATATGCGGCGCTTACTGCATTATACACACGGGTGAAAGTTTCACTTCGCGCACGCTTGATAACGTGCTCACGTGCGGCATTATGCACTGCGGAAGGCTGTTCGGCGCAAACGGACTCACTGTATATTGGAGCGACGCCGAAAATTTTTCGAAAACGGGCGGAAGTCTTACTCTCGACGCGGAGCGCGGCGAAGTTCTCGATATTTGCAGGCTTGGAGAAAAACTCGTATTCGTAAGGAAATTCGGACTTACGTGCGCGGATATGTTCGGCACGCCCGAAAATTTCTCCGTAAACATAACGGATACGGACACGGACGAAATTATAAAAAACACCGCCTGCGCCGTCGGAGGAAAGCTGTTCTTTTATACGGTTTCGGGACTGCGCGCCTTTGACGGTTCGGCTGTCAAAAGCGTTTCGCACAGGTGCGCGGACGAAGCGGAGGAACCCGTTCAGGCGGTTGCGTTCGCGGGGGCATATTACCTTGTCTGCCGCTGTAAGTCGCTGAACGCGGGGGCGCTTTTGTGCTATATGCCAGACGACGGCGAAAGCTGTTTTATAGACGCGGAAGCGGACTGCATATGCGCCGCCGAAACGGTATACGTTTTTTCTGGTTCGGATGCGTACAGGTTGGAAGCGGGCGGAAAGTTCACCTTTGCGGTTGACGGTATAAACTTCGGCTCGGGAGAGAGAAAGACGGTAGTAAAGGCGTTTTTGGACTGCGGCGGCGCGGACTTCGCGCTCGCGGGCGAGAGCGGCGCGAGGAAGTTTTTAAACTGCCGCGGCAAGGTAAGACCGAGAATGCGCGGCAATGAATTTTCGGTTGCCGTAAGCGGCGACAGTCCCATAAGAAAAATCACTTTGACGGCGGTGCAGAACGATGCGATTTGACATTATCAATCTTACCGAAACCGAGCTTGCCGCATTGACCGTCGTGCAGATGAAGATGCTGAGAACGGCTCAGCAGAAAAAGAACGATTTGGTGAGCAAAGCGGAAAAGGAACTTAAAATGTTCCGCGCGCTGACGCTGACGGCGGGGATGAAAAATTCAACGCTTTACGGCGAGAAGGAAGCCGAGCTTCAAAAGGACGTTGACGGGCAGTGCGCGGTTATAGCGGATAACCTTATTTACAATATGAGCCTTAACGAACCGACAACCGACGGGGATATAGGAGGAGAGGGCGGCGACGAGGGCGCGGGGTACATAGTCGATTACTCGCTTTCATATAACGAGCGTTACGTTATAGTGCGCGATTACTATCTCGCCATCGAAGACCCTAACGAGCGTATGGCGCTTTACACTGCGGACGACACCGCTAAAAAATATCTGTCGAGCTATTACACGACTTTATATAACGTGCTTTACACTTACAGCAAATGAGCGGGGCGCGCGGCGGTTGCCGCGCGCCCTTTACAGTAACGGAAAGACGCTTTTAAGGTTGATTTCGTGAATGTAAATCGCTTTACAAAATTTTGCGGCTTTGATATAATTTCAGTTATGAAAACGGCTGACTGCTGGCAGGACTATAAAATACTCGCCACCGCAAACGGAATGAAACTCGAAAGTTGGAAAGACGTGATTCTTCTCCGTCCCGACCCTCAGGTAATCTGGAAGGGCGGCGAGCTTTCGCTGCGCGAGGGTATAAACGCCGTTTACAAGCGAAGCGACAAGGGCGGCGGAGGCTGGGAAATCAGAAAGAGTTTTCCCGCCGAGTGGGTTGTGTCCTACCGCGATTTGAAGTTCAAAATAAAGCCGATGGGGTTTAAGCATACGGGACTTTTCCCCGAACAGGCAGTCAACTGGGACGCTATGCGCGGCATAATCGCAAAAGCCAAAAAGGACTCGCCGAACAGGGAAATCAGAATTTTAAATCTGTTCGCATATACGGGCGGCGCGTCGGTTGCGTGCGCAAAGGAAGGCGCTTTGGTTACGCACGTGGACGCGGCGAAAGGTATGGTTGAACGCGCGGGCGAGAACGCAAGGCTTTCGGGCATCGAGGGCGGTATACGTTACATAATAGACGACTGTATGAAGTTCGTCGCGCGGGAGAACCGTCGTGGCAACCGCTACGACGCGGTGATAATGGACCCGCCGAGCTACGGCAGGGGACCCAACGGCGAAATGTGGAAAATAGAAGAAAATCTTTTCGGGTTCGTCGAGAACTGCGTAAAACTTCTTTCGGACGAACCGCTGTTCTTTCTCATCAACAGCTACACTACGGGATTGCAACCGGAAGTGCTCAAAAATATTCTCACGCTCAACTTGAAGAATTTCGGCGGCGAAGTACAATCTTACGAAGTCGGCATTCCGACAGCGGAGGGAATTAACCTTCCCTGCGGCGCGAGCGGAATGTTTATAGGGAAACGCGCGCTTTCCCGAAAATAATCAAGGCGCGCAACGCAAAACTATTTCCGGCGGAAAAACAAATGCAAGACAACGAACTTATTATTTTACACGAGGACAATCACGTAATTGTCGTTCTGAAACCGCAAAACGTCGCCTGTTGTCCCGACGAGAGTGGGGACGATAACCTTCTCGACTGCGTAAAGCGCTATATAAAAACGGCGTACAACAAAGAGGGGAACGCATACGTCGGACTCGTGCACAGGCTCGACAGACCGACGGGCGGGGTAATGGTTTTCGCCAAAACCTCGAAAGCGGCTTCGAGGCTTTCCGAGCAGATGAGGAACGGCGGCTTCGAAAAGAGGTACTTCGCCGTCCTGTGCGGCTGTCCTTCCAAAAAGAAAGCCACCCTCGAAAATTATCTGCGTAAAAACTCCGTCAATAATACGGTATACGTTTGCACGCAGACGGAAGAGGGCGCGAAGTTCGCTTCGCTCGAATACGAAATAAAACAGGAAAGGGACGGACTCGCGCTTGCCGAAATAAATCTGCACACGGGCAGGACGCACCAAATCCGCGTGCAGACAGCCGCTATTAACAATCCCGTTTACGGAGATATGCGCTACGGCGGGGAAAAGGCGGTTAAAGGCAAACTTGCGCTTTGGGCGTATTCGCTGCGCTTTACGCATCCGACTACGGGCGAAAAGCTGAGATTTATGGCGGAACCGCCCGAGGGCGTAAATCCTTGGAACAAGTTCGATATAGTTTTGACTGATTGAAAAATCCATAAAATATAACCGCGCAACGCGCGTGAAATTTTGCGAACAAAAGTAAAACCGTTTGACAACGGCATTATATTATAGTAAAATGTATTGCATTAACGGTGTTTTGAACGGAGTGAATTTATGAGACTTACGAAATATAAATTGACAATAATTATGCTTGCGCTTGTTATGCTGTTCTCGCTGACGGCGTTTTTCGCGCTTAAAACCGTAAAGCCGCACGCGGCGGGCACGGTAACGGTAAGCGGAACCAACGTGTTCACTTCCGCGGGCGAAGCCAACGTTATAGCGCACAAAGAGGGCGAGGGCGACGACGCGAAGTATCACACTATGTTCACGTTCGGATACAACGACGATACGGTGTCTTACAGAAGAAACCTTGCTTATAAGTGGTACGAGCAGTATACCGAAGGCGAGGGCGACGACGCGGTAAAGAAAGTGAGAAAAGGCCTTTTCAATATGGAAATAGGCTTTGCAAATCTTTCTTTCGAGAGATTCATAATCACTTTCGAGTCGCAACAATACAATAAATCCAAGGATAACAAGTCGCAGAACTACGTTATTTTCGTTCCCGCAAAAGAGGAAGGAAGAGTTTACGCTACCGTATCTGCCGATAAGGACGCGGAAGTTCCCGAAGATAAGTCCATTGACGCGAAACGCATTCAGATTAAATTCTTCGAGGACGACGCAAATGTCGTTGCGGGCGGCTACGACGTATTCGTCGGAAACGACGCTGACGCGATAGTCGGCAGACTCGAAAACGTAAAGGGAAATTATTCTAAGTCTTCGACTTCTTCTACAAATCCCGTATATCCTCTCATATTCGCCGCAGATTTCGGCGAGGACGGAGAAAAAGAGGATTCTGCAAAGGATTCCGTCAAGAATGCCGCGCAGATGGTTTTATACAGCCTTAACGGACAGGCTTTCGAAGTTACGGGCGCGAACTATGATTCCAACAACCAATACTACTACGGCGGAACGGTTGCGGACAAAAAACCTCCCGTACTCTGCCTTGAAAGTTCATTCAACTATTTCACTCTCGGCGACGAACTCGATTTCGATTACGCGGTAATCGATGTTCTCCGTTCATCGCCCAGTTCGACGGTTCACTATTACACGCTTTCCTACGAACAGTATGCGAGCACGGAAATAACCGACTACAACGATAAAGAATTGTTTGAAGAAGTCGGCGACGATTTGCGTCTTGAAACGGACTACGACAAATATCTTCCCGACGCGAACGAAATTTATAACGAAGATTTAAAAGCTGATATGCTCGTAAAAGTATACGTTACTTTGACGGACGTATCTTCCAACAGCGAAAAGGACGACGTTTATCTCGATTGGTACGTTCCCGAAGAATACCGCATCAACGTAAAGGATACCGACTTCATTGCGGTAGCCAACGACGGACTCGGCGTTACTTTCAACTACGACGGAACGGGCACGGACGAGAACGCGAAGACGTGGGAACAGCTCAAAGCGGAATATCAGGCGGAAGTAGACGAAGCGGCAAAGGATTTATCCGCAGGCTCTTCAAGTTATTTCTATCTCCCTTCTCCCGAAAAACTTTTCAAGGATAACGCGGACGCGTACACGAACCTCCGCATAAGCATTTACTATTATCACCAGTCCCAGCAGTCCAATACCAACCTTGTAACTTCCAATCTTTCCATAAACGTTTCAAGGCAGGGCGCATATACGTTCACCGTATACGCAACCGACGCCGCGGGCAACAATATGTATTACCTCGAAGAAGTAGAAGAGGGTAAAGATTACGACAAACAAATCGGCGATAAGTACTACAAAGTCGTCGAGTTCCAGGGCGGCGACGTTTGGGATATGTTCAACGATAAGGACGAATTGTACGATAAACTCCCTTGGTTCAACTTCAACGTAAGCTATACGGGCGTAAGTTTCGAAGAAACCCCCGGCTTGCAGAGCACCGCGTACGTGGGAACTTCTTACAGCTCGGCTACCTTCAAAATCAACGGTATAGCGGACAGCTACTCCACGAAATACAGACTGTTCATCTTTGACAGGGCAGGTTATTACAACGACAAGGGTAAAACGTTCTCTTACGAATCGTTTATCGGCGAAATGGACGGCTTGTTTGCCGACGCTGACACCCGTAAATATTTCAAGGAAATTCATTCCGTAACCGAAACGGACGCTAATTACGAAGAGTTCAAGGATTACGGTTGGAGCGGAACTTCCACAACGTTCACACCGCAGGATGCAAACGCATTCTATTATATAAGGGCGGAAGTCACCGATACGCAGTACAACACCGACCCTGTGACCTGCGGACTTGCGGTAGTCGCTTCCGTAAACGCGAAAGAACTTAAAGGCGAAAGCGATTGGCTTAAAAACAATATCGCGTCCGTAGTTCTTCTCATAATTGCGGGACTCGCGCTCATAGGCATAATTCTTCTGCTCGTCATTAAGCCGAAGGATAAGAGCGATATAGACGAACAGTTCGAAAAACGCAAAAAAGAGAAAAAGAATAAATAAACTAAATTAAAAAGTCCCGACGGAAGTCGGGACTTTTGTGTTGCTAAAAGAAAACCCCGCGATAGTGGCGGGGTCAATATTGCGAACGCAGTGAAGCAATC
>CAMXOH010000026.1 GCA_947245485.1 uncultured Clostridia bacterium | reverse complement strand
ACAAGGGCTATGCCCGAAAAAGTAAAGCCACCCGCTATGCGGGTGGATATTTACTTTGCTAAAAGACAACCTCCGCTATGCGGGAGGCAAAAAGAAGCGGAACCGTTGATGATTTGTCGTCATTGCGAGGAACCGTAGGTGACGAAGCAATCCGGAAGTAAATGTTCGAAAAGAGCGGAATAGTCTGGATTGCCGCGCTACGCTCGCAATGACGAAAGAATGGCAGCATTTGCGGCAGCGGGGCGCTTGTTGCGGTTGACGGCTCTTCAACGCGCGAATAGCGCTGTCTGTACCGTACCCTTTCAGGACTTGTCCAAACTACGTGTTGCACACATAGTTATGATTTTTGCGCCGTTCGTTCATTATTGCTGTAAAATAATTTCAATGTTCTATTTTTGAATTTCAAACGCAAAAAATTTGATTTTACAAAGTCGTGTCACTATAATATAGCCGATATGAAAGCAAGCAAAACCGTAAATTTAACGACTGGTAACGTCTGGAAAACTCTACTTCTGTATTCATTGCCCCTTTTCGGCTGTGCGATGGTACAGCAGTTTTATTCGCTTGTCGATTTACTCGTGGTGGGCAACTTTGCGGCGGACGGCGCGCTTGCGGTAGACGCAATAGGCAACGCAACCGTAGTTATCAACGTTCTTCTTTCCTTTGCGCTCGGTGCAAACGGCGGCTGTTCTATAGTCGTTGCAAAACACTTCGGCGCGGGCGATGCAAAACGCGTGCGCGAGACGGTGAATACCGCGCTCATTTCGTTTGCGGTTCTTTGCGTGGCTCTTATGGTTTTGGGTTTCGGATTGGGAAACCTTTCCTTAAAGGGGTTGAGCGTACACGGCTCGTATTTTGACGATTGCCTCGGTTATCTGTACATATATACAGGTTCGCTTCCGTTCGTATTTCTCTACAATCTCGGTTGCGGAATATGTTCCGCGCTCGGCGACAGTAAATCGCCGTTTATTTTCCTTGTAATATCCTCGGTACTCAATATCGGACTCGATTTTTTGTTCGTCTGCGTGTTTCATCTGGACGTGGCGGGCGCGGCTTGGGCAACGCTCATTTCGCAGGCGGTTTCATGCGTGCTTACGGCGTTCGTTCTCATAGGAAAGTTAAAGTCAATGCGTCACGAGGGAAAGGCGAAAATATTCGATAAAATTCTCTTAAAGGAACTTACCGTAACTTCTATTCCGGTAATATTGCAACAAAGTTTCGTTTCCGTCGGGAACTTCTTCGTGAACAAGCGTATAAACGTTTTGGGCGAGGATGCGACGACGGGTTTCACTACCGCGTTCAAACTTTTGGTTATGGCTAATATGGGCGTCGTGGCAATGACGAACGGACTCTCGAACTTTGCTTCCCAAAACAGGGCGGCGGGAGAGTACGCCCGAATTAAGAAAGGTTGCGCCGTTGTTCTCATTTACTCAATGGCGACAAGCGTTATGTTTCTTACGGCGTTTATTTCTTTTCCCGAATTTTTAACCCGACTTTTCGTGCAGAACGAACATCTTACGGAGGATGCAATGAAATACTCCGTACAGTTTTTGACAATCGTTTCCTGCTTCCTGCCCGTAGTTTGCGTAAAAATAGTATGCGACGGCGCGGTGCGTGGAAGCGGCGGTAACCTCGGCTTTACAATAAGCACATTTACCGATTTGGTTTTAAGAGTAATGTTCGTATACATTTTAACGGACGCGGACTGGGGGTTCAAAGGCGTTTGCTGGGCGTGGGCAATCGGTTGGAGCATAAGTATGTTCATTGCAGTCGGCTTTCTTCTGCTGATTTTCAGAAAGTTCCCGAAATCCGGAGTTATTGAAATAAAAGATAAAAGCACAAGCGCGGTGTAAATAAGACATTAGCGGGATTTGAAAATTCAAATCCCGCGTTTTTCTTTAAAAAGCATGCGCGCAAATGCCAGTCCAATATAAGTTGACTAACCGTTACCTCTGTGTTATAATAAGTTCAAGTTATTTTAAAATAACTGCCGCATACGTTAATTGCGGAAAGGAATTATTATGCATCCGGAACCTATATTTAAAATCTTCGGGCAGGGAGTATACCTTTACGGCATATGTATGGCGCTCGGTATAATCTCCTGTTTCGTGTTTCTGTATTTCACAATGCTTAAAAAGAAGTTCAGCGAAGCGTCTTCTGACGCAGTGCTGTTCATCGGTATTTTCGGTACGGGATTCGGCATTTTTTCTGCAATGCTGTTTCAGGCGACTTACAATTATATTGCCAATCCCAAGGCGGGGTTCGACCTCGGCGGAAGTATGACTTTTATAGGCGGTTTAATCGGCGGCGTACTCAGTTTCGTCGGCGTGTGGAACCTCTATATGTTCGTAATCCGTCCCCGCACCAATATCGGTTGGCTTAAACGCGAAATGAATGCGGGACTTACGGACGCGCTTCCGTTCATACCAGTTGCAATAACAATCGCGCACGCTTTCGGCAGGTTCGGCTGTTTTTGGGCGGGTTGCTGCTACGGCAAACCCACCGACGCGTGGTTCGGTTTGAAGTGCGCGGACGGATGGAACGAAACGCTGAATATGGTGATGGACGACGTAAACGTTATCCCCGTACAGCTTTTCGAAATGCTGTTCCTTATCGCGTTGGGCGCGGTTATGGCGTTACTGTATTTCAAATTTAAATTCAACTACAATTTCGCCGTCTACGCAATCGCTTACGGAGTTTGGCGTTTTTGCATAGAATACGCGCGTATAGACGACAGAGGTTCGTTTATAGGCTCTGTAACGCCTTCGCAGTTTTGGAGCATTATAATGGTAATCGTCGGCATAGGCTACGTATTCATACAAAAGTATTTCTTCTCTAAGTTTATGAAACATCCCGAGCTTGCCGCGCAGGTAGTAAAAGAGACGGAAGAGGAAGAACGGGAAGAAGAACCCGAAGTTGAATAATAAAAATATTCACCCCCGAACAGCCAAGTTCGGGGTAAGTATTTCTTATAAAGGCTTGCCGCCTGTTTGCGGGTAACGCCGAAAAAATTGGAACCTATTAAAAACTATTATGATTTCTTGGCTTAAATTTTATTTTCTCGGATTTTTTTCCGACAAATATGCGGAAGAGGGTGCAACGCGCAGTTTTTGGAACGCGGCGCTCAGTTTCGCGCTTATGCTCGTTATTATCTCGACGGGTTTTTTCACGGGTTACGTAAGTTCGTTTAAAGCTCATTACTCAAACGCGGAGTCTTACCGCGAATTTTTATATAACGCTTTCGGGAAATTCAGTCTCGAAATTAAAGGCGGTAAAGCCTGCGCCGCGCTCGACGGCGCGGAATTTATAAACGGCTTTACGGAGGATAACGAATATTCAGTAAACGGCTACCGTTTGGTTGTGGATACCCGTCCCGCCGAAACGGCGTTCGACGACGTAAAAATTATCTGTAAAAATTCTTTCGGCGAAGAAATAAGCTATGAAGAGTATTATTCGTTCGAGGAGAGCAAAAAGAAAGATTATACCGTTCACGTTGAGTATACGGGTAAAAATCTTGACGTAACGTTAAAGCAGAGCGAGTATGAAAACTTCCTTGAAAACCGTGCGGGCGAAAGCGGCAAAACGGCGCTTGCGGGACTTAAAGAGAAACTCGCAAAAGGCGATATAACCGAGAAACAGTATGCCGATTCGGTGTACGTGGAATACGTAAAATCGTATTATCCGTCTCTTTCGCGATTGGAGCGGTACGGCGAAGCGCCCACATTAAAGACTTATTATCTCGGAATGGTTACTTCGCGTTTTTCGGACAAATTCCTTATGATTCTCGAAGACGTCTGCGTCGGTTCGTTTAAAACCGAAAAGGGACTCGCAGTCGATTTCGAAGGATATTTCACGGAAATGCCCGATAAAACCACGTTCGGCGGCAATGCGTCCGGACAGGACGTAAAAGCGGACGCGGACGGGTTTATAATGCAGTCGTTTGAAAGCAGCAGCGGTTTCGGCTATTTTATTTTCTTTATAAACTTTTTCAAACTTATTCCTATAATTTTCTTGGTTGCGCTCATACTGGCGCTTGCGCTGTCGCTTTTCGGCAAGTACCGTCTGGCGGACGACAAGTACGGTTTGTTCGGCTCGTTCAAAGTAGTGTCTTCGTTCGTTCTCGTCTCCGCGCTCGTTTCGTTTATAGCGTCTGTCGCGTTGTCTTTCTTCTGTACGCGCTCTGCGGCATATATCGCAACGGTTATCGTATTTAATGTTGTTCTTATGCTCCGTACGGCGGTTTTCATCGCGCTCGGCTGGTTCAGGCACGCTAAAAAGATAAAGGAAGAGGAACGGCAAAAATTGGAAAATAACGGTTAAACGGCTAATGGAAAAAGCGCGTTAAATATATGTGAAAAACATAAAAAAAGGCGTTAAAGTCCGCTATGCACGAGTTTGCGAGGCGGACTTTTTATTTGCGGAATATAAAGTTTTTGAATTATTCTTGACAAACGTACCGTATTATAGTATTATTAGCCTATACAAGAATGGTGTAGTGTGCGTTGCACGCTGTAACAAACTATTTCACACGGCGGATGCGGAGATATGAAGTTCAATTTTAAGTTAAAGAAAAAAGGAATATTAGGCGGAATAGGCGTAGTGCTTTGCGTCGCCGCGTTAATAGCAATTATAATTTACTATTCTATTTTTACTTCTGCGCATATTTTTGACGAAAGTGCGAACCATCTCAGGGAAGTTTTCAATCAGGTTAACAAGACGTTTACGACGACCGTAGACAGAAACTGGAATATTCTTAACGGTTGGACAAATTACATAGAGGATAAGGCGGATAAAATCACCGAAACCAATGAAGATACAGACAGCGAATACGCCGCGCTGAAAAGTTTTATGGACGAGCGTAAGAAGGACTGGGGTTTTACCAACTTCTATTTCATTAACTCCGAGGGCGAGGGACTTTTAATCGACGGCGTAACACGCCGTAAACTCGGTTTCAGCGACGAACAGCTTCAAAAACTTTCCAACGGACACAGAATAGTTTACGACGGTAAGCGCGAGGACGACAACGAACCGATTACCATTTTCGCAATCCCCACGGGAGAAAACAGGCAGTACGCCGGTTTTACGTACAACGCTATGGGCATCACGTTCGATAACGAAGATATGACGGTTTCGCTCAATATCGAAGCATTCGACAATTCCGCGCTTTGCTACATAGTTAACGGAAAAGCCGACGTTCTTATATCGGCAGACAACCATTTCGAAAACTTTATAGACCATCTAAACATAGAGTACGGACAGACGAACGACGTAATCAAAAAAGTACAGCAGGATATAGGAAGCGGAGTTACGGACGTAATACTCTTCGACGTGCATTCCAGAGAATATTATCTTACTTATCAGCCTATCGTAATCGAAGTTATGAACGAGAACGGGCAATACGTTCACGAGCAGATGAGCGACTGGATGATGCTCGGCGTGGTGCCTTCTGACGTTTTAAACAAGAGTATGGACGAATACAGAAACATTACTGTAGGCGTTATGGCGGGTATATTCATCGTGCTTGCGGCAGCTATTATTGCCGTAATAATCGTCGTTTACAAACGCAATGTAAACAAGAAAGAAATTCAGCTTAAATCGCGCGACGGACTGTTCGATATGCTTACGCGCAATACGACGGACATTTACTTACTGTTCTCGCCCGATAATTTCAGCGCGGAATACGTAAGTCCGAACGTTGAAACGTTGCTCGGCGTTTCGATGGAAAAAGTTCATCAGGATATACGCAACATTCTCGACGCGTCGGTTGACAGACCGAAAGAATTTACTACGGCGGGACTTAAACGGCTTTCCAAGGAAAGTATCTGGGAATCCAAGTTAAAGATGCGTAAAGTGGGTTCCGACGAAGAGTATTGGTACAAACTTCTCCTTTACCGCTCGGTATTCAACGGCGACGACAGATTTGTTATGATGCTTTCGGACAGAACCAAAGAGCAGAAGATGAACGCCAACTTAAAACAGATGCTCGAAATAGCAAAGGCGGCGAACAGCGCGAAGAGCAATTTCCTTTCGAATATGTCGCACGATATACGTACTCCCATGAACGCGATTATCGGCTTTGCGACTCTGCTTGCGCGCAATGCGGAAAATCCCACCCTCGTACGCGAATACGTAAAGAAGATAACTTATTCGGGACAGCACCTTTTGGGACTTATTAACGACGTTCTCGATATGAGTAAAATAGAGAGCGGCAAAACTTATCTTAACGTTGAAGAGTTCTCTATTCCCGAATTCCTCGAAGCGCTTTACGCAATGGTTCTTCCCCAAACACGGGCAAAAAACCAGAATTTCGAAATGCACACAAAGGGCAATCTGCCTGACGTTGTAATCGGCGACAGATTGCGTCTTAATCAGATACTTTTGAATCTTCTGTCCAACGCGGTTAAATATACCGACGTGGGAGGCGACGTAGAGCTTTGCATCGAAGAGATGGAGCAGAACGTTCATAACCATATACATCTCCGCTTTATAGTAAAAGACAACGGCTTCGGAATGAGCGAAGAATTCGTCAAGAAAATCTTCGACCCGTTCTCGCGCGAAGATACCGACTATACCCACGAAATTCAGGGTACGGGACTCGGTATGGCTATAACCAAGAACATAGTAGACTTGATGGGCGGAACAATCAGCGTAGAAAGCAAAAAGGGAGAGGGCAGTACGTTCTACGTAGAACTCGAACTTGCCGCAGCCGAAAAAACCGACGACTCCGAATTCTGGAAGCGCCACAATATCACCCGCGCGCTCGTGGTAGACGACGAAGAGGACATCTGCCTTAATATCCGCGACCTTATGATTGATACGGGTGTGGAAATTTCCTATGCGCTGAGCGGCGAAAAAGCGGTTGAAATGGTTGATACCGCGTGCGCTGACGGCACCGATTTCAACATAGTTCTCCTCGACTGGAAGATGCCCGGAATGGACGGACTCGAAACGGCTAAGCACATTCGCGCGAAAGTCGGCGAAAATATCCCCATTTTAGTGCTCACGTCTTATAACTTCGAAGAAATAGAAGATAAGGCAAAATCTGCTGGAATAGACTTCTTCCTTCCCAAGCCTTTCTTCATGGCAAGTTTCCGCAGGGCGATAGAAAAAGTACGCGGCGGCGGCGACGAAGCGGTTGCTTCCGAGTCGGAAATTAGTCTCGACGGACTCAAAATTCTTGCCGCGGAAGATAACGAAATCAACGCGGAGATTATTACCGAGCTTCTCGACGACGAAGGCGCGGTATGCGAAATAGCGCACAACGGAAAGGAAGCATTTGAAAAGTTCACAAGTTCGCCCGCAGGCACTTACGACCTCATCTTGATGGACGTGCAGATGCCCGTTATGAACGGCTACGAGGCGACGCGCGCAATCCGCGCAAGCGAACACGAAGAAGCTAAAACAATACCTATTCTCGCAATGACGGCTAACGCCTTCGACGACGACGTGAAAGCGGCGTTGGACGCAGGTATGAACGCGCATATGTCAAAACCCGTCGATATAGAAAAACTCAAAGTTGTAATCGACGGATTGCAAAGGAAAGTTAAATGAGCGACAAAAAAAAGATACTAATCGTTGACGACTCGGAAATGAACAGGGCGTTGCTGGAAGATATGCTCTCCGACGAATACGAGATAATCGAAGCCGAAAACGGTATGGAGGCTATGGCTTACCTGCACGAACACGAGTTGGAAGTTCGCCTTGTACTGCTTGACATAGTGATGCCTGTAATGGACGGTTTCGAAACGCTTGCAATGATGAATAAGAACGGTTGGATAAAGAGTATCCCCGTAATTATGATTTCCGCGGAAACGGCTTTTACGTACATAGACAGGGCTTACGGACTCGGCGCGGTTGACTACATATCGAGACCGTTCGACGAACGCACGGTAAGACACCGAGTTGACAGCAATATTATCCTTGCGGAAAAACACAGGGAGCTGTCTTCGAGACTCTCCGCCGAAATTTTCGAGAAAGAGAAAGACAATCGTCTTATGATACAGATTCTTTCTCATATCGTAGAGTTCCGTAACGGCGAAAGCGGACTGCACGTTTTGCACGTTCACGCGATAACCGAACAGATTTTAACAGCGCTTCGCAAAAAGACGGACGCTTACAGTTTGTCGCCCAAGCAGGTTTCGTTAATATGCAACGCTTCCGCGCTTCACGATATAGGTAAAATTTCGATAGCTTCCGAAATTCTCAACAAACCCGGCAGACTTACGCCCGAAGAATTCGATATTATGAAAACCCATACTATCGAGGGCGCGAAGATGCTTGAAGATATTCCTATGCACGATAATGAGCCGCTTATTAAAACGGCTTACGAAATTTGTCGTTGGCACCACGAAAGGTACGACGGAAGAGGTTATCCGGACGGTTTGAAGGGCGACGAAATTCCCATTGCCGCGCAGGTTGTGGCGCTTGCCGACGTGTACGACGCGCTTACGAGCAAACGCGTATACAAACCCGCGTTCACTTCGGAAAAAGCAGTGGAAATGATTTTAAACGGCGAATGCGGTTCCTTCAACCCGCTTTTGCTCGAATGCCTGAAAGAAATAGCGGACGTTCTCAAAAACGAATTGACTGTAATTTCGCTCGGCAATTCTACCGACAAGGAAATCCATAAATCGGTTGCCCGCACGCTTAAAACGGGCGGAAGCGACGTTTCGAACAGAACGATAAGACTTCTCGAACACGAGAGAATGAAGAATAAAATTCTCTCTTCGCTCACCCACGATATTATATTCGAATATTCGGCTTCGCCCGAGATGATAGTGCTTTCCGAGTGGGGCGCGGATTATCTGGGTATGCCCGTTACGATAACGGACCCTAAGGAAAACGATTTCGGTAAACGTTTATTCAATCCCAAAGATTTTAAAACGCTTTTAACGGCGTTGAAAAATACTACGCCCGATAATCCGAGCATATCCGAAAAATTTATGCTCGATATAAACGGTAACAAGACGTGGTGCAAGATAGTAGCAAACTCGATGTGGTCCGATACCGAATCTCCCGAATACGAGGGCGCAATAGGTAAAATCGTAGACATTAACGACGAAACCGAAGAACTTCTCAATCTCGAACTTAAAGCCAATCTCGATTCCAAGACGGGACTTTTGAATAACGACGCCGCAAGACAGCACATAAATAACGCGCTTGCCCACTCGCAAGGCAAGCAGTTCGCGCTAGTTATGTTCGATTTGGATAACTTCAAACAGGCTAACGACGTGTACGGACATTTGTTCGGCGACGAAGTTTTAGAACATATCGCGGGAATACTCAAACGCAATATTCGTAGTTCGGATATTGCCGCGCGTATGGGCGGCGACGAGTTTATAGTCTTTTTGGATTATAAAGGCACTGTAGAGCCGCAGATTAAAAGAATTTTTTCAAGACTTTCGGGCGAATACAAAAAATTCCCCATAAAAATAAGTATGGGCGTGGCGTGCGCAGACAAAACCGTTACCGACTATGACGAATTGTTCGCAATGGCGGACAAAGCGATGTACGCAGTTAAAAAGGGCGGCAAGGACGCATACCGTTACTATGACGAATCTATGGCGGACATAACGACGGACAGGAATAGTTAATTCCGCGCCAAAGGAGGCAGAAATGACCGTAAAAGAATGTTATGATGTAATGAAGGGCGACTACGACGACGTACTCAGCCGTTTAAGGACTGACGAGAGAATTAAAAAGTTTTTGCTCAGAGTCGTAAGCGACCCGAGTTTCGCCAATCTATGCGACGCGCTGGAACAGAAAAATCTCGAAGAAGCGTTCCGTGCGGCGCACACGTTGAAGGGCGTATGCAAAAATATGTCGCTCACCGGTTTAGCCTATTCCGCAAGCAATCTTACGGAAGCATTGAGGGGCAGGAGCGATTTCGGCGAGGATATAGAACCTCTTTTTAAAAAAGTCAAAAAAGATTACGCGCTGACAATGGCGTGTATCCAAATGCTTTGATAGGGCAATGTAAGTAGTTTTTACTTTATTGATATTTTACAAGTAATATGTTTAAGGAGTTATACGTATGTTACAGAAATCCAAGTTAAAAAAGGCTATTAACGCCAGCAGAAAGAAGATTACGCAGTTAGAACAAAAACGCACCCGTTCGCAGGCAGCTTTGGTTTATGCGCTTTTGAACCATACGACGCCCAACGACAACGATATCGAGTATTTCAACCAGTTCACGGTTCAGATTGAGAATGAGCGTAACCATATGCACGAGCTTATGGCTGAACTCGAAAAACTCGTATAATTTCGGTTTTGCAGGTAGAAATCTGCGTCGGGCAAAAAAATTCGGTGCTCGGCGCCTTTTTCGCGTAGAAAAGTAGTATATTTTTCTTTTCATCTGTCAAATATTTTTTACGTAGGCGGAATAGCTGTTCTTTTTAAGTATTCCGCGCCGAGTTTAAATTAAATCCGTAAAGGAGGAGAGAATATGATTATCGCCGATTGGGTGATTATAGCTCTTATTGTATTTTTATGTATAATCGGTTTTATCGTGGGGTTCGGCAGAGGACTCGATATTTTTACGAGAGGGTTCTTCGGCTTTATCATCTCGATAATCGTCTGCTACTGTTTAGGCGGCATTATCTATGAAATTGCGTTCGTGCAGGAACTTTTGGAAAAACTAAACAACGCTTTGCTCGCAAAGAATACAGGCTTCTGCAATTTCCTTGTAAAAATCCATTTCGATATTATAGTCTATTACGTGACGCTGTTTATCATTGTAACGATAATAAGGGTAATCATTGTAAAAATAGTAAAAAGTATCGTGGAAGTGGACAACGTAATTTTAAGATTCATAAACAGAATGTTCGGTATGGTTCTCTTCGTGTGCGTTCTCGCAGTGTTCGTGCTCATAACGTTCCAAATTATAAGTCTTATAGGCGGTTCTACTGCGGAGGACTTCGTTTTGAAACTTCAAGGCAGTAAGTTCAAACTCGTGCAGATTTTCGAAAACAATCCGCTTATGACGATTATAAAAGTTATTAAGATAAGAATACAGATACCTGCATAATTTATTTAATTAAAACGTGCGGCGGGCAATATTTTAATTGCCCGCCGCATATATTATTACTAAAATATTATGGAATTTCTGTTTTCTCAACTCAAACAAAAGGACGTCATCAACTTGCACGACGGCAAAAACTTAGGCAGGGTATGCGATATAACTGTAAACTTTCCCGAAGCGGATTTTATAGGAATTACCGTCACGGGTTGCAAAGGCTTTAAATTTACAAAGCAGGATAAGTTCATTCCCGTAAACTGCATTGTGAAAATAGGCGCGGACGCAATACTAGTAAAACTCGAAGGAAACGAAAAATATCCGCCTTCGGAAAAATCTCCCAAGCGTCCGCCCAAGCATTGCCCGCCCCCTCACGGCAACTGTCCTTCCCCGAACAACTGCCCGCCGCACCGTCCGCCCGCGCCCCCGTTCCCGCAGGAACGCCGCAGTTACGACGAGTACGAGTAGTTTTTCCGCGCTTTAAAACCCGCCGTCCGCATTTGCGCAAAAAAACCCGCGCACAATGCGGCGGGTTCGCGTTTAAAATAAGTTTTCGAGTTTAAGAGTGTAGCCGTCGGGCAGGTTTTTCGCTATTTCGCGCAACACTTCTATTTTGCCGAGCGCAAGTTCGTAATTTTCGTTGTATATAAGTCCGCACGTCTCGTTCAGCCAATAGTCGACGTAGGATATATCGTTATGCGGTAAAAATATATGCAGCTTACTTTTTTTGTCGCTCCACATTTCTCTTACTGCGTAACCGTCCTCGCGGTTTGCGCTTTTATTTTCCACTTTGTTGTAAAGCGTGTCAAGCGCGCCCTCGAATTCGTCGAACTGCTTCGTAAGGTATATGTCCACAAACACGAACAGCGCGACGCAAAGCGCAACGGCGGTTAGCGTATAGATTATAGACTTTACCATTGTCCGCGCACCTCCATATTAAGTATCTTGTATTTTTCGCCACGCTTTTGAAAGTATACCCTGCCGTCGCCGTTAACCGTCATAGCGACAACCTGCTTCAATTTTGCGTTCTGTTCTTTTAAAAAACTTTCGAGAGTCTCCCGCCCGATTCCGCACGCGGCGAGATTTTTTTTGTCCGCTTTTCCTCCGTCGATTAACAGAAGGGAGAGAGAAGAACTTTCCTTGTCGGGATTTTCCAGAGCGGAAAAACTTCCGTTGGATTCGTATAGTCCGTAGTAAACGTCGTCAAGGCTGAAATATCCCGCAACGCGCATACTCTCTATAAGGTCGCTTACGTCAAGGTTGTTCTTTTTTAGCTGAAATTCGTCGATACCGTTTTTATTTATGACTACGGAAGGTTTTCCGCATATAACCGATTTCATAGGCTTGAACCAAAGGTCTAAAAGCCAAACGATTTGGTGCATAATAAAAATAGCGACAATAGCTATTATGCCGTATAAAAGGGGAATGGAAGTATCCGCCATAGGTATGCAGGCAAGTTCGGCGATTAAAAGCGAAATGACGAATTCGAAAGGTTGCATTTCGCCAACCTGACTTTTGCCCATAAGACGCATTATAAACAGCAGAGTAAGAAATATAATCGCAGTGCGTATAAAAATCAGTGCCATAAAATAAGTTTGTACAAAAATAAATTCAATATTCTTGATTAACCGCAAGGCTTTATGATATAATTACATTCGTTTATGAAACACAGCGATTACGTAACAATCCGTTTCGGAACAGCCGTCACGCGCGGCATTCTCGACAAGCTCGGCAGTCCCGACGGCGGATTGAAAATAATTCATATTGCGGGCACAAACGGCAAGGGTTCCACGGCGGAATATTTCACCCAAATTCTTGTAGCCGCAGGTAAAAAGACGGGCACGTTCACTTCTCCCGCAGTGTATGATTTTTACGGACAGTTCCGTATAGACGCAAAACCCGTTCAACCCGAAATTGCCGAAAAATATTTCGAAGCCGCGCAAAAAGCCGCAGGTAACAGCGGCGCGAGCGACTTCGAGATTCAGTGCGCGGGAATAATCTACGCCTTCTGCAAAGAGGGTTGCGAGTACGCGGTAATCGAGTGCGGTATGGGCGGACTCAACGACGCGACTAACGCGATACTGAAAAAAGAACTTGCAGTAATAACTTCAATATCTTTGGAACATACGGAGTATCTCGGCAACACTATCAAAGAAATTTGTGCGCAGAAAGCGGGCATAATAAAGGACTGCCCTGCGGTTATTTGCGGTTTTCAGCCTTATGCGGAAGCGAGAAAATACTTCGCCGCGGCGGGCGGAATTTTTGCCGACGGAGCGAGCCGTACGGGCGAGGAAAAATTTATCTATAAAGGTAAAGAGTACGTTTTGGCTTCGGCGCGGGGTTGTTCGGTTTACAACGCGGCAACCGCCATAGAGGGCGCGAAAATACTCGGACTTCCGGAAGAAGCAATTTACGAGGGCGTAAAGAACGCTCAACCCGAGGGGCGGGTGCAGGAAATCAAGGCAGGCGGCAAGACTTACGTTCTCGACGGCGCGCACAATCCGGCGGCGTTCGTGCCGTTGCGCCTCGAACTCGAAAAATTTACGGACGGAGAAATTTCGATTATCTTCGGCTGTCTTAAAGATAAGGATATAGACGGAAACCTTTCCGCGCTTGCGGGAATTTCCGAGAACATAACGGCGGTTGAGTGCGCAAGTCCGAGAAGATTGCCGCTTGATAAAACGGCGGAGTTTTGCCGCAAATATTTCGGCAACGTTCAAACGGCGGCAAGCGTAACCCAAGCGTTGGAAAAAGCTACTGCAAAAACCGTAGTCGTCTGCGGTTCGTTCACTCTTTTGGCGGAGGCAAAACAATGGTTCGACAGTTTAACAGGGAAAAGGCAATAAAGGCGGTTTCTTTTCAAAGCGGCTTCAATTACAGGAACGGCTTACAAGCCGAATCGCGCAGGAAATTATGCGCTGTCTTGCGCCCAAGGGCGTTATGGTAGTCTGCGAAGCCGAGCATACCTGTATGACCTGCCGCGGCGTGAAAAAGGCGGGCAGTAAAACGCTGTTGAGCATTGCGGGCAAATTCCCCGAAGACAAAAAGAAAGAGGTGTTCTCGCTTTTAAAATGAAAATAGGAAAATACAATTTCGAAAACAATACTTTTGTTGCGGCTATAATTAATTTAACGCCCGACAGCTTTTGGCACAAGAGCCGTAACGACGAATACACGGTTTTAAAGAACGTTGAAAAAGCGGTAAAGGACGGCGCGTCGTTAATAGATGTGGGCGCGCAGTCCACACGCCCGAACTATACCGAAGTTTCGGCGGACGAGGAAATTTCGCGCTTTGAACGCCCTTTAAGATTGATTAAAAGCAATTTCGCTCTTCCCGTTTCCGTGGACACTTACTTTAAAAAGAGCGCGGAAGCAGCGCTTTCACTCGGCGCGGACGCCGTTAACGACGTGTGGGGACTTACGCACGACGAAAAAATGGCTGAAGTAATCGCAAAATACGGCGCGTCTGTCTGCATAATGCACAATGCGAAAAAGCCGCTCGAAGGCGATATATGGGTTCAGATAACCGACTTTTTGCGCGGCAGTGTAAAAACAGCGTTGGATGCGGGCATCGACGCGGAAAAAATCTGTCTTGACGGCGGCATAGGATTTGCGAAATCGCGGGAGCAGAATATAGAACTTTTAAACGGTTACGAAAAACTCTCGTGTTTAGGCTATCCGCTGTTGCTCGGCACAAGCCGCAAATCGATGTTCGGCGGAAACGTAGAGGACAGGCTCGAACCCACGCTTCAAAGCACCCGCCTTGCGGTGCGCAAAGGCGTATTGTTCGTGCGCGTCCACGACGTTAAGGAAAACGTGCTTGCAATAAAAGAAGAATACGACAGAATGCGGAGTGAGGTAAAATGAATATTATCAGAATACGCGGCGTGGAATTTTCGGCTTGTCACGGCTTGAACAATTTTGAAAAAGTCGAAAAACAGCCGTTCATTTTCGACGCGGACGTTACCGCCGATTTCTACGGCGCGGCAAAGAACGACGAACTACTGCAAACCGTGAACTATTCGTCCTTTTGCAAAATGCTTGAAAGGGTAACTTTGGGCAATACGTTCAACTTAATAGAAAAACTTGCCTACGAATGCGCGTTTACCGCTTTTGAAGAGTTCCCGCAGATTTCCGCGCTGTCTCTCACGGTATGGAAACCGCAAGCGCCTATGAAACGCAAGTTCGAAAGCGTGGGGGCAACGGTTGAAATGCGCCGCGAAAAAGTCTACCTCTCGCTTGGTTCGAGTATGGGCGATAAAAAGAAGTATCTCGATACGGCTTTGGAAAAACTTTCGGCTACCCGCGGCGTAAAAGTGGAAAAGGTATCCGAATACGTTTCTACCGAGCCTTACGGCGGCGCCGCGGAAAATATGTTTTTAAACTGCGCCGCGTGCGTTTCGACGGTATTGACTCCGCACGCGCTCCTCGATGAAATTCACCGCATAGAAGCCGAGTGCGGCAGGGTGCGCGACAAGCGGTGGGGTGACAGGACGCTCGATATAGACATAATATTTTTCGGCAATGAAAATATAAACGACGAAAGGCTGACGGTGCCTCACCGCGACTTTATGAACCGCGATTTTGTTAAAATTCCGTTAAAAAGCATTGCGCCGCATCTTAATTTCTAAATTATGCTAAAAATCTTTGTGCAACTTGCATAAAGATTTTTAAAAAATATATACAAAAAACAATAATTATGTTATAATCCACTAAGATAGGAAGATAGGCGAAGAAACTATAAAAACCTTTCGGAGAGTGTATTTTGGAAAAAATCGGCATTATTGATTTAGGCTCAAATTCTGCAAGACTTGTAATTGTAAACCTTTTTTCAGACGGCTATTTTATGGTAGTCGACGAATTGAAAGAGAGTGTCAGATTGGGTCAGGACATGGAAAGGGACGGTTTTCTGAAACCACAGCGCGTGGCTGAAACAATCAGGACGCTGAAAATGTTCAGAAAACTTTGCGACGCAAGCGGCGTGACGCGCATAATAGCGGTTGCCACGGCGGCTGTTCGCCGTGCAAAAAACCAGCGCAGTTTTCTTGACGAAATTCAGGCGAGTTGCGGCATTAAAATCCGCGTGCTTTCCGCCGAGGAAGAGGCGGTGTACGTTTATCGCGGCGTAATAAACACGATGGACGTGCCCAAGGGGTTAATACTCGAAATAGGCGGTGGCGCGACTAAAATCGTATACTATAACAGAAGAAACATATTAAACCACGTAACCCTGCCTTTCGGCGCGGTTACGCTTACGGGTTTATTCGCGGACAGCGATATGAAACCCGAGGAAACGGCGAAGAAGATAGAGGAGTTTTTCACCGAGCAGTTAAAGCAAGTCGAATGGATTTCGGAAATAGACCCCGACGTTCAGATGATAGGCGTCGGCGGCTCGTTCAGAAACCTTTTCAAAATTTGCAAAATGGTTCACAAATATCCCCTCGACACCGAGCATAACTACACTATGCCGATTGAAGATTTCCTTCCCGTCTACGATATGATTAAGGTTTTGGACCTTGACAAAAAGAAGAAAATCAAGGGACTTTCCGCGGAGAGGGCGGATATACTCCCCGCCGCGTTTGCAATTATCAAGTCCTTTGTTTCGTTCTTTAATTTCGAACGTATTATTATGTCGGGCGCGGGTTTGCGCGAGGGTATAATGTTCAATCAGGCGCTTCCAATTACGGAAGAAAAACCCATATCCGACGTACTCAACTATTCGCTTACCACACTTGTAAAATATTACGGAGTGGACGAAAAGCACGTCGAACACGTGGTGAATTTAAGCATACAGCTTTTCAAACAACTGCGCGTACTGCATAAATTCCCCAGACAGTACTTAAAAGTCCTTAAAATCGCCGCAACCCTGCACGACTGCGGACAGCGCATCAAATTCTACAACCATCAGCGCCACAGCTGTTATATGATTTTAAATTCCACGTTGTACGGCGTTTCGCACAGGGATATAGTGCTTGCGGCGTTCACGGCTTGCTGTCATAAAAAAGAGGATATAAACGCCTACGATTGGGCGCGCTACCGTGAAATTTTAGGCGAGGACGATATAGAAATAGTCAAACGCCTCGGCGTAATGCTCCGCATAGCGGAAAGTCTGGACAGGTCTATGTCGGGCACGGTTAAGTCGATTAACTGCGACATTCTCGGCGACTCGGTAATTATGAAAACCGAAGTGGACGGCGACGCTGCGCTTGAAATACGCAACGCAATGGCGGCGGGCGGAGAGTTCAAAAAATCCTTCCACAAAAACCTCGAAATTTTATAAAAACTCATCGCGCAACCCGCAAAAACGGAATTGCGCGAGTTTATTAATATGCAATACGTTCTGGCAAGCCGCTCGCCGAGAAGAAAGGAACTGCTTTCTCAAATACTCAACGCGTTTGAAACGGTTCCCGCGCAGGCGGAAGAAAAAGTTAATATTTCAATGTTCCCCGAAAACATAGCGTGCGCGCTTGCGGAAGCCAAGTGCGACGAAGTGTTTGCGTCGCACCCCGAAAAAACGGTAATCGGTTGCGATACAATCGTTGTGTTCGCGGACGAAATATTGGGCAAACCAAAGGATAAGGCGGAAGCGGCGGCTACGCTAAGACGGCTTTCGGGCAAAACCCATTACGTTATAACGGGCGTTTGCGTCAGGAACAAATACAATAAAATAGTAAGGTACGAGAGGACGGAAGTTAAATTCAACGTTCTCACAGACGAATTTATAAAATCTTACGTTGAAAGCGGTTCGCCGCTGGATAAAGCGGGCAGCTACGGAATACAGGACGGCGGTCTTGTAAAAGAATATTACGGCAGTTATACCAACGTGGTAGGCTTGCCCGTAAATTTGGTAAAAGTTATGCTGCAAGAGGTACTTTAAGATGAACAGGCTCGCAATCGATTTAGGTTCAAGCGAAACGAAAATTTATATCCCCGGATGCGGCGTAGTGCTTAAAGAAGCTACGTGCATAGCCGTAGAGGAAATAGTTGAAGCGGGCGAAAAGCGGCTTTCGGTAAAAGCCTGCGGCGACAAAGCGCGCGCGCTTTCGGGCAGGGCGGCTTTTGGCACGCACATAGTAAACCCCGTGTTCGAGGGCGATATAGTGCACCCCAACCTTGCCGTCTGCCTTTTGGAGTATTTTTTAGACAAAGTGGAAATCACTAAAAGAAAGGCGCGCAAAGCCGAAGTTTTATTCATTCTCCCCTGCGGCAGTAAACCCGAAATTAAGGAAAAGTATAAACGCCTTGCGGACGATTGCGGTTTCGGCGCGGTGTACTTCACCATTACCCCGTTTGCTGCAGTACTCGGACACAACGTGGGCATCAACGAAAGCACCCCTATGTTCTGCATAGACATAGGCTACGGCATAACCAATATAGCCGCGCTCTCGCAGGACGGCTTGATTTCGGGCATAAACGTCAACCTCGGCGGCGGAAATATCGACGTGCATTTAATAGACGAAATAGCCGAAAACCACAATCTTAAAATAGGCACGCTCACTGCGGAACGCATCAAAAATAAAGTCGGCAGTCTTTTGCACGACGACAACAAGATGAGCGTTGTGGACGGCAGGCAGGTAGACGGCGGCGCGCCCGCCTCGCTTGCTATCAACTCTTCGCAGGTGTACGGCATTATAACTACTTATATAGATAAAATTCTCGAATACGCGTCCTTGGTAATGTCAAAGCTCCCCGCGGAAGTCGCGTCCGGCATCGTGCGCGGCGGAATATTCCTGTCCGGCGGAGTAATGAAGATGGACGGACTTGCGGAATACATAAGCGAAAAACTAAAAATTTCCGTAAACCTTCCCGAAGAACCCCAGCTTGCCGCCGTAATAGGCGCGGGCACGATACTTTCGAACGACGGACTGTTTGAACGGCTTGCAACAGAATAACGCATATAAAAATAATCCACCCGCATAGCGGGTGATATTTCATTTTCGGGCAATTAGCCTAATCATTACCGGCTACGCACAAGTGCGCGTATTTTAGACCTGCCAGTCATGCGTCATCTTGCTACCCGTCTACGGGTTCCGTCATTGCGAGCCAACTTGGCGCGGCAATCCAGACTATTCCGCTCTTTCCGAACATTTACTTCCGGATTGCTTCGCCTACGGCTCGCAATGACGGTTCGGACATAATATTACGTCAAGACAATATAAACGTTTAACTGAAATTTAGCTGAATACCCGTCATTGCGAGGGAGCAACGCGAA
>CAMXOH010000025.1 GCA_947245485.1 uncultured Clostridia bacterium | reverse complement strand
GATTGCTTCGTCACCTACGGTTCCTCGCAATGACGACAATTCAGCAACGCTTCCGCAAATGCGTTCATTCTTTCGTCATTGCGAGCGTAGCGCGGCAATCCGGTCATTTTGTTCGTCTTTTCTAGATTGCTTCGTCACCTACGGTTCCTCGCAATGACGACAAAACAGCAACGCTTCCGCAAATGCGTTCATTCTTTCGTCATTGCGAGCGTAGCGCGGCAATCCGGTCATTTTGTTCGTCTTTTCTAGATTGCTTCGTCACCTACGGTTCCTCGCAATGACGACAATTCAGCAACGCTTCCGCAAATGCGTTCATTCTTTCGTCATTGCGAGGCATTTATTGCCGAAGCAATCTAGACATTTAAGTTACTTTATGAGTTCATAATATAAATCTTCCCAATTTGGATTCATTGTTTCTATCAACTTTAACTTTGCTTTACGCGAACCGCCTTTTATTTGTTTTTCACGTTGGATTGCATCTGTAATATCCGTATATATTTCATAATATCCGAGCTTATCGATATTATATTTTTTAGTAAAGCCTTCCACCGTTTTGCTTTTATGTTCCCAAACTCGACGAATTAAATTATTCGTTACTCCCGTATACAGTGTACCGTTTCGGGAATTAAACATTATGTATACATAAGAAACATGCTCTTTCACATTTTGCCTCTTTTGGATTGCTTTGTCGCTTCGCTCCGCGCAATGACGGAAAACTAATGCTTATAGTTATATTATATCAAATTCCGGATTGGTTTGTCGCTTCGCGCCGCGCAATGACGGAAAGCGTAATGCTTATAATCCCTATGAAACTCACAATAAGCGCGGGGCGGTTGTTCCGTATTATTTTACGTATTACTAAGCGTTAACGGTACTGCCGTACAGCACGACGAAATTAAAACGTTCGTCATACGCCACTACGTACTCGATATTTTTCGCTTCCAACTTACGGTAAATTACGGGCGAAGATATTTCGCCGATGTGTTTTTCGCCTTTGTAGTCAATAAAAAATACGTTTACCGTTTTGTAAAGTTCGCCGCGATACGTTTTTTCAGAATACGCTACCGCGCCGTAAGTAAAATACGGATTGTTTTTCATAACTTTGTTATAGCGGCTTTTCTTTTTTACGCCCACCGAACAAAAACATATTGCAATTATTAACAAGGCGGACGGCAGTAAATAAACCGCCAAGCAAATTATAATTACAAGAACGCGCGCTTTCAATGCTAAAATATAGGGCAAACCGAGAACGCTTATAAGCGCGTAGCACGCGGCGACGGCTATAAAAATAATTAAAGCCATAATGAACCATGCGGAATACGGGTCAGCCGATTTTAATTTCTTTTTTTTATCTACGTTCAAAGTATTGCCGTCGAGTCCGCCGTAATTCTTTGCGCAACGCCGCTCTTCGGTTTTTGAAAGTTCCTCTTCGCTCTCTTTTGTCAAAGTAAATTCCGACAGAATGTAAGAGCCGCTTTGGTTGAACGCAACCAAAACGTACCGCCCGACGTAAAAGGGCGGCTCGTGCCCTAAATAAGTTCTTTTAAACACAGCCGTCCTCGGCAGGTTGTCCGCGTCCTTAAACTCGTATATTAAATTAACGTAATATTCCGTAGAATGTTTCTGCTCTCTGAGTTCGCGCTGTCTGCACCCGTATGAGATAATCCGCCCGTCGGTAAAGAGAAAGTCCTGCGTTATTATAGGCGCTTCGCGTTCCTCGAACTTATACGGTTTGGTTAAATCGAGTTGATAAAAGTTACGTTCTTCCATAATCAGTTTTCAAGAAAAAGTTTATTGCGTTCTGAAATTATCTTGTCGAGTTTATTGATATAAGTTGGTATATCCTTGGGAGAGGCGTACCGCTCTATACGGTTTTCCGCGCCGAACAGACGTTTGGAAATGGCGTTTGCGCCGACGGCGATATTGTCCGTGAACTCTTCCATTACGTTTATATTATACGCGCACGCCTTGCCGGCTTTGCACCAACCCACGTTTTCAAGTCCGCCCGCCTGATATTTCTGGCGGTACATATAGTAGGGCAGATACTGCGCCGCGGTAAGTTTTTCGCGGGAGAGCATTACCATATCGTTTATGCCCGTAACGTTAAGGCGTTTTACGTTTTCTTTGAGTTTTGCGCCCGATTTAAGCGAAAGGGTATGCACCGTAATATTTGCGGGTTGCAGTGAAATTGCCGTTTCAACCGAATTTTCAAAGTCGGAAACGCTTTCGTCGGCAAGTCCCGCGATTAGGTCTACGTTTATATCGAAACCGTACTTTTGCGCGCTTTCGTAAGCCTGCACGGTCTGCGCCGCGGTGTGCTTTCTGCCTATTGCGCGCAAGGTTGAATCGCTGAAAGACTGGGGATTGACGCAAATTCTCGTCACGCCGTAAGTCTTGGAAAGGCTGAGTTTTTCGTCCGTAAACACGTCGGGTCTGCCCGCTTCAACCGTGTATTCGGGAATTTCGCCAAAGGTGTTTGCTACCGCCGCGTAAATTTTTTCAAGCTGAGCAGGTTCGAGAACAAACGGCGTTCCGCCGCCGATATACACGCTGTTAAGTTTTTTTACGAGGGGTTTAACCGAAGTTATTTCGCGGACAAGGCAGTCGATATAGCTTTCGAGGTATTTGCTTGTCGCAGTAATCGGCGCGGTGATGAACGAGCAGTATTCGCACTTTGTGGGGCAGAACGGAATGCTTATAAACAAATCCTGTCCGCCTGCGCCAGAGGGGGACTGTTTTTGCGTTTCTATTATACTTTCGACGAGCGAGGCGTTGCGCTCCGATACGTCCATTTGCTTGAAAAGAAGTTTGAAGTCCCGCCCCGCCTCTATTTCCGCGTACGCGAGTTTTGTAGGGCGAATGCCCGTGAGCGCGCCCCACGGGAGCGAGCCTTTAGTTTTCGAAAGCACTTTATAAAAGGCGAGTTTAGCGGTTCTTTTTGCAAGCCGCTTAAATGCCAAATCGTCCTCCACTTCCGTTTCTTCGACGAAGTCGTAAAATTCGCCGAGGTATTCGACGGCGTTGTGGAACTTGCCGCTGCCGAATGAAAAATAATGCGTAAATTCTTCGTCCTCGGCGCCGAACGCGCGTATTACGTCCATTATTTCGGGGCGGAGGTATTCGCTGTTTGTGTTAAGCATTATATAAACTCCTCACCTGACGGCGCGTAAAACTTTTACGCGCCGTCAGGTGATTTTGATTTTTACTGTTTATAAGGATTGTAAAGTCTTTCGCGGGCGAGCGTGGTATTCTGCTCGTGTCCGCAATACACGGTATAGTCGCCTTCGAGGGCGAGTAGTTTTTTAACGCTTTTCAAAAGCGCGGAAGCGTTGCCCGTGGGCAAATCCGTTCTGCCGACGGAGCCGCAAAATAGCGTGTCACCCGAAAAAATGCTGTTTTCCGCTATATAACAGACGCTGCCCGCGGTGTGCCCCGCCGTTGCAAGGACTTTGAAAGTTATTCCGCAAAACGTTATGCTTTCGCCGTCTTTAAAAGTCTTGGCTATTTGAAATTCGGGGATATACACGCCGCCGAAAATGCTTCTGTTCTCTCCGCTGTGTATAAGCGGTTTTTCGGCTTCGCCGCAGTAGAGCGGAACGCCTTGCGCGAAAAATTTTCCGCATCCGCCTACGTGGTCAAAGTGTCCGTGGGTCAAAAGCACGGCGACGGGCGTTAAGTTGCGTTTTAAACACTCGTCGTAAACGCTTTGCTCGGCGCAATCGATTACTACCGCGTTTTTGCCGTCCGCCGTCACTATATAGGAATTACAGCCGAAGCCGCGCGGCTTGATTTCATAGATTTGCAAGATATTTACCCTTTTCAAAATTCGGAAGCGGCGGCTTTAACCCGTCGTTCTGAACACGTCTATAATATCCCTGCTCTTTTTCAGACGGTTGATGAGCAAGTCCATATCCGAACGCTTATTGAATTTTATTTTTATTTCGAACTCTGCGTTGCCCTCTTTATTGACTCTGCCGTTAATTGCCGTCATAGAAAGGTGCAGAGCGGAAATTTCGGAAGTTACGAAAGCGATTAATCCGCTGTTGTCCTCCGCTATTACTTTTATGCCCGCAATGAAGTCCGCGCCTTCGCCCGTCCACTGCGCGGGTTGGAGTCTGTCCGCGCCCTCGCCTTTAATGTTCGGGCAGTCGCAACGGTGGACTATTACGCCCCTGCCGCGCGAAACGAAACCGACGATTTCGTCGCCGGGTACGGGGTTACAGCAGTGAGCAAGGCGGACTAAAAGTCCGCTTACGCCGTTTATCGAAACAGTGCCCGACGGCGAGTGTTTGAGTTTGTCGGAAGAAAGTATTTCGGGCTTGGGTTTTTCCTTTTTATAGTAGTCTATAAGTTTGAAAATAACCTGATTCACGCTTACCGCGCCGTAGCCGACGGAAGCCATCATTTCGTCAACCGAAGAGAACACGAGTTTGTTCGAGAGCCTTTTGAAAGATTCTTCGGTAAGAAGTTCCGCAAGGTTATAACCCCTGCGCTTTGCCTCCGCTTCGAGCATCGCCCTGCCCGTTTTGGAGTTGCCCTCCTTCATTTCGCGTTTGAAAAACTGCTTTATCTTGGCGCGGGCGGAACCCGACTTTACGAATTTGAGCCAATCCCACGACGGTCCTTTGGTGTTGGGCGAGGTGAGTATTTCCACAACATCTCCCGTGTGCAATGCGGAGTTTAACGGAACTATGCGCGAATTTACTTTCGCGCCCACGCACTTGTTGCCGACTTCCGAGTGTATGGAATACGCGAAATCGACGGGAGTCGCTTCGAGCGGAAGGGATATTACTTTGCCGTGAGGGGTGAATACAAGAAGTTCGTTGGAGTATAAATCGTTTTTAAGGCTCGCTACAAATTCCTTTGAATCGTTTAAACTGCCCTGCCAGTTCATTACGTCGCGTATCCACGACAGACGCTGGTCGAAGTTGGTTTCGGAAGTACGCTGTTCCTTGTATTTCCAATGCGCGGCAATACCGAACTCCGCCATTTTGTGCATTTCCTGCGTGCGTATTTGAATTTCGAATATCTGTCCGAAGTTCGTCACGACGGTAGTATGCAGAGATTGGTACAGGTTGCGCTTTGGCGTTGCGATATAGTCCTTTATTCTGCCCGGGACGGGTTTCCACTGTTTGTGGATTTTGCCGAGGACTTCGTAGCATTCTTCAGTGGTTGCGACGATTACGCGCACGGCGGATAAATCGTAAATCTGGTCGAGCGATTTATCCTGCTTTTTCATTTTTTTGTATATGGAATAAAAATGTTTGGGTCTGCCGAAAACTTCGCCCTTTATGCCGCTTTCTTTGAGCATTTTTTTGAGTTCGTTGACGACGAAATCGACAAATTCGTGCCTTTCCGCAAGTTTTTGGTGAATGTTCGTCACAAGGTATTCGTACGATTCGGGTTCGAGATATTTAAGGCATAAATCTTCAAGCTCGCACTTGATTTGCGAAATACCGAGCCTGCCCGCAAGCGGAGTGAAGATTTCAAGCGTTTCCTTGGCTATGCGTTGTTGGCGTTCGTTGGAAAGAAAGTTCAGCGAACGCATATTGTGCAGTCTGTCCGCAAGTTTGATGATTATTACGCGGACGTCGTTTGCCATTGCAACGAAAATTTTACGGAAATTTTCCGCGTCCTCTTCTTCGTGCGAGGAGTAACGGATTTTATCGAGCTTGGTTACGCCGTCGACGAGCGTGAGTATTTCATCGCCGAAGCCCTTTTTAATATCGTCCGCCGTGGCGGGAGTATCCTCTATAACGTCGTGCAAAAAAGCCGCCGCAACCGACGGCGTGTCCATTCCCAAATCGATGAGAATTTCCGCGACGGCGCAGGGGTGCATAAAATACGGCTCGCCCGAGGCGCGCTTCTGCCCTTCGTGCATCTGCTTTGAGTAGTTGTACGCCGAAAGCAGAATTTCAATGTCCTCCGAGGGGTATTCGTAAATTTTGTCAAGAACGCTTTTCATAATTTAACCGTTTATATTGGTGACTGTATTGTAAAGTTCTGAATTGGTGAGTTCGGTTTTTACTCCGCGGCGGACGGTAAGCCTGCCACCCTCGAATACGACGAGCGAGAGCTGACGGAACACTTCCAACGCGAACGCAAGCGCGACGGGTTGGACGCCCATTGCGTTTTTAAGCGCGGCTTCCGCGCTGTCCGCTCCAACAAGGTTGCCCGCGTTCGCCGATACCGCGGAAAATATTTTGAGTAGTTTTTCGCGTTCGCAGGGCAGTCCTTTTAAGAAGTTATAGCCTTTAATTTCACTGCATATTATAACTTCTTTATTTTCGAGCGAATAATTTCTTACGCCCGACGGCGGTTCGTCGAGAAAAACCACGTTTTTGAAAAAGCTCAAATCCACGTCGGGTTGCGGAGATATGAGAATTACGTCCGCAAGATTGCCCGAGGAAAGACGGAACAAGTCTACGGGGAATTTATGCGCGTTTGCATATTTTTCCGCCGTTGAATATTCGCTTGCGATATACACCGTGCCGTAACCCGCGCCGCTTTCCATAAGCGCGTCTATTTCGGCTTTTGTTTTATACGTTATTTTGCAGTCGGTTTTTGGCGGCGTCAGGTTGAGTATGCCGTTGACGGCGATTTCGTCCGCACATTCTGCGCCTGCGTCCCTGCCGCAGACTATGCCGCGCACCATACCTTTTACGTATTCCCTGCCGCGGAACTTTGAAATATTGTATTCGAAGAGAAAAGTTTTGGGCGCGCCGCTTTCCATAAGAAAAGTATGTTTTGCGCCGCTGAAATACAGCAGTTCTATTTTAGAACTCTTTGCCGTGACGTGCGGCGAAAGCGACTTTAAGGGGCGGACTTCCAAAGCGCACTCGTCCACTGCGAAAAGCGGTCTGCGGTTGCCCACGCCGAAAGGTTCCAACAGTTCTATTTCTTTCGCAAAGCGCGTCGAACACTGTCCGCTTAAACTGCCGTTGACTATGACGGCGGGTTCGAAGTCCTCCGCCGTATAGTTGTCGGTGAGATATTCGTTTAACGCCCTTTCGAGGTTTTCGAAGTTATCTACAGTGATATTTACGCCCGCCGCCTGCGCGTGTCCGCCGAATTCGGATATGTACTCCGAACACGCTTTCAACGCTTCGAACACGTTTACGTGTTCTACCGAGCGCACCGAGCCTTTGAGCATATCGCCGTTGCGCACGAACAGCATTGCTGGGCGGGAATACTCTTCCACAAGCCGCGCGGCGACTATGCCGACGAAACCCGTGTTCCAACCCTCGTCCCAAAGCATTATCACTTTACCGTACGCGCCGCGTTCCTTAATTTTGCTTTTGGCGCGGGCGTAAAGTTCGTCGCAGTATTTTTGGCGTTCGAGATTGTATGCGGTGAGTTTGCAAGCCAAATCGAAAATTTCGTTTTCATCCTGAGCGGTGAAAAGGTTTAGAGCCGAGCGCGCGTCGCCCATTCTGCCCGCCGCGTTTATTTTGGGAGCTATGCCGAAAGCGATTGTCTGGGCGTTTACGGCAGAGTCTGACTTGGAAAGAAAATCCGAATAGCAAAGACGGGGTTGGGAATTGATAAGTTTCAAACCCTCTGCTACGATGACTCTGTTTTCTCCAGTTAAGGGAACGCTGTCCGCGACTGTGGCTATTGCGGCAAAGTCGAGATACTTGTACGCGCTTTCTCCGTTCAGCGCGACGCCCACTTTCAGCGCGACGCCCGCGCCGCATAAATTGTCGTAAATATAGCCGTCGTTGAACTTGGGGTTGACGCAAATGCAGTCGGGAATTTTTTCGGGCAGTTCGTGATGGTCCGTGACAATCACTTCCGCGCCCTGTTCCTTTATATATTCCACTTCTTCCGCGCCCGAAATTCCGCAGTCAACCGTAATTATGAGTTGCGGGAAATATTCGTCGAAGATGAAGTCTATTGCCTGTTTGTTCAGTCCGTAGCCGTCGCGGCGTTCGGGAATATAAACGGCGGCTTCTATACCGAAATCCCTCAGCGCGTTGTACATAATCGTAGAAGCGCACACTCCGTCCGCGTCGTAATCGCCGTAGATGACTACTGCCCAACCCTCGTCGCGGGCGCTTCCGATTAATTCGACAGCCTCCTGCATTCCGCTCATTTTAATCGGCGAAATGAACTGTTCGCGCGAAGGTTCGATGAATTTTTTTATTTTTTCACAGTCGTCTATTCCTCTGCCGAAGAGGATTTTTACTGTATCTTCCAAAAGTCCGCATTCGGCGGCAAGGTTTTTAACCGTATTGAGTTGTTCCGCCGAAAATTCGTATTCGGGAATTATTCTTTTCATATTTCGTTAAAAAAACAAGGGCGGGTTAAACCCGCCCACCCTTTTTAATTAAGATTTTTTAGCGGCTTTTCCGTTCGCCTTGAAGTTGTCGCCTATGCGTTTGAAACGCGAATAAACGGCGGGTGTGAAGAAAAGCGTTCCGTATACGGTTGAAACGGCGCTTATTACCGCCAGCACTACGGGAGAAAGTATAACCGTCAACGAAAGCGCGCTGATAGCCAAAAGCGCAAATATGACAGCCGCGGAAACCGCTACGAATACGGAAGCAATAACCACGTTAGTTGCGCTTGCAACCGCGCAGGAGTCGATTTGTTCGTTTACGCCGAGCTTGTTAAACTCTTCTTTTTTAAGATTTTTGCGAACCTTATCGAAGAAGAAACACGTTCCGATTACCGTCATCAAAACGGTCAGCGCGCCGAAAGTCACAGCCGCCGAACCGACGGGAATGCGGGTTAAAGCAAGCAACGAAACGTAAATTGCAAGGTTGTGTACGTCAGCCAAAATAGCCGCGAAAGCCATAGCGAGTCTGTATCTTACAGCAAAATACAGGAAATGCAACGCCATTACCGAAGCTACCGCGATTGCGCAGAACGTAAGCGCTTTAAAGCCTTCGGCTTCGGTAGTTACTTCGTGCAGGAACGCCGCGCTGAGTTTGCTTGTATTTTCGCCCGTAAGCGCGGTGTGAATGCTCTTTTGTGCGGCGGTAAGTTTTTCGGTGCTCGTACCTTCGGAGAATTTGAAAGTAAATTCGCCGCCGCCGTTGGTTGCGCCGTAAGTCGCGGTGTAATAGCTTACCCCCGCTTCGTCGAACGCTTTGTCGCATATTTCCCTTACTTCGTCTTCGTTGCCGTAATCGATATAGGCGTAATTTACCACAACCGATTTATAATCGGCATATTCGGCGCCGTAATTGAAATATCCGTTTAATACAAACTGTCCCGTAAGTCCCACTGCCAAGCCTATTGCAATGACAAGCGCTGACACTATAATGAGTATATGGAATTTAGAAGAGAGCTTAAACTTATTCATCTGCAAGCACCTCCCTTGCGAAACCGCAGAACTTGAATTTATCTCTTGCGGGCGAGGATAATACGTACCACATAAAGCGCGTGAACCAATAGAGAACGTACGAAGCTACCGAGGATATGAAGAATATCAGTCCGCAAGCCGCAAGTTCGCCTACGCATACGAGCGCTACTATGAGCGACGCCGCTACAAGTAAAATATGGAGGTCAAGGATACCCGTAAGCATTCTTTTGTAACCCGACTTAATCGCCGACTGCATAGTCTTACCCTTTTTGGTTTCCTTACGTACGCGCTCGAAGAGAGCGAAGTTGGAACCGCAGGTGAGCGCAAGTCCGAGAACGATTGTAAGCGCGCCCGCGACGGTGAGCTGGATTTCTATTATAAGAAGCGCGACGACGATTGTAAGCGCGAACATAAGCATTATAATCGCGTTGACAAAGCCGAGCTTTTTATATCTTATGAACGAGTAAACTATTACTGCAAGCAGTATTGCAAGCAACGCACCGCCGAGGTATAACGCCGCATAGTCGCCGAGCGCCGCCGTAGCGTAAATAATCTGCATATTGTCGGTGTCGTAACCGAGGGAAAGCGTCTGTCCGTGCGCAACGGAATTCAGAATTATCGCGTAATCCTGAGCCGTCTCGGCGCTGTTTACAGTTATAAAGAAACTCTTATCGCTGATAACCGAAGAAACGGAGAGCGAAAGAAGCTGGCTGTCGCCCACATAGAAGCCGATTGCTTTATCTTCGGAAGCGTCCACTACTTTGTTGGAGATGTTTTTGAAAAGTTCTCTTCCCGAATCAGTAAGATTGACTTTAACCGCGTGGTTTCCGCCCGCCGAATATTTCTTTATGGTTCTGAAATACGAAGTTATGTCAGCCTGAAAGGGCGTAAGAATATTATCGTAAGCCGCGTTGCCCTTTTCGCTGTTGCGGAGCGAAAGCTCGCCGCTGTAAGTAAGCGCGGTAATCGTCTGGCTTATTGCAGCCGTTTCGGTAGAACGCGAAGAAGTATCGTACTGCTTGTACGCGGCGTACGTGAAGTTGGTGGGAACGGAAATTCTTATCGTGTAGCCGTCCTGGACGGATACTGAATAAGCCGAATAACCCTTTTCGTCAAAACGTTCGGAAAGAATTTTCGCGTCAGCTTCAAGTTTAGCCTTCAAACCGTCGAGTCCGTACTCTTCGATAACGTCCTTTTCGAAATAGAGTCCGCCGTGTTCCTCGTACTTGTTTTCGTATTCTTCACGCTTGTCCTCGTCGTCGGGAATGCCGAAAGTATAGTCGGAAGCCGTAATAACGCCCTTGGGATAAAGCACTGTGTATGCTTCTCCCGTAAGGTCTCCGCCGAGGTGAATGCTGCTTATGAACGAATTGTATCTCTTTACGCCGTTACTGCCGGGTACCGTACAGGATATTACGGCAAAAAGCGTAAGAACAACGATTGCGGCAACGAGTATCGTCGTTATAATCGCCGATTTTATTTTGCCCATCAGAAACTCCTAAAATCTAAAATGTGTTTGAATCTTGGCGATAGCATAACGTACATTCCGATTACGTTCTGCTAACTCTTTATATTATATAGAAAAATTTTTATGCCGTCAATTAATTATTCTCTTATTGAGAAGTTTTTTTGCTTTCTTTTTTGTGCGCAAGCACGTGCATTCCGCATTCGATACGCTTTTTCATCATATCGCAGGTTATGGGATAGGGTTCGTTCATATCGCCCGTGAAGTGGTAGTTATTCGCACTGCACCCGCCCGAACATATGAACTTGGCAAAACAGTCACCGCAACGCTTACGCGTAAACAGGCAGTTTTCGGCAAAACGCTCCCTTATTTTTTTATCGAGCTCGCCCGTGTATACGGAACCCATAAGAAAGTTTTTGTCGCCTGCGAACTGGTGGCAGGGGTAAATATCGCCGTTGGGCACTACCGAAAAATATTCGTTGCCCGCGCCGCACGCGGATACCTTTTTTTGCAGACACACTCCTCCCTCCAAATCTATATTGAAGTGGAAGAAATTGAAGCCTTCGCCGCCGTCGTATTTTTCAAGGTATTTGTCGCAAAGTCTTTCGTATTCTGAAAGAATTTCGGGTATATGCTCCTCTTTAATCGCAAGTTCGTCTATTTCGGTTACTACGGGTTCCATTGAAATACTGTCGAAACCGTTTTCCGCAAGGAAAATGACGTCCTTCGAGAAATCGAGGTTTTTGGAAGTAAACGTTCCGCGCACGTAATAACTTTTATCCCCGCGCGAACGGACGAATTTTTTAATATTTTCTATGACGTAAGCGAAACTGCCCTTGCCGTTTTTGGTCTTTCTTATCGCGTCGTGAACTTCCTGTCTGCCGTCAAGGCTCAAAACCACGTTTTCCATTTCGCGGTTAAAGAAATCGATTGCGTCGTCGTCGAGCAAGAGAGCGTTAGTCGTTGTGGTGAAAAGAAATTTCTTGCCCGCCCTGTCGCCCTCTCTGCGGGCGTAGGCTACAACCTCTTTTATGACGTCGAGGCACATCAAAGGCTCGCCGCCGAAGAAATCAACTTCGAGTACTTTTCTGTTCCCGCTGCCTTCGATAAGAAAGTCTATTGCCCTTTTTGCCGTTTCAAGGCTCATAAACTCCCTTTTAGAGTGATATGCGCCCTCGTCGGCAAAACAATAGCGGCAACGCAAATTGCAGTCGTGGCAGATATGCAGGCAGAGAGCCTTTATCTCGGAAGACTTTATAGGGTAAGTTTTTACCTCTTCTTTGAAAAGCAGTCCGCTGTCTTTGAGCGACTGTACGTCTCTTTCTATTTCGGCTATTTTCTCTGCGGAAAAATCGGGCATAACTCCGCCCTCGTAGCGGGCTTTGAGATAATCGGCGGTATCCTTGTCGCATTCGTGCAGGCTTCCGCTTCCCGAATCGTATACGTAATATATGTTTTTATAATTGAAAACGTGTATCATAAGTTTTAATAAATTCCAACGCCTTTACAAGGCAAAATACCGTTCGGCACAGAGCCGTACGGCATTCACGAAAAAAAGGAGCAGAGAAGTTCTGCTCCTTTAAAAATTACTTGTTCTTTTCGGGATTCTGTTCTCTCGTAATTCTTTCGCAGCTCTGGTTGCCGACGGTACAACTTGTCTTGCACGCGGACTGGCAAGTGCTTCTGCATTCGCCGCAGCCTGTTACCTTTTTGTCGCGGGGAGCGGATATAGTCTTTAACATATTAAATCTCCTTTAACGTATATAAATTTTATTATTTGAATTATTATAAAATACGCAAGGAAAAAAATCAAGTGATTTAAGCGTTCTTTTTGACGTTGACTGCTATTACGCCCGAAATAACGCCCGCAACCGCGCCGAGAAGTATTTCGATTGCGAATTTCCAGCTAATCGAAAGCGACTGCGAGATGAGTCCGTATAAAAGGTATGTAACTATTACAGCGATTACGCCGTATATAAGACCTTTAAGCCAACCCTTGTCGCCGCGGATGAAAATGAGTCCGCCCGCCGCGAGAGAAATGATTTTAAAAACCTGATTGACAGGTTTGACCGCATTCAGCGGAAGTGAAAAAAGCTGAATAATCAAAGTGAATATAAGCACGAACAACAGAGATATTATTACCGCCGCCGCCGAAGCCTTGACTACCTGAAATATATTTTTGCGCATAAAAAACCCTCCGCTTTAATCTATGCGGAGGGTTTTGAATTTATTATTCCTGAGTTTTATTTTCGGAAGTTTCGGTTTCAACCGTTTCAACCGTCTCTTCTTTTACTTCTTCACTCTTATCTTCCGTCTCGTTCTTCTCGTCCTTTTTGTCTGCCGTTTTTTCTACTACCGCGTCAGTCTGGTAAATAGCCTGTCTGTCGAACTTGATGAAGCACTTGCCCGACTGTTCGGTACCCGTTTCGAGAACGAAAGTATTTTCTTCGTTGTCAACTTCCACGACTATACCGCAGATGCCGCCGATTGTTTTGACTTTGTTTCCGGGTTTAACCGAATTGATTAAATTCTGCGCGTCCTCTTCCTGCTTTTTACGGCGTCTGTTCGAAAATATGAACATTACTATAATAGCTACGACGAGTACGCCCAATATAACGTAAGTGAAAATCTGACTGCCTTCTACGGCGAGAAGCGAATTGAACATTTTAAAATTCTCCAAAATTATTTTACTTGTTTACTATAATGTTTTTACGGCTTTTTTGCAAGCGTTTTTAACGGATAAAAGCCGTTTACGCCAAACTTTCACTAAATTTTAACTTTACCGAGCGCAATTTAACCGCGCGAGCCGTAACGCGCGTAAAATTCTTCGGCAAATTCCGTAAGGCTGTCCGCAAAAATCGCCTCGCGCATATCTTTCATAAGTTTGTGCAGGAAAGTTATGTTATGCAGACTGAGCAGCATTGACGAAAGCATTTCGTTAACGTTTATAAGGTGCCTTAAATAAGACTTGGTATAATTTTTACAGCAGTAACAATTACAGTCTTCGTCGAGCGGCGAGAAATCTTCCCTGAACGCGCCGTTACGCGCCACAATTTTACCCTTGGAAGTAAACGCCGTGCCGTTTCTCGCAATTCTCGTCGCAAGCACGCAGTCGAACATATCCACTCCGCGCTTTACGCCTTCTATAAGACAATCGGGACTGCCTACTCCCATTAAGTAGCGCGGCACGCCTTCGGGCAGTTCGGGGCGCATAAGCTCCAAAATTTCGTACATGCGTTGCTTTGGTTCGCCTACGGAAAGTCCGCCGAGCGCAATTCCGTCCACGGCGTGCGGCTTTGCGCGGCGCAGACTTATCTGCCGCAAATCGTCGTACATATTGCCCTGAACGATAGGGAACAGAGCCTGCCTTTCGTTGGTCTTGGAATCGAGACAGCGTTTCAGCCAACTGTACGTGCGTTCCATCGCTTGTTCGGACTGCGCGTGGGTGTAGCCGTACTCACTGCACTGGTCAAACTGCATTATAATATCCGCGCCGAGATTTTCCTCTATGGACATAACTTTTTCGGGCGTGAAAAAGTGTTTAGAACCGTCCACATGCGAATTAAAATATACCCCTTCGTCGGTGATTTTATTCAGTTTCGTCAAAGAAAAAACCTGAAAGCCGCCGCTGTCGGTAAGAATGGGTCCGTCCCAATTCATAAACTTGTGCAAGCCGCCCGCCTTTTTGACGAGTTCGTCGCCGGGGCGGATATACAGATGATAAGTGTTTGAAAGAATTATGCTCGAACCCGCTTCTTTCAAATCGCGCGGGTACACGCCTTTAACGGTTGCCTGCGTTCCGACGGGCATATAAACGGGCGTTAAAATATCGCCGTGCGGCGTATGGAAAACGCCTGCCCGCGCGCCCGTGTATTTATCTATGTGTTGTATTTCGTAAGAAAAATATTTGCTCATTTTAAAATTATTCCGTTAAAATTTTGTATGCTCTCGAATATTTGTCGCGCCAATAGTCGAGCTGTTCCTCGGATATATTCACGCCGTCGAGTCTTGTTTCGTCCGAATTATGTTTTAAATCGGCAAGTTTAACCGCAGTTGCAATCGGGTTATCCCTTATCGCCCGCACATAATCGAAATAGTCCGTATTCTCCGCGTGCGTCAAAAGTTTTAACGCCTCTATTACTTCCGAAGGAAAATCCTTGCTTAACTCTTCGAGCGTTACGGAAGTATCCTCCGCCACGTCGTGCAAAAGCGCGGCACAGACAGAGTATTCGTCCGTCATCTGTTCAGCCAAATGAAACGGGTGAAATATATATGGAACGCCGCTCTTATCAACCTGATTGTGATGAGCTTTGTATGCAATTTGCATCGCCTTTTTCGTAAGCGGAGTGTAGAACATAAAATCACCTAAAAATTATGAGGATTGGAGGTATTGCTTGGCTTAGAAGCAAGCAGGTCGAGAAGCGCAAGCTTTTTTGAGGGGAGCATACACAGATGTATGTGACCCGATAAAAAGCGAAGCGCGACAAAGAGATGCGCCGCTTATAAGACAAGCATCGTTCCCGCATTGTTACGGGAGACAGGATGAGGATTGGAGAAGCAAGCAAGACAAGGCGAACGGGCTTTGACCGCAGGGAGTCTACATAGACGTACACGACCAAGGCAAAACGCAAGTTCAACGCAGTATTGCGCCGCTTATAAGACAAGCATCGTTCCCGCATTTGCACGGGAAGCAGGATGAGGATTGGAGAAGCAAGCAAGACAAGGCGAACGGGCTTTGACCGCAGGGAGTCTACATAGACGTACACGACCAAGGCAAAACGCAAGTTCAACGCAGTATTGCGCCGCTTATACAATCATCATCGCGTCCCCTATGCTTACGGGAGTCAGGAAAAACTATTCCTATATATATAATATATACAAAAACTCATTTTTGGACGCTCGTTTCAAATATTATACATAACTACTTACTAAAATGCAAGCGTTTGCCCCTCTGAATTGCTTCTGAAAACCTTTTTGAGGTTACTGCCTTATAAAAATATGTGTCTATTCGTTGTAAGCCTTGTAGGGCTTAATTATACAACAAAAAAGCGAGCTTTTCTGCCCGCTTTTTAATTTCGGTATTCAAATTTTCCTTTGTCGTACCGCTATTCCTCGTAGAACATATCTAAAATCCTGCGCCTACTTAAATCTTTAACGTCTTCCCAGTTTTCTGCTATAAAGTCCGCAAGGGAACCGAGCGGTGTTCTGTTATCGTCGTCGAGGTAACATTCCTGAACCAAGTTAACAAACTCGAGCAGGATGTCTTCGCCGTATTTTACGTCCATTTCGTTATATAATGCCGTGTGGAATATGTACGCTTCCGAACCAAACGCAAACTTATATGCTTTTCCTTTATACGTTACCTGAATATCAACAGTCATTTACCTTGCCTCCCTTTTAACACGTTTCTTGACTATGCGAAGGGGTATCCCCTCGTTTTCGGCGTACTCTTTCTTTCTCTTCCTTGCCGCCGATGCCGTTTCTTCGGTCAGTATGTATTCCCAACCGTTTCCGTAATCGCCTTGAAGTTCATACTCGTCAACCGTCTTTCTTTGATACATTACGCCACCTGCTTTTGACTATCAAGCCAACCTGCGAACCAACAAGCATCGTCCATGCAGAAGTCCTGCGCCTCGTCCATAGCTTTCATTGCGTTTGCATCGCTTTCGTTTATTTTCTTATCGAGGGCAACCTTTAAGATCTCCTCAATTTCTTTTTCTGAAAACAGGTATGCGAGAAAGCCGTTAATCTTGATTTCGCTCTTTGCCTCGTTTCCGCACCCTATCGCATTACTAACCGTTGCACTTTCTTTGAGGCAGTCCATACAATACCCTCCGCTCAACTCTTCGTCCGGGAAGAACTCGCCGCAACCAATACAACGGCTTGCTTCTTTGCAACTACCTCCGCAAGTGCAGGTTGCTGACCGTTCGTGTGTGCCGCCGGCATAATCACTTACCTTATCTACCGATATAATAAGCTCGTCTTCGTTGAGAATTTTTCCGCAGTCTTGACAGATAAATTTCATACGTCCTCCCTTAATCGCAGTTCTTCAAATAGTCTTTACGTGCTTTCTCAAGACCGTGAGTTAACCGTTTGTCTGCATATACCTGTTCTTCAGTTAAACACAGAGCATTGAACGTTTCCTCATAGTCGTAGGTTATGCAGTACTCGTGATTTGCAAGCTCATAGTAGAACATATCATATATGAAGCCGTCGCCCGTTTCGTCTGCTGCTATCGCATCTTTTCTCTCTTTGGTGTGCCTTGAAGTCATTTCGAGAAAAGCGTCTTTATCGCTCTTGCGAATAAAGCAACCACCGCCAAGCGAGCATATCTTATCTGTATCCTTGACCGTCAAACCCCAGCCCTGCATCATTTTTTCAAACTGTTCATTGCTGAACGCCGCACCTATGGGGAATGCGTTCATTTCTTTCTGATGCCTATCTCTAAGCTCTTTATATGCGTTCATATATACCCCCTTATGCTACTTCTTTTATGAGATCGAAGCCGTAGTCTTTGATTTCGTCTATTATGCTTAACTCCGAAACTGATACTTCAAGAGCTTTCATTACTACAACGTTTCCGTTCTTGTCCGCCTTGTTGTATTCTCTGCTTTGAATTCTTCCTCTTAAGGCTATTTTCTCGCCCGTCTGGAACGTATCAGCGAATACCGCATTGTTGCCCCACGCTATGACAGGTATGTGGTCGTTCTTATTAAACTGCCTCGGTACAGATAATAACAGGTCTGTTATCTTTCTTCCGAAAGGCGTTGACCTTATCGAAGCGTTTTTTCCGACATAGCCTTTTATGGTTATTACATTCGTTTCGTTCATAACGTGTTCGTCTAAAAATTCTCTGACGAATACTGCAAGTTTTAACTTTCTCTTTTCACCCTCGAACTCGTTCCACGATCTGAACTGTCCTACAACTGTTACGGTATCGCCTATATCAAGTCCGTCGCATAAAAGCCTTTCGGGGATAGTTAGGGGTATTTCGTCCTCTGTTCCTGATGTTCTTTCTGTTCTTAAAACAGTATCAAAAAACCGTTCGCCCTTGCGCTCAAATGCAAGCGTTAATTCCTTTGCTATAACTCCGTGAAGATAGCAGCTGTTCGTCTTGTTGTCTTCCATTTTTCTTTACTCCTTTGGTTTTATTTATCTCGCATATATGCCACGTGTAGAGGCTATATATTGCGCTACTGCTGTTGTAATCTGCATACCTTTCAATATGCGGTTCATATAAATATGTCCGTTACCTGTGTCCCTAAGCGGCGCCGAGTGGCTTTCGTAATCGCTGACCGCAAGTATAATTCTGTACGCCGACGAAGCGTAGTTCTGAACGTCGTCTGCGTTGTATGCTTGCATCAATTCGTCAACTACTTTTTGCACACGCTCGTGACCTCTTTCCCTGTCTTTCTCAACTTCTACCAAGCCTTTCTTTCTGATAATTAGGGGGACTATTTCGTTCTCAAACTGCGCCCTTGTTATCTTTGAGCCCATAAAAGCGTGAGCTTCTCTCTTGATAACTTCGATGTCTTCCTCACGCTTCATAATGATTTTTCTCGCAGCCTTTACTCTGTCGTCTGCGCTTTTTGAGTGCTGAATGTTGATTTTGATTTGACTCTGCTTACCGCCGAGGTATCTAACCATACCGTTCAGACACACAACCCTCTGGCAAACTACCTGATACTGTACACCTGTCGAACCGTCAAACGAATTGTTGAAGACTACGAACGAGTTGAACATATCGTCTTCGATTTGGAAATCGTCGCCTTTCAGAACGAGGAAACTTCTCGCATAATCGACTATGTTCCTTGACCTTAACGACGGACCGCCGACTTCGTATTGTGCGAAGCCTCCTTTCACTATGTCCTCTGCTACTGCAAAAGCATCACGGTTGCTAACTGCGTGATACTGATTTCCGACGACTCCGAGAATTACCGACGGATCGTCTGTCTTGGCGGCGCCGAAGTGATTTTTCACTTCCGTACCGTCTTCGAGGAATAACTTGACTTTTTGTGCTGAATAGTCAAGTCCTGCCCCGGCAAGTGCCTCGTCGTAAGAGCTTGCACCTGAAAGGTCAAGTCCTACGCCGTCGAACATACTAAAGCGTTTGAGAATTTTCATTCTCGTCTGCTCGTTCGTTCTGTAATAGTTGCTTACGTAACCCATTTATCTATATCCTCCTTAGATTATCGTTTTTCTTTTTAACCGTACCGCCTTTCAGCACTTTAACTTCGCCGTCAAGAACTGATACTTCTTCAATTTCTATCCAAACCGCCGTTTCCGTAGAGTTGTCTTTTTCGTATGCTAAATAGCTCGTTTCTGTTTTTGCAACCTCGAATTCTTCAACCCTATCTGCATAAATTTCTTCGTCCTGCTTTACCCAGTCGTCGAAAATTTTCTTTGCTTTCGGGAAGTTGGTGCATACCTGCAAGTTCTTATGTAAATCACCGTCGATATTGCTAACCCCGACTACTGCATATAACTTCATATCCATACCGCCTACCCTTTCAAATCGCAAATCTTCGTGTAGTCCACGAACTCGCCCTGTCTAATTTCTACAATACATTTACCGCTGCAAGGTGTTAAACCGATGCTTCCGTCTTCTTGCAACACGTACTTTCTGTTGCACTTGTACTTACGCATCTTAATCTGCCCCGTGAACGAATTTTCCTCGGTCTGTGCTTCACGCTTCCATTCGCCGCCGGTCCATTGATTACCTTCAAACACGTCGAGGTGGAGGCTCTT
>CAMXOH010000024.1 GCA_947245485.1 uncultured Clostridia bacterium | reverse complement strand
GTAGGCGAAGCAATCCGGAAAAGACGAACAAAATGACTGGATTGCCGCGTTCGCGTTGCTCCCTCGCAATGACGAGAAAAGTGTATGTTACGTAAAAATAATGGTTAACGTCTGGATTGCCGCGCCAACAAGTAGGCTCGCAATGACGGTACCCACGGTACCCGATGACTGGTAGCAAGATGATGCATGACTGGCAGGACTAAAATACGCGCACTTGTGCGTAGCCGGTAATGATTAGGGTTAATTGCCCGAAAATTAAATACCACCCGCTATGTGAGTGGATTATTATTGTGTAAAGAATACCGTACTATAAGTTTGCAAATCAAATAAAACTACAAAATAGCGCTTGCGAGCGATAAAGGTATATACCTAAAAAAATTAAGCCGTCTGCTATTCGGGACGTTTATTCAGTAATCTGTTTTCCCGAATAAATAATCGAGTGATACTTCAAACATTTCGCTTAATTTTAAAAGCGTAGCCATTGACGGTTCCTGTTTATCCGTTTCCCAAGCGTAAATAGTATTACTGCTTACGTTTAGCATTTTCGCTATATCAGTTTGCTTATATTGCTTTTCGATTCTTAATTCTTTAAGTCTGTCGCCGAATATTTTCAAGATTTTTCTCCCTTATAAGTATTTTCACGATTTTCGTGAAAAATGCTTGACATTCACGAAATTCGTGAATAAAATATAAAAAACAAAGGAGAAAATAATATGCAAAAACCAAAAACAAAAAACTATGGCGCAAAATGGAGAATACCGTTAGGCTTATTTATGTTTTTCTTGCTGTGGGCGTTCGGCGTGGCTGCCGTCAATTTTTTGCCCGGCGTTCTTAAATTTGTCGCAATATTATTTATAATAATTTTTTATTTATTTATGTTCGGTGTGTTGGGACACTGGTATATGAGTTTGGATATTTTAGGAGTAATAAATCCCTTTTTAAAATTTTTCGGCACCGTCTGCGGATATATCGGTTTCTTTTTAAGACCTTATGCTTTAATGGTGTACGGTTCGAATAAAAAATGGATATTAAATCTTTTTGCATTCGTAGTGCTTCTGATTGCCGTACCGTTAACGCTTATTTTTTTCTTTGTAAATTTTTTGACTTTGGCTGTCACGATAATTTTTGTTTTGTTTACGTTATTCGGCGTAAAAAAATGCCCGAATTGCAAATGCGTTATGCATTTAATTGATTTTGATAGTGTCGATTTAAGCAAAACAAAATATTACACGACGAGAAACGAGAAGATAGGTTATGTAAAAGACGAGAGCGGTAATAATATGAACGTATATGCGAACGTGGCTTATGAACATAGCGGGATGGATAACACCTTTGCAAAGACTTTCACTTGCGGGAAATGCGGCACGGAAAAATACGGTATAAAATTCAAAGCTGTTTCGGAAATATGATAAGCATTTTGAAACGCAAAATACGTAAAACTTTTATAAATTGATTTTAAAACGCTTGACAACAGTTTAGATTGCGTCTATACTTAATAGCGTAAATAATTTCTGTTAACCATAGACAGCGGGTAGAGTGAACGTAAATCCTGCCGAGGTGAAGGAAAATAAAGTATAATTGCGCTTTATTGCCCTGCTACCGCTATGGTTGCAGGGTTCTTTTTAAAAATTCAGAATGGAGGTACAGGATTTGTCGGCTAATTTCGAAGCTAAAAAAGTTGTCGTTGAAGAGATTATAAACAAAATCAAATCGGCTAAATCGGTTGTTCTCGTTGACTATAACAAACTTACCGTTGCAGAAGTTTCCGAACTCAGAAACAAATGCAGACAGGCTAACTGCGAATACAAGGTTTATAAAAACACTCTTGTAAGAAAAGCGTTCAACGATTTGGGATTTAAAGATTTCGACGCAGACCTCAACGGACCTACGGCAATCGCGTTCGGCGCAGACGAAACCGTTGCGGCAAAGCTGATGACGGAAGCGGCTAAAACTTACGAAAAGAAAATCGTAGTAAAAAGCGCGTTCGTAGACAATGCTTATGTGGACAAGGCGGGCGCAAAAGCTCTTGCATCGATGCCTTCGCGCGAAGAGTTGGTTGCAAAGATGCTCGGTTCCATGCAGGCTCCCGTTGCAAATTTCGCAGGCGTACTCAACAATCTGCTTTCGGGCATCGTTCGCGTATTGAACGGCATTGCGCAGAAGCAAAGCTAAAACATCGTAACAAAAAGTTACGGCAAACAGAATTCAAAAGGTTGGCGTAGCCTTTCAAAAACGCAAAAAAAATAAAAATATAATTAATTCAGGAGAATAAAAAAATGGCAGACGTAAAGAAATTTATCGAAGAAATTAAATCTATGACCGTACTCGAACTCAATGAACTTGTAAAGGCGCTCGAAGAAGAATTCGGCGTATCCGCAGCGGCTCCCGTAGCAGTAGCGGCAGCTCCCGCAGCAGGCGCAGCTACCGCGGCGGCGGCAGAAGAAAAGACAGAGTTCAACGTAGTTCTTAAAGACGCAGGCGCTAAGAAAATCGACGTTATCAAGGTTGTACGCGCATTCACGGGTCTCGGACTTGTAGAAGCTAAGCAGGCAGTTGAAAAGGGCGGCGTGCTTAAAGAAAACGTTGCTAAGGAAGAAGCTGAAAAGATTATGGCTGACCTTAAAGCGGCAGGCGCAACCGTCGTTCTCGAATAATTCTAAATTTAATTTCAACAATCCCCGAAGAACCGTCACGGTTCTTCGGGGATTTACTTTTTCTCTCGGTAAACAACAAAGCGAATGCTTTTCACGCAGTCGGAAACGCTTCCGCGCCGCAGAAGTATAAACGTTTTGCCGCTTTGGTAAAGTTAAAGGCTTAACCGCTTTACGAGCGGCAAAGAAAAGTAACAAGAACAAAAAAATAAAATACTCATTATATGTTCTAAAATGCTTGACGGAAAACACAATAAAAAGTAAAATAGTATGGTAATCGGATAGTCGGTTACTATAACTTTTAAAGCAAAAGGAACGCACAATGTCAAGAAAGATTAAATATGCGGTTTTAACGTTCGCACTCGCGGCTGTCGTGGCTGTTTCGGCGGCTATGTCGGCTTGTACTATAAGCACTAAACACCCCCGCGCGAAAATCAATGTAAGTTTTAACGATGTAACCTATTCGATAGAGTACACTCTTTACAGAAATATGTATCCCCAGACGGTTAAGCACTTTATAGAGCTTGCCGACGAGGGTTTCTATAACGATATGATTATCCATAACTACAACGCTTCCACGGATTGGTTCACGGGCGGTTACGGATATAATACGGGCGATTTGAGCTATGAAACGGCTTACTCCAACGGTACGCTTGCCGAATACCTCGAAACCAACAGCAAGGAAGGACAGTACTACAAGCTGTTCAACGACGGTAAACTTACGCCCTCCGTTTATAAAAGACTTTCTTACGGCGCGGACGGCAAGGAAAGCGTAGACGAGGCGGACGCGCTTCCCACGCTTATAGGCGAGTTCCCGCAGAACGACCACGTAATTAAGAACGGCGCGCTTTCTGCTTCGCTCGGCTGTCTTAAAATGTTCTATTACGACAAGGGCGAAACCAATCAGAAAGTCGCAATCGAAAACAGCTTCGGACAGCTTATGGAACACGACTATCAGTACAACTGCGCGACGAGCGTTTTCGCTATGCAGATGGGCGGAAGCTCTTCTTACAACGCTTCTAAGTACTGCGTATTCGGACAGCTCCGCAACGACGGCGCGCGCGACGTATTCGACGAACTTCTCGAAGCGATTTCGGACTACACCGCAAGCGTAACTTCTACCAAGTTTACCACTTCCATAAAGACAAACGTAGACAATCTCGATACGTTTGCAGAGGACGGCGGAAAGGATATAGAGGTATCGTTCACGCTCACCGCAAAACCTTTAATTATCAAATCGGTTGAAATAACCAAATATTAATTAATAACAAAAAGCCTTCCCCGCGGGAAGGCTTTTTTTAGTTGTTAGTACAGTAGCGGTTAGACGGGGAAAATATTTGAAATTTTGCCGTTGGAAATTTCTACGGCAAAGTATTTGACTTCATAAAGATTTTTGCTTTTAGGGTAGACGAGTCCTGCACAGCGGAGCTTGCCGTGCTTTAAATAGAAGTTTTCGGGCGGTATGCTCACGCTTACGAATTCGCCTAAATAACTCTGTAAATCGCCCGCCTTCGGCTTCAATTCGTCCGAGAGGTATGCGGCGAAGTCGCCGCGCGTCAATACGCTTTCAAAAAATGCGAAGTGCAAAATCTCTTCCTCGGGTTCGCGCTCTTCAACCGTTTTGCCCGACGCAAGCGTCAGTTCGTAGCCGTCGTATGAAAATTCACAAATAGCTTTTGCCGCCGTGCAGGTTTCGAATGCGGCGGTAATTTCAAGTTCGTTCCCGAACTCCGCGCTCAAAACGCGGTTTAAAAAGATTTTTTTGCCGTTTTCGGAAATCACGGCGAGAAATTCACCGCCGTAAAGCGCAAGCACCGGTCTGCCCGCAATGTTCTGCTCGTCTGCGCGTAATTGCGCAAATTGGCGGGGCAGGCTTTCAAGTATATATTCCGCGCCTTCAACCGACAGGTAAACGCCGCCCTGCGAAAATACCGTCACGAGGTTTCCGCAAAAACGCGTCTGATAAATTACTTCGAGCTTTACTTCCTTGGACTGATACTCGCGTATGTAAATTAGCGCGTCGCCGTCCGTTAAGTAAACGTCCGCAAAGTCGGGCGGAGTTTTGAAGAACTGTTCGTTAAGGAAAAAATTCAACGGTTGCAGATTGCCGTCCGGAATGATTTCGGCAAGAATGCCGTCGGAAGTATCGAGTTCGATATGGCGGTCAAATCCGTCTATTGTGCCGGCGTAAAGTCCGTTGAGTTTGAGCGCGGCGGGGATATATGAAAGAAAATATACACGCATAATGTTCACTGTAAATGAAATTTAATTCGGTTATGGCGCGGCGATGCAAAATTAAAATTTATTCCGCGCCGCCCCCGCAACCTTTTTGCGCCGAAAACCGCTGTTCGGATTTTAATGCGGAGCGGAAAAACGTTGCTGTAAATTTTTTCACTTATTTTATAAAGTATGTATACCTTTCCGAATTTATGTCAATATAAATGCTGTCAGGAGGATGATATATGAACAAGATTAACGGCTACACCGAAGATGAAGCAAAAAGTTTGGTACAGTACATTTGCGACGGAAAAAATGCGGGGAAAACTCTTTCGGGTATGTTCGAGTCTTACGCGAAAAAAACGGGCAGAGCAAAGGGAAGCGTAAGAAATTATTATTACGCGTTACTTCGTTCGGGCGGAGATAAGCGCGTCGAAAGTTTACTGAACGGCACGGGACTTAAAGCGGAAAAGATTTTGCAGTTTTCCGAAGATGAAACGGACATAATGTTAAAGGCTATACTCACGCAGAAAAGCCGCGGCGTATCTGTAAGAAAGGCTGTTTTAAACCTTTCGGGCGGGGACGATAAACTTATGCTTCGCTACCAGAACAAGTACCGCAATATACTTGCAAAACAGCCTGAGAGAATAGAGCGTTTAATGCGCGAGTGCGGTCTTGCGGAAGGCGGCGAGGACGGCGCGAGAAAGAAAATAGAAGATGAAATAAACGTTCTCTACGACAAACTTGCAAGCGGATTAAAGGAAGAGAACAAGCGTCTTACGGCAGTGATTAAAAAGCTGACGGACGAAAATTCATTACTTAAACTGCAAATTAAAAATTACTGCGAGTAAAACATAATCGCAATAAGTACCCGCCCGCCGTGCGCAGTCGCACGGCGGGCGGATTTTTGTGTAAACGAAAACCCCGCGATAGTGGCGGGGTTCTAATGAGACTACTGCCTGTGAGCAGAAAATCAGCGGAAAAGAAATATAAATCGTGTAAATTAACGAACGTCATTGCGAACGCAGTGAAGCAATCCGAACCGTCATTGCGAGCCGTAGGCGAAGCAATCCAGAAAAGACGAACAAAATGACTGGATTGCCGCGTTCGCGATGCTCCCTCGCAATGACGAGTGTTCAGCTAAATTACAGTTTAACGTTTGTATTAACTTGGTGTAATATTATGTCCGAACCGTCATTGCGAACGCAGTGAAGCAATCCGGAAGTGAATGTTTGGAAAGAGCGGAATAGTCTGGATTGCGGCGCCAACAAGTAGGCTCGCAATGACGGTATCCGATGACGGGTAGCAAGATGACGCATGACAGGCAGGTCTAAAATACGCGCGCTTGTGCGCAGCCGGTAATGATTAGGGCTTATTGCCAGAAAATGAAATACCACCCGCTATGCGGGTGGATTATTATAAAGATTATCTTCTGATTTCGTATTCCTGGTTCATTAGTTTTTTAATCGATTCTTCGTCGTCGGTTATGTTGAAGTCGCCGTGCATCGTGTGCTTTATAACAGACGAGGCAACTGCAAAGTTAACTATATCGTCCGCTTGCATTTCGCGCATAAGCGCGTAAATCATTCCGCTTGCAAAGGCGTCGCCGCCGCCCACTCTGTCGAGTATGTTAAAGCGGAACGTACGGCTTTCGTAAGTTTCGCCGCGATACCACATAAACGCTTTAAGCGAATTTTCACTGCCCGAATGCACGTACCTCACGTGTCTGCCTATTGCTTTGATATTCGGATAGCGTTTGGATATTTCCCTGAAAATTCTGTCCTGCTCCTTGTACGTTGGGTTGGGCGAAAGTCCGTCTTTCAAGTCTTTTCCGTCCTCGCCGCGCAGATTGAACGGCTCTATACCGAAAAGCACGTTTATATAGGGCAGATATTCGGTAATGCAATCGCGCGCATCCTGCCAACCCCATAGCGCGCTACGGAAGTTGCAGTCGAAACTGACGGTTATTTTCATCTCGTTAGCCGCTTTCAGCGCATAGGTAATAAGTTCGCGGCAATGAACGGAAAGCGCGGGCGTAATGCCGCTTAAATGCAACCACGTAAAGCCTTTGAGTATTTCTTTAAAATTAACAGTCGAAAAATCGTAGGTTGAAAAAGAGCTGTCCTTTCTGTCGTAAGTAACTTTTGAAGAGCGGACGCCGAAACCCTCTTCCAAAAAGTAAATGCCCATTCTGCCCTTGTCGGAATATATGCAGGGCGAACAGTGCACATCGTTGGAGCGAAGATACCTTATCGCCGCCTTGCCTATGGAAGAATCCGGCACTACGGTGAAATACGAAGCGTCTATGCCAAGATTTGAAAGCGCCGCCGCGACGTTTGCTTCCGCGCCGCCGTAAGTAACTTTAAATTCGTCGGTAGTGCGGATTTTTTCGTAATTGGGAGGCGAAAGCCGCAGTAACAGTTCGCCCATAGTAATAAACCTTATTTGTTTGTTCTCCATATTGCCCCCGTAAAAGTTATTATTAACATTATATCACCGTTTTTGCGGTTTGTACATACCTAACTTAAAAAATCGTTGCTTTTTTGCTCTTTCTTTGTTAAACTTTATATGTTATGAAAATTTTACTGAATACAAGCGGAATGACGAACGGGGATATTGATTTCTCCGAGTTCGAGAAGATGGGCGAAGTGGTTTACGTGGGCGAAGTATCCCGTGCGGAGTTTATAGAAAAGGCGAGCGATTGCGACGCGATGGTCGTAAATAAAATAGAGGTTAACGAAGAACTTCTCAGCCGTTGCCCCAAACTTAAATATGTAGGCGTATTCGCTACGGGGTATAACGGAATAGATTTAGAAGCGTGTACAAGGCGGGGTATTACCGCGTGCAATGCGCCCGACTATTCCACTAATGCTGTCAGCCAGCACGCGTTTGCATTGCTTTTATCCCTTTGCGGTAAAATAAACGAGTACGTAAATTCCGTGGACAGAGGGGATTGGGTTGCAAGCAAGTCTTTTTGCTACTTCCCTTGGGAAACGCGCGAATTGCACGGCAAAACTTTCGGCGTATACGGCTACGGCAGTATAGGCAGGGCGACGGCTAAAATAGCGGACGCGCTCGGTATGAACGTTATAGTTTGCACGCGCACCAAACCCGCGGACTGTCCCTATAAAATCGTGGACGCGGAACAAATTTTCAGGGAGAGCGACGTTCTTTCGCTGCATTGTCCTTTGAACTCTGCGACAAAAGAACTCGTCAACGCACGCACGCTTGCGCTTATGAAGCCTTCCGCTATTTTGGTTAATACCGCGCGCGGCGGACTAATCGACGAAGCCGCGCTTGCGGACGCGCTCAAAGGCGGTAGGCTGTACGGCGCGTGTCTCGACACCGTTGCCGAAGAGCCTATGCGGGCGGACAATCCGCTCAGAGGAATTAAGAACTGCCTTATAACCCCGCACGTGGCGTGGGTTCCGCACGAAACCCGTACGCGGCTTACGGGCATTGCGGCGCAGAACCTTAAATGCTTTTTAGAGGGAAAGCCGCGCAACGTGGTAAATAAATAACTTTAAGCAAATTAAACGCGCAGAGCGGTTCAAAACCGTTCTGCGCGTAATTTCATATATAGTTTATTTATTCCATAATGTGGACTCTACCGTTTTCAACGTATAGTTCAGCGTGCCGAGGTTATAGCTGAGCGGCGTTGAAATTTTAAGCATAGTGCAACGCGCGGTATTGTTATCTGCGTTTTCAAGCGCGGCATACCATACGGTCTGAGTCGTTCCGCTGAGTTCTCCGCCTGCGTAGTTAATATTCATTGCGACTGAATTGACGCCTGCGTCCTCTACGGGGTTGCCGTCCGAATCCTGCGTAACGGGCGTATAAAGCTCGGCTTTAATAAGCGCTTCGGTCGCCTTTTTCCTGTCCTCGTTGCCAAGTGGGGAGGAACTTCCGGAAATTTTGTAGGTGGAGATTCCGCCCGCCGCCGCGGAGAAGAGGTTTACGGTCTGCGAAAAGTTAGGCGAAAGTTTCATGCTGCGCACCGCGGTATAGAGATATGCGTTGTCGAAAAACGAGTTTTTAACTTTATGGAGATTGTCGAACTCCTTTTTGGTCTCGTCTTTGCCCACCGCCTTGGTAATGCTGACAACCTTTGTGCATTCGCGGTTGTAAAAGTTTTCGTAAGCAGTGTCAACAGAAACATAAGCGTTTTTAAGACTCGAAGCCTGATAACCCGAAGGCGAAGTGCTCTTTATGATTTGGTTGCTGTAAACGGGTTGAAGGTTTTTGCCCGCCGCGCGGAAGTAACTTTCGTTAATTACGCTGTCCTTGAACCATTCCGAACTGTCGTTTGCGCCCGTCTTCATAGTGAAACGCACTTCGATTGAAAGTTCGGTTCTGTAATAATACAAAGTTTCTACCGAGTCGGTATCGTCGGGGTTTGCGGGGAACTGCGCGTTGGTTTTCCAATCGTAGTTAACCGCGTAAAATTCCGTCGTGAACGAACCTTCTCTGTATTCCGCGGAGTAGGAAGAATTATCCGAATCGCCTGCGTGATTAACGTCGTAAACGAGAATTTCTTTTTGGTTGTCGGGATTTTCCGAGTCAACTATAAAAGAAGGCTGTATGCCCTTATAGCTTGTCCCCGTATACCAGTTTGAGTTGGTAAGGGTGGTGTTTTTAGTTTCGCCGTTGCAACCTGCGCAACCGGAACAACCCGCGCAACCCGCAAGGCTTGCCGCCGCGCCCGCCATTAACACGGTAGCCGCTATTTTTATCAATCTTTTCATAGTACATAATTATAGCATATAATTTTTAAATTGTAAAAACTTTTATGCCCTAAATGCGCCATAAATTCTTTAAAAATAGCGCGGCGTTGTGTTATAATAATCGTGTAGAAGGTTACATTATGTCGAAAATATATTCGTTCACATGCACGGCGCTTTCTTCGGCGCTTGAAAAACTAAAAGAAATTATCGCCAAAAACGAAGCGGACGGTAAATATACCGTTGTATTCTGCGAGGACAGGCTCACGCTTGCCGCCGAAAGAACAATCTGCGCGGCGGTGGGCGGAACTTTCCGTTCTTCGGTTTTCACGTTCGCCCGCTTCCTCTCTTCCGAGCGGGGCAAGCGCGTCGGCATACTGTCGGCGCAGGGTTCGGCTATGGCTATAAGAAGAATTATAGAGGAGAATAAACAAAGCCTTAAACTCTTCGGCAAGTTCTCCGCTGCCGCCGCCGCGGGCGCAGTGTACGATACGCTCGCGCTCTTGTATTCTTCCAAAATTTCCGCGGAAGACGTGGGGCGCGCCGCCGCGGACGGACTTTTGGAAAGCAAACTTCACGATATTTCATTTATATATTCGGCTTACGGCAAGTACCTTGAAGAGAACGGTAAAACCGACAGAAACGCTTACCTCGGCGAACTTCCCGCCGTTATAGAAAACAGCGCGAAGATTGCGCGGAGCGAAGTCGTGTTTCTCGGATTTCAGTCTTTTACCCGTTCCGCTCTGGAATGCGTCAAGGCTGCGTTTTCCGCCGCGAAGAGCGTAAGCGGACTTTTTATCGGCGGAAAAGAGGAAATTTACGTAAACGAGGGTGCGACGGCTTTCGAAGAGGCGGCAAAGGAATTCGGCGGAGCGCAAAGGCTGTCTGCCGAAAGCGCGCTTATTCCCGAAGCCGAAGCATTGCGCAAGTCGCTTTTTAACGCCGAAAGTTATTTTTCCTCCGAAAGACTTAGCGCGGGCAACGTGTTCGTATACGAGGCGGAGGACGAAGAAGACGAACTCGAATTTATCGCCGCAAATATAAAAAAGCACGTCATAGACGGAGGCGAAAGATACGCGAAAATTTCCGTAATGCTTCCCGACGTGGCTTCGGCGGAGCGGGATTTAAACCGCGTTTTCTCGCAGTACCGCATTCCCTACTATGCCGACAGACGGCACAAACTTTCCGAACACCGCATCTGCGCATTTATAACAGATTATCTTAATTGCGCCGTTTCGGGTTGTTCGTTCAAGGATATAGACGGGTTAATTTCTTCCCCGCTGTTTCCCGCGGCGGACTGCGACAAGGACAATTACAGGAATTACGCGCTCCGCCTCGCTAATTTCCGCGGCGGAATAAAACGCGAGCCTTTAAGGGAAATCGTAGAGAGCAAGGGGTTCGACTACGAAGCCGTCCTGCGCGTCCGCGAAATATTCTTAAATATATACGGATTTATTCCATCAAAGCCGAGCGTTAAAGAAGTTTGCGGGGCGATAAGAAAAATGCTTGCGGAAGTCAGGGCGGAAGCTAAACTTAAAGAACTTGCCGAAAGTTTCAAGGACTGCGAACCCACTGCGGCGCAGTTCAGCGCAAGGGTATACGAGGCGGCTCTTTCCGTAATAGACGAAGCGGAGGACGTGACGGGCGGCGGGGTTATGCCGCTCAAAGAATTTATTAAAATTCTCAAAAGCGGGTTTGACGCAACCGAAGTTTCGCTCATACCGCCCAAGGCGGACGCCGTGTTCGTCGGCGGACTTGCGGCTACGGCGAACACCGGTTCGAACGTGGTTTTCGCCGCGGGACTTACGGGTAAAGTTCCCGCGGACAGCGACGATACCGCGCTTCTTACGGACAGGGAAATTGCCGCGCTTTCACGCGTTAACGTGGTTTTATCCCCCAAGATAAGGCAAGTCAACGCGCGGCGCAGGGAGTTTACCGCGCTCAACATTTGCGCGTTCAGAAAAAATCTTTACCTCACCTATCCCGTCCGTTCGGGCGGCGAAGAGGCGGGAGCAAGCGAAATAATAAGCTATGCCAAGGCGACTTTCGTTACGGCGGGCGGCAAACCGCTGAGAGCGATAACGAAAAAGATGCTGTTTGAAAAAACCGCCGCGGCGCGTTCGCTTCCCTATTATTGCAGTGAAAAAATCCCCGCGCTTAAAAGGCTGACGTCGGACTTCAACCCGGAAATAACTTCTTCCGTCTATTCCGCGCTTGAAAGTTGCGGTTACGGCAAGGAAGCGGAAGCGGCGGTAAGTCCCGCGCGCGCGCCGTCGCTCACGCTCGGCAGACAGCTTTTCGTCACGTTCGGCTCGGTGTCGCCTACCGCGCTCGAAACGTATTTTACCTGCCCTTACCGCAATTTTATTCAACAGGGTTTGAAATTGCAGGAGAGGGAAGAAGGCGCGTTGCGCCCCCTCGATACGGGTAACTTCATTCACTCCGTTCTCCAAAGGCTTGCGCCCGAAATGAACGGACTTACGGACGCGCAGTTCGTGCGTTCGAGGGCGGAGCAATTTGCGGAAGAATTGTTAAAGACCCCCGCATATGCCGCGCTTACCGACTCGAAAAGCGGAGAATATAACGCCGCGGAGCTTATTAAGGAAGCCGCCGCAATATCTGTCGGCGCATTCGAACAAATCAACAATTCCGAGTTCAGGGTAGAGAACACCGAAACCAAATGCGCGCTTTCGCTCGGCGGCGGGTTGAAAGTCGGCGGGCGCATAGACAGGGTTGATTCATACGGGGATATGGTGCGGATAATAGACTATAAGACGGGTACCGTGTCGGCATCTCCCGCGGATTATTATATGGGACTCAAACTTCAACTGCCCCTGTATCTCAGCGCGGCGGCGGACGGAAGGCGCGCAGTCGGCGCGTACTATTTCCCCGCTTCGCTCGACTATAAGAGCAAGGCGGACGGTATTTTCCGTTTACAGGGTTTTATGGACGGAACGGACGAAGCGGTGAAAGCCGCGGACAAGTCGCTCGAACCCAAGAAAAAGAGCGAGTACGTAGACGCTTACCTTTCGGGCAAGAAAAAGGACACGGCAATGGACGGGCAGACCTTTGCGGACTTTATAAGTTATTCCCGTTTGGTTGCGGGAAACGGCGCAAGGGAAATGCTCGAAGGCAATATCGCGCCTTCGCCCGCAGAGGACGCCTGCAAGTACTGCAAGGCGGGCGGAAGTTGCGGTTTTGCGGCGGGCACGGACGGAGCGGAGCGCACGGGGCGCAGTATCAAGTGCGCCGAAATCGCGGATATAGCGCGAAGGAACAAGGGTGACTGAGATGGGCAAGAACGAAAAATTGACCGAACAGCAACGCGCGGCAATAGAGTGCGGCGGCAACGTAATAGTATCGGCTTCCGCAGGTAGCGGAAAGACTTTCGTTATGATAAAAAAACTTGTTGCGGCAATCGAAAACGGAGTGGATTTGGACGGCGTGCTCGCCGTTACTTTCACGAAAAAAGCGGCTGAGCAGATGAAAGACAAACTCCGCGCCGCGGTAATAGACGCTATGGAAGGGGCGGAAGAGGAAAAGAGAGTAAGACTAAAAATACAGCTTTCTAAAATTTCTTCTTCGAACATATCCACAATACACTCGTTCTGCGGCAAACTTCTGCGCACTTACTTTTACGCGGCGGGCGTGGACGGCACGTTCGATATAATTTCTTCCGACGACGCGCTTGCAAAGGAATACAAGTCACGCACGCTCGAAAGTATGTTCGAGCGGTACTATGCCGAAGATAACGGACATTTCAAGACCCTTTTGCGCTGTTACAGAAAAAAACGCTCCGACGCGAACCTGAAAAATCTCATACTTTCGGCGTATGAAGAACTGAGAAACACTGCGGACTATGCAAACCTTTTCGACGCGGTATACTCACTTTATACCGAAGAGGGGTTCAACGCCGTTTGCGGCGAACTGTCCGAAGTTACGGGCAACAGGTACAGGGAACTCAAAACTGCCGTAGAACAGTTTGCGGCAAATTTCTTATGCCCAAAAAAGGAATATGCGGAAATATTGCAAGATATGGCGGAAACGCTTGAAAACGCCTCTCGTTCAAGCATATTCGCGCCCGTTTTGCCTTTGACACTTAAAAGAAAGCCGAGAGATACCACGGACGAAGAAAAACAGGCTGGCGCGGTTTTCAAACAGTTCAAGGACGATATAACCGACAGGTATAAAGAGGTTCGCGCCGATATATGCGCGGAGGAATTGGAAAGGGCGCGCTTTTTCGAGAGCGGAAAGACGGCGGTTGCGTTTGCGGAAGTTTTAAAGCAATTCGACGCGGAATATACCGCGTTGAAGCGGGACGAGAACAAACTCGACTACGCGGATTTGGAACATTTAACCCTTAAACTTTTGAAAGAACCCCAAATCAGGCGCGAAATAAACGAGAAGTTCACATGCGTTTTCGTAGACGAATATCAGGACGTGAACCCCGTTCAGGAAGAGATACTCTCGCGCGTGAGCGGGGGAACGAGCTTTTTAGTCGGCGACGTCAAGCAGGCAATATACGGCTTCCGCGGCAGTAAGTCGCTGTTCTTTGCCGAGAAGTTCGAAAGGTACGCGGGGGGCGAAGGCAGTGCGTTAAGGCTTTCGAATAACTTTCGTTCGTCGGACGGCGTGCTCGCTTTCGTCAACTCGCTTTTCACGGATATTATGACGGAGCGCACCTGCGGTTTCGACTATTAGCGCGGCAGTATAATGCTTCGGGGCGGGGGATACCAGGAGGGCAACGGCGGCGCGCAGGTTCATATCTTCGGCAAAGATGAAGAGGCGCAACCCCAAACCGAAGTGTATTCGGTAAAGGACGGCGCGCGAGAAGTTAAATACGAGCGCGAGGGACTCGCCGTTCTCGAAATAGTGAAGAGCGAACTCAAAAGCCAGCACTACGATTTAAAGCAGGGCAAGTTCGTCGATACGCAGTGCGGCGATATATGTATACTTTCGAGAAAGCGCGGCAAAGCGGCGGGCATAGTGCGCGCGCTTACGGACGCGGGTTACTCCGTCGCGGGCGAGCAGGACTTCAACATATTAAACAAACCCGAAGTAAAGCAGATGCTCGATATACTTTCCTATATAGACAACGCCGAACAGGACGTTCCGCTTGTAACGGCAATGCTTTCGCCGCTCGGCGGATTTTCTCACGACGCGCTTGCCGAGCTCAGGATAGCGTTCAAAGAAAATTACCGCAAACCCTTCCGCGCCTGCTGTAAATCTTACGCGGCGGAATACGACAATACGCTGTCGCGCAGGCTTAGAAACTTTTATTCGCGCATGCAAAATTTACGTTCTCTTGCGGAAGTGCTTACCGCGGCGGAACTTATCGATAAAATTCTCGAAATAAGCGGACTCGAAGCCGAGTACTCGGCGGGCGGCGGAGAAAAGCTCAAAAACGTGCGGCGGCTCGCCAAAGAGGGCGAGGGGCAGAGCGTGCAGTCCCTGCTTGCCAAAATAAAGGGCGGGTATGAAATTCCCTGTCCCGCGTCGGCTTCGGCGGACAGTATAAAAGTTATGACTATGCACTCTTCCAAGGGACTTGAATTTCCCGTAGTCATAATCGCGGATATTTGCGCCACTTTCAAGGGCAGGGAGGCGGCGGAACTGCCGTTTGACGAAAAGTACTTCTTTGCGCCCAAAGAACACGAACCGGAAAAAATGCTGACGCACACAACCGTTCTGCGCCGACTTATCGCGGAAAAGAACCGCCGCGAGGAACTGAAAAACGAATACAATCTTTTTTACGTAGCGTGCACGCGCGCGATGTGCCGTCTGCATATAATGGCGAAGGAGTGCGCCGAGTTCAACCCGCTCGATTTGACGAGCGGAACGAGCTATGCGAAATTCTTCGATATAACCAAATATACTCACGGCGAAATAATTCCCGCAAGGCTTGAAAAGAAAAACTCCGTAAAACTCATTTCCGCGCCCGACGAAATTCTCAAAGAGCGCATAGTGCAAAGATTCGAGCAAGGGTACGAACATTCGGCAAGCGTAGAGCTTCCCGTAAAAAGTTCGGCTTCGGCGATATTAAGGCTGAACGACGAGGAGCAGAGCTTTGCCGCCAAACCGCTTTTCGGCGGCGAGGGCGAAACGGGCACGGAGCGCGGCATAGCCTACCACAGATTTTTGGAACTGTGCGATTTTTCGCTGAAAGAAACTTCCGAAATAGAGAGAGAACTTTCGGCGTTTGTAAGCGGCGGAGATATGAGCGCGGAAACGCGCGAACTGCTCGACGCGGAAAATCTTTCGAAAATTCTGAAAATGCCCGTTTTCCGCGGCGTGGAAAACGCGAGGGTTATGCGCGAGCAGGAATTTTTATGCCGCATGCCCGCAAACGCCGTATTCGAAACGGAGGCGGAGGACGGCGTGCTCATTCAGGGCGCAATCGACTTGCTTGCGGAAACTGCGGACGGCTGGAAAATAATCGACTATAAATATTCTCATAAAACAGACGAACAGCTGATTTCAGCCTATTCCCGTCAGCTTGCACTTTATAAAAAAGCCGCCGCGCTTATACTCAACATAGACGAAAGCGCCGTTTCCGCAACCATAGTAAATATATACGCCAAGCGCGAAATCATCCTTTGACGGCGAAAATTACTCCTTTTTAGGCATATTCGATAACAAAAATTGCATAAAATTGCATAAAATAAAAAAATTATAAAAATTTTGAATAATTATGCAAAAAACTATTGCAAAAGTGAAAATTATGTGATAGGATATATGTATAGTTCGAATTCAGACAAGAAAACATATAAATTTTTCGTTTTTGATAAGAAAAGGGAAATTTTAAGCCTGCGGGCTTTTCCGTCGCAATGCGGGGAAACGTATTCAGTCGGAAAAAAATAAATTAAAAGCCAATAAAATAAAAAGGAGTACCAATCATGAAAACAAGGAAAAAGTTGCTTATTGCACTGCTCTCCGCAACCTGCCTCACCGCAGGCGCATTCGGTATTGCCGCATGCGACAAGGACGCCAACGATAAGGCGCTGACAAACATTTACAATGCGTACGTAAACGAAGCAAACGAAAAAGGCGAAACTCCGCTTTCGTATGAAGAATGGCTTAAATTAAAACTCAACTCGTCCGCGGAAAAGGGCGAGCAAGGCGATAAGGGCGAACCGGGTAAAAACGGAGATTCGGCATACGAAATTTACCGAGACGCCGAATATGCGGCAGGCAGAGAACCTTTGACGCAGGCGGCGTGGCTCGCTTCTCTTAACGGCGTTACCCCGCATATCGGCACAAACGGTAACTGGTACCTCGGCGACCAGGATACGGGCGTTAAGGCGCTTGCCCAGAACGGCGCCGACGGCGTGGGCGTCAGAGAAATTAAAATGAGCGAGGACGGCAAGAGTCTGGCGGTAACTTTCACCTCGGGCGATACGGTAAACGTTGCCCTGCCCTCGCACATCACTCACGTACATACCTACAATAACAAATATACGGTAGTTATTCCGTCCTCGGGCGATTCGGAAGGTATCGGCTATAAAGTCTGTACCGACGAGGCGTGCGGGCATGTGGAACTCGTGGTTATAGGAATCTATACTTATAAATTCCACGTAGCTTATTCCGACTTTGCCGAAGACGGCGTGGGTACTCCCGCTGCCGGAGCGGAAGTCAAACTTTTAGACGCTAATAACGAAGTTGTAATGGAAGGTACAACCGATGAGAACGGCGACGTCGTGTTCCCCGAAGGCAAGAGGGGCGAATACAAAATCGTCGTTACAAAGGACGGATATATTTCTTCCTCGGAACTTGCAAATCTTCCTATGTTCGAAAAATTCGATAGCAAGACCGACGATAAGGTTGCGGATTACCAGGCTGTGCTTTTACCGAAAGCAGGCGACGGTAAATCGGGCGACAAGGCTAATCCCGTTCCTATAAACGGCGCTCATGACGCGGAATTATTCTACGTTAATTCGCTGGTTGAAGGCGGAGAGGTAGAAAATACCTACATAAAATATGTTGCGCCCAAAGCGGGCGAATACACGTTCGCCGCAATGGTTCTTAAAGACGGAAACAACATCGAAGTGAACAGAGAACAGTCATATACCGTAGTCCTTGACGAGAACGAAAGTTACGAACTCTTTGTAGGATTATCCGTGCTTGCGGATGCGGAGTACGGTTCGGAGACTGGTGCGTACACGGATACTGAACTCTCAAAATTCTTCCTCGGCGTAACGTATAAAGAAACAAAGGCGAATAGGGGCAGTAAAGAAGCTCCCGTAGCCGCTGTCAAAAACGCGGAAACCACTTACACCGCAAAGCCGGACGAAGTAGTTTACTTTAAGTTCGCCGCAACTTTCGACGGCGTGAAAAAATTCAAGTTCGCATTCGATGAAAGCAACGTCAGCGTCGTTGCACTCGGCGATACGACGGATGCGGTTGGCAACGCTCTTAAAAACGGAGGAGTTATCCGTTTCCCCTACGCCGCGTCAAACGCGCCCAAATATAACTATCTCGCAGTAAGCGCTAAGGACGGAAATATTGCGTTTACCGTAAACGACTACTATGACGAGGGCGAAGTAAAGAATCCTATCACGCTTGAACTCGGCAAAGAAGTCAGCACCGCCGACATACTCGCAAACCACAGCGATTTCTACGGCAACGTCTGGTTCAAGTTCGATTTCGAAGCCGAAGGTAAATACTCTTTTGAAAACAGCGGCAATATAACTTTCAGCATATACGATAAATTAGTTGAAGAAAACGCCAAACATATCTACTCTTCGACAGACGAGCTTGTCGTTTATAATTTCAATGCCGGCACTTACTATATTCAGGTAAACGGAGAAAGTACGTTTAAGTTCAGAGAATACGATGCGGAAAATGACGCGGGTTTCTCAAAATACGGACCTAAGACTATAACTTCCGAAGATAAGTTGGAAGCCGTTGTAAGTGAAAAATACTATAAGTACGTTGCGGAAAAAGACGGTACGTTTGCTGTATCGGCTTACGGCGGTTCGGTAAGTTATTTCGTTTACAAAGACGATTCTTACGAGGGAAATTCGTTACTTTTCAACTATTATGCCGCACAAAATTACAAGCAGGTTACAGTCGGCGAAGAACTCTATATAAAAGTATCGAGCTATAATAAAAATACTTCGTTCAAATGCGGCGTAGTCGATGAGAACGATACGGTAGCATATGCTTTTGCGATAAAGACAAGGCTGTACGGAGACCTTAACGGCGTAAAAAACGCGAAAGTAACCGTTAAGGACGAAAAAGGCGAATTTGTGGCAGGCGCGGAAGCGATTACCGACGCAGACGGCAACGTAACTTTAAATCTTAAACCCGGCGTCTACGAAGTATGCCTCGATTTGAGCACCGCTGTGTTTAAGCAAGACGGCAAATACGGATTGACAACGACTGTAAAAACAAAAGTCAGCTACGGCGATTCTCTTACGACGATAGAGCTTTCACAGGTTTACGACCTCGAATTGACTTTTGCCGAAGAGGGAAATGAAAATGCCGTTTTCAGCGGAATGACGGCGGTAATCGCAGGCAAAGAATATACAATCGGAGAAAATAATAAAGTAACGTGCGTTAGTGAAAATGTTTATGCAAGCCAGATTTCTTTAAAGTTAGAAGGTACGGCTTACGAAAAAGGTTATAAAGTTACCGTAAATAAAGTGTCGGGAACCGACACCGAGTTGAAATTCTCTGTAACGCTTTCGGAAGCGCTTACAGAGGTACCTATTAAAGTAGAATACGACAACGAATATGAGTTTACTTATAACGAGGGAGTAGAACTTCAATTTCAATTTCTATCCGGTACCGACGGCGAATTTTCTATTACCGTAACCGGCGGAACTATAAAATACTTGACTCAAAACGGTCAGAATTATATGCCTATGGTTCAACAAAACGGAACGTATTTTGCAAATGCTTATTTATGGGGCAATGAAAAGTATGTTATAGGCATTGTTCCCGATGAAGGCAACGAAAGCGTAACTGTAAATATAACGGCTAATTCTGTGCTTATCGAGTATTAAGAAGTAAAAACCCGAGTTTTTAAATCAAAAACAACAAACCGAAAATTGATTACACGGTCCTCCTTGTTTTCAGATTGGAGAGCGCCCCCGTAAAAGGGGGCGTTCTTTTTGCGTAAACGAAAACCCCGCATAGTGGCGGGGTTCTAATGAGGCTTCTTCCTGTGAGCAGA
>CAMXOH010000023.1 GCA_947245485.1 uncultured Clostridia bacterium | reverse complement strand
AGTACATAGCAAACCAATTAAAGCACGACAAAGAAGCAGACCAGTTAAGCGTGTTCGACCCAAACGACCCTTTTAAGGGTAGCAAGTAAAAGATGCATGACTGGCAGGTCAATTCTCCGGCGCACTTGTGCGCAGCCAATATTGATTAGGGCTATGCCCGAAAACGAAATACCACCCGCTATGCGGGTGGATTATTATTGTAATTATATTTTGAGAGAATACTTAAAAATTGTTTATGCCGCATTAATATTATTTTGAAATAAAAAGCTGTGCCTGATAGTTCCATTGTAAAATACCGGAAAGCACAATTAACTGTATTGAAAAATCGGGAACCGCACCGTATTCATTTTTTGCCGTTTCAAAAAGTTTTTTAATAATTTGTTCGCGGTTTTCTTCCGTACAATCGGCGCAAAGATAATTACCTTGCGGCAGTGTTTTTAAACCCTCTATATTGGTAAATCTTGTGCATGTGGCAAACAAGCGGGAGTATCCGTTTTGTTCGTAAATGCCCGCTAAATCTTCAAACGAAAAATTGTCTTTTTGCGGTTCTGAAAGCTGTTCATAGAAATGTTTATGGTAATTCCATAAATTATCCAATGTAGGTTTTTCCATTGTCGTTGACAATAAAATAGTGCGTTGCGGAAAATATCTTAGAAAAATATTCTCTTTTGGCTTTTCGCCGTTAAGTTTGTTTTCATAAAAAGAACGCGCGCGTTGGATTTTTGTTTTGGCATAATTCAGTTCCGTAATTTTTTCGTCCGCACTTTTTTCCGCTTGTTTCAATGTTTCAACTATTTTTTTAAAATCATTGTAAGCTAAAATCTCTTTTATTTCCGATAAAGTTAAGTCCATACACTGTAAGGCTTTAATAGTGTTTAGTCTTACTATTTCTTGTTGCGAATAGTAGCGATAACCTGTCCATTCGTCCGTCTTGCATGGTTTGACTAAATCAATACGGTCATAATGCCTTAACGTTTCGGTTGTCATTCCAACGATTTTTGCCGTTTTGCTTATTGAAAAATAATTTTTCATATCTTTAATAATTTCTCTTGACTTTTGTGTTGCACAAAAGTTTATACTCATTATAGCATTGAAAAATTGCTATGTCAAATAAACAAATTTAAGGAGTATTTATTATGAAAAGATTAGCGACGCTATTATTTACTTTTATCGGCTTATGCGTTTTTGCGCTTACAGGTTGTTCCAACGGAGAAACTTTTACAGAAAAGTCATATTCGAGCGGAGAAAATAAAATTGAAAAAGTTATGGTGCAAGTAGAGGACAGGGAATTGGAAATTGGCGTATCGGAAGATAATAAAATTTATATCGATTATTTTGACGGAGAAAAAGAAGAACTTGAAATTACTGTTTCCGAAAGTAAAGAGTTGACAGTGAAAATACTGTATAATAAGAATTGGAAAGATTTTATCGGAACAAAACCTTCGGCGGAATATCGTAAAATTAAGATTAAAATACCCGATAACTTAATTGACGTGCTCTCAGCAAATACGACAAATGAAAATATGAACATTACAGTATTGTCGGTTACGCATTTAAATCTTAACAATAACGGCGGAAATATTAAATGCGAACGGGTAAACGTAGGTAAATCAATTAATTTAAAAGCCAAAAACGGTGATATTACGGGTTCGCTTATCGGCGGTTGGGAGAATTATTCTATTTCTTGCAAAATTAAAAAAGGCGATTGTAATTTGCCGACGGTAAAAGAGGACGGGGAAAAGTCCTTGTCTGCCGAATGCAATAACGGAAATATTAATATTCGATTTGAAAAATAAAATCGTGAATTAATAGAAAAATAAAAATATAACGTAAGCTAAACACGATTCAACTTACGTTATATATATGGTGCCGCTGGTCGGGGTCGAACCGACACGGTATCGCTACCACTGGATTTTGAGTCCAGCGCGTCTGCCAATTCCACCACAGCGGCACAAAGCTTTATAATTATATACTATAAAGTTTTAAAAATCAAGTAATTTTATTGTTTTTAAAAATTATATTGATTTTATCTGCGTAAAGTGTTAAAATTTTAGATATGGAAAAGTTAGTATTAATTGACGGAAACAGCCTTTTAAACCGTGCGTATTACGCAACGCCTATTTTTACCACGCAAAGCGGACAACCCACAAACGCCGTTTTCGGATTTGTTAAATTATTGTTTAAAATTATACAGGATTTGAAACCCGAATATTTGGCGGTAGCGTTTGATTTGAAGGCGCCGACTTTCAGACATAAAATGTACACAGAATATAAGGCGACGCGTAAGGGTATGCCCGATGACCTTGCGGCTCAGTTATTGCCGTTGAAGAGTCTTTTACGCGCAATGAAAATTGCTATATTCGAAAAAGAAGGTTTTGAAGCGGACGATATTATAGGTACTCTGTCGGCGAAATTCAACGTACACAGTTATATCTATACAGGCGACAGGGATAGTTTTCAGCTTGTAAACAATCAAACCGATGTTCATTATACCAAACGCGGCGTAAGCGAACTACTCAAACTTAATATAAGCAATTTTAAAGAACAGGTAGGTATCGAACCAGAACAGATAATTGATTTAAAAGCTCTTATGGGCGATAAATCGGATAATATACCCGGAGTTCCTGGAGTAGGTGAAAAAACGGCTTACGAACTGCTTGCAAAATTCTCTACACTTGACGGAATCTATGAGAATATCGATTCTCTGAAAGGCTCGGTTAAAGAAAAACTTATAAAAAATAAAGAGCTTGCGGAACTTTCTTATAAACTTGCAACTATCGACAGAAACTGCGATATAGAAGCAGAACTCAAAAATTGTACCGTTCCCGAAAAGTACGATGCGGACGTCAGAAAAATGTTTGTCGATTTTGAGTTCAATAGCTTACTCGGATTGGATATTTTTGAAGATAATTCTTCCAAACAGCAGAAGAATCACGATTATCCCGAAAACGTCTTATGCCGTACTTACAGCGAAACATTAGGATGTTTAAAGAATTATAATGTTTTTGCCGCTGTTATTAACGAAGACAGTGCGCGCATTTATGCAGGCGACAAACAAATATCTTTGAAAGTCGAAGATAACTTGCTCGGAAACAGCATAAGTTCGGCAGAATACGTTGAAGTTCTAAAATATCTTTTTTCGGATAGCGGGCACAAGATAATAACTTACGGATGCAAGGATTTAATGCATTTATTGGAGCGTTTGGGTATTGCTTTTAATTGCGATTTCGAAGACGTTCTGCTTGCAAAATATCTTTGCGAATTTAAAACTTTAAATTTCAGTTTAAAGGAACTGTGCGAATATTATCTCTATGATTTTGAATTTTCAGCTTTCGCCGTATTCGAACTTTATAACGATTATGTTCAAAGACTTTTATCAGATAATACGATTAAAATATACGAAGAAATAGAAAAACCGCTTTTGACTATTTTGTATGAAATGGAACAAAGCGGAGTGAAAGTCAGCATAGAGGTGCTAAACAATCTTGCAATGCGCTACGACGCATTGATTTCGGAATATAAAGAAAAAATTTACAAAGGTTGCGGCTGTGAGTTCAATATAAATTCGCCTGCAAAACTCGGCGAAATATTATACGGAAAACTCGGAATTACCGCCGTTAAAAAGAAAGGCGGTAAATTTTCCACGGCGGCGGAAGTCCTTGATAAACTTAAAGACGAATATCCCGTAGTAGGAGATATTCTCAAATTCAGACTTTATCAGAAATTATATTCTACGTATCTCGAAGGATTCAGACCGCTGATAGAAAAAAATACCCAGCTCGTTCATACTACCTATAATCAGGCTTTAACTACTACTGGAAGGCTTTCAAGCACAAACCCTAATCTTCAAAACATTCCCGTAAGGGAGAACGAGGGAAGGGAGCTGAGAAAAATATTTATTCCGCGCGACGGAAACGTCTTTATCGATGCCGATTATTCTCAAATCGAGTTACGCTTGCTTGCGCATTTTTCAGGCTGTAAAGAATTGCTCGAAGCATACAATAACGGCACGGATATTCATTCGGTCACTGCGTCGCAAGTTTTCGGCGTTCCGATAGAACAGGTAACGGATAAAATGAGAAGAGAAGCTAAGGCGGTAAATTTCGGTATAATTTACGGCATTAGCGATTTCGGACTTTCCAAAAATTTGGATATACCGCTTAAAACAGCGCGCGAATATATCGAAAAATATTTTGAAACATATAGCGCAGTTAAGGATTATATGAATAAAAACGTTGCGTTCGCCAAAGAACACGGCTATGTTGCAACGCTTACAGGAAGAAAGAGGGTTATTCCGGAAATCAAATCCACCAATTACAATTTGCGTCAGTTCGGCGAACGTGCGGCTATGAATATGCCGTTACAGGGTTCAAGCGCAGATATAATCAAAATTGCTATGATAAACGTTTGCAGAGCGCTTAAAGAAAAGGGATTGAAAACAAAATTGATTTTACAGGTTCACGATGAGCTTGTTCTCGACGCGCCCAAAGAAGAGTCAAAACAGGCTTCCGAAATTCTCAAATATGAAATGGAAAACGCAGTTAAACTCAAAGTGCCTCTTACGGTAGACGTTCATACGGGTGAAAATTGGTATGACGCAAAATAAGTTAAAAATTGCCATAACCGGCGGAATCGGCAGCGGTAAGTCAACCGTTGCCGAAATAATTAAAAGTTGCGGTTACAATGTAATTTCTTGCGATGAAATTTATAATTCACTCATTAAAGAAGAATGGTTTTTAGCGAGATTGGCAAACGAATTCGGAGATATTTTAACGGTTCAAGGAAAGTTGGATAAGAAAAAACTTTCTTCGATTGTATTTGCTGACAGTGAAAAACTAAATACTTTGAACCAGCTTACCCATCCGGAGATAATGAAGCGTGCCGTTAAGGAAATGAATAAAGTCGATATTTGTTTTTGCGAAGTTCCGCTATTATTCGAAGGCGGTTACGAAAAACTTTTTGATGAAATTTTAATTGTAATGCGTGAAAGGCAAGACAGAATTGATGCAATAGCCGTAAGAAATTATTTAAGCAAACAGGAAGCCGAAAGAAGAGTGAACAGTCAATTCGATTATAGTGATTTACCGCGGGATAAATATTATTTAATTTATAATAATTCAAATTTAACAGAGCTTGGAGCGGCTGTTTTAAAAGTAATTGACGAATTAAATATTTAATTAAAAAAAATTTAATTTGGGCATAATTTGGCTTGACAATATAAATAAAATAATATAGAATTACTATGCTTTTGATTGCACTCATGGCGGAATTGGCAGACGCGCAAGACTAAGGATCTTGTGGTTAACCCCATGCAGGTTCAACTCCTGTTGAGTGCACCAGCTTAATTAAATCCGAACCGAATACTTATTAAAAGTGATTGGTTCGGATTTATCTTTTATATTTAAAAATATTTTTACGCATTGATTTTAGTGTTTTATATGGTATAATAAATATATTGATTTTAAGGAGGTAATAATGTATTTTGAAGAAATTCCGTTTTATGAAGTTTTTTCTGAAGTACGTGAGAAAGTAACTGAAATAGTTTTATCCATAAGCGATACTGCCGAATTTTTAGGCTGTTCGGAATACGGTTTGCAGGATATATATGACTTATACGGTACTAAATACGAAGATATTATACCTACGATGATAATATGCAAATCAGGAGAAAGTTACGGAATGTTTGGGAAAATATTTCGTTTCAATCTTGTAACCGCTCTTCGTAATCATATCGTAAAAGAGGGATTAACGTGTATATTTAGTGATAAGGGAGAGCTCTATTTAGAAAACTTATACCTTTATAAAGGTGAAAAAATAGTTTTTTCTTGTTGCTCCCACGAAGTATTTAGTTTATATCATATGGCGGAAATAGATAATTCTCTATCCGAATTTATATTGTCGGAGACAGCTAAAACGATTCGCAATATGCCGTTATATAAAAATATGTCGCATGTTGTGGACAAATTGAACTCAAAATCCAAGGCGGAAATAGAAAGAGATATACGCATAATTTCAGACCTTTGCTGGTATGTAGACAACGAAAAGGAATTTTGGGTACGTACGCCCCCGAAGTACGAATGTGATTTTTTGTCATTCAAAAAGATTGCAGAATCGTACTTAACAAAAGATACTTTCGCTGTCATATCATCTGTTTCTTCATTTTCCGAACTTCAACCGTTGCCGTCGCAAAATCTGTCGATGAAGTGATGAAGGGAATAGGCAAAGATACGCCGCAATTCATAAAAAGCAAATATTATAAAACGGTTAACCGCGAAGTAAAAATGATAGAATATATTCTTGATTATAGTAATTAAGTTTTACTAAGTAAGCGATGTTTTGTGTACGGGTTTCAGCACGATACAGTGAAATTATTACGTTAAGATAAAAACATATAAGTGTTTAAATAAATTTATTAAGGAGTAAAGGTTTTGGCTACTAATATCGATTATATTGAGTTTGTTTGCGAACAAGCAAAAGGAGATTGGGTTGTTCGCTATAAAAAAATGTTTGGCGAATATATGGTGTATTTAAACGATAAACCGATTTTGCTTGTTTGCGACAATACTGTGTATGTAAAAAAAGTCAATGAAATAGAAGAGTTGATGCAGGGAGCCGAATGCGGTATACCTTACGGCGGCGCCAAAGAACACTATATTTTAGATGTAGAAAACAATGTTTTAACAAAAGAGGTTTTGGCGGTTTTAGAGCGAATAACGCCTTTGCCGAAGAAAAAAATTAAAAAGCAATAAATAAAAAACAGTCCGTAAATATTTACGGACTGTTTTTTGTTAAGTTAAAATTCATTTTTCCAATATCTCGATTTGAATACTACACACAGCCAATATGCCGCAGTTTCGGGTTCGGAAAGCCGCTCTGGATTTGCGTCGCTTATGTAGCCGAAGTTTTCATCGCAGAAAATCCAGCCTTCGGTTTTCATAAATACTGCTGTTTCAAGCGCCGTATCGAAAAATGCTTCGTATTCGATAAGCGATACGCTTTTCGGTATAGTTATATTTTTAAGCGAAGCGCAACCTTTGAATGCGTGTGTGCAAATGGTTTTCAGATTATCGTTTAAAATTATTTCAGTTAAAGACGAACATCCGAAGAAAGCATTAGTCTTTATTGTTTCGGTGTTTTTACCTAAAATTACTTTGCCGAGGTCTGAACAGTTGTAAAATATATCGTCAATAATTTTTAATTCGTCGGGCAAACTTATATTTTTAATTTTGGTAAAAGCGAATGCCTTTGTTCCTATACTTAATATGTTGCCGGATAAATTAATTTCGGTAAACGGGCAGTAAGCAAACGCATTGTTTCCGATAAATTGCAAGCTATCAGGAAGAACAACCGAGCCGAGCGAAGAGAAACCCATAAAAGAGTCGTTTTCAATCGAGGTAACGCCGTCTTCGATTTCAACGGAAATAATTTCGGATTTGCTTATTTTTGCACTATCGAAATTTAATGCTTTAACGGCGCTTACGGGTTTTCCGTTATAAAAGGAGGGAATTATTAAATTTTTATTTTCGCCGCAATAATGGGTTACGCTGTAAGTACCGTCGTCTTGCAGTTCGAACTTGAAATCTTTTGTTTTTTCGTTATCGGGATTTTCAGTCTCCGTCGGCGTATAAACCGCATTGACGGTTATATCGCCGAAAGCAAGTTCGTAGCTTTCCCATTCGGCGGAATAACCTTGTTTTTCGGGCAAAGGCGGTTCGATTATATTTTTATTTTCAACCGTGTATTCAAGTTTCGCTATAATTTCACCGTCGACTACAAAGGTTACATAATAAGTTATCGGAGTATATTTGCCTACAATTTTAAGATTTTCCGCTTTAATCGAATAGTCGCTCCATTCAAAAGAATATCCGTTGCGGTTATCGTGTTGCGGTTCTTGTAAAAGTTCGTCATCAATCGTAAATTGCACGCTTGAAATTTTAATTTCTTCTATATAAAAATCTGCCGTATAAATAACGGGAGTATAAACTGCGTTAACGATTATATCTTTCAGAACAAGTTCGTAATCTTCCCATTTCGATATGTAACCTGTTATATCGGGAGGAACGGGTTGAGTAAACGTTTGGTTTTCGACGTCGAACTGTATAATCTCGATAATTTCGTTATCTGCAATAAAAGTTATATTGTATTTAACGGCAGCATAAATTGCATTGAACGTTATATTACCTGCCGAAAGTTCTTTATTTTCCCATTTGCCTTCATAGCCTGCGCGTAAAGGAACGGCGGGAGGGACGACGGATAGATTTTCAACGGTAAACTCGCGCACTGCAATAACGGTTTCACCGACTTTGTACGTTGCCGTAAAAGTTTTCGGCGTGTAAATCGCATTTATCGTAACGTTTCCTTCAAATAAAACTTCGGTCCATACTCCGTCATATCCGATTTTTTGCGGTATATTGGGAAGTTTTATTTCATCTTCTACGGTATAGTTTATTTTATCAATTTCAATACCATCGGCGATAAACACGGCGGTATAAGTTATAGGAATATAAACGGCATTCACTACGATATTTTCAAGTTCAAATTCAAATTTTTCCCATTCCCCTGAATAATGTTCTTTTTGCGGTATTGTCGGAATAGATATGTTTTGGCTGTTTACGTTAAAAAACAATTCTCGTATCAGTTCGCCTTCCGCAAAAAATTTTATACTGAAATTCAATATCTTCCGGTCGGCTTTAAGTGTAACGTCGCAGTTGATAGCTTTGTCAAAATCAAAATATTTGTTTTGTTCGGTAAGCCAACCCATAAATTCATATCCGCTCTTTTCGGGAGGCAGAAAACTGCCGTCCGTCGTAGCGCCGCTTAAAACTTTTTCATGGTGAATAAGTGTTTCTCCGTCATAATACAGGATATTAAACGTTTCTTCGTTTGAAGCGGAAAAATAGCCGAATAAAGTAAGGTTGTCTTTTATTACGTCGCTTTCAAAGTTCCATTTTTCAATATACTCGTCTGTCGTATACCAACCTTTAAAAATTTTGTTATTCTGTTCGGTAATTTCAGGCGGGGAAATTTTTTCGCCGAAATCAGCGTAAATAACGGTATATTGTTCGCCGTCGATTACATATTTAACGTAGTATTGTGATTGTTGAATTTTTTGGCATGCGCAAAGCAATAGGCAAAATGTAAGGACGGTAAAAAATGTTATGAGTAAAAATTTTTTCATATGTAACTCCGAATCAAATTATATCATATATTTGTAAATTTTTCCATAATTTTATGTTACTTAATAAATTTTATTTGGGCATAATCGGCGATTTAATAAAATAGATTAGAGTATGAGGTTGTCCTTTTTACCGTCCGAAATAAAAAATGCCGTGGAACGGCTCAACTATGACTATATAACCGAAATAAGACTTCGGCGGGGACAACCCGTCATTATAGAGTATCAAGGCGAATATAAATATGTGGGGCCAAGCGGATTGGCGCGAAGCGACGGAGAATTTCTCGGAATCGACGAAATCGAACCTGTAATTAACTCTGCTACTGGCGGCTGTATTTATAACTATGTGGAACAGATGAAGAGCGGGTTTATTACCGTAGAGCACGGTATAAGAATAGGAATAGCGGGCGAGTACGTAACGCAGGGCGGCGAAGTGCTTAACATAAAGAATATAACTTCTTTAAACATACGTATACCGCACAATGTTTTAGGGTGCGCCGACTATTTGGTTAAAAATCTTTTTTCCGAAGGTTTACACAGTACGGCTCTGTTTTCAAAACCGGGATTGGGGAAGACAACTTTATTGCGCGATACTGCCATAAACCTGAGCAAACTGAAAAAATATAATATTTTGGTATTTGACGAAAGAAACGAAATAGCGGCAATAGACGGATACGGCAATGGTTTTAATCTCGGAGACAGAGTTGACGTCATCCGCTGTCACAATAAAAAAAGCGCTATTTCGAGCGCGATAAGGGCAATGAAACCGCATGTAATAATTACAGACGAGCTTTACGGAGCGGAAGATATAAAAGCTATGGAATATGCCTGCGATTGCGGAATAACGGTTATTGCCTCGACGCATATTTGCAGCAGAGAGCAGCTCAAAAGTATGCCGTTTGAATTTTATGCCGAATTGACAGGAATAGGTGATAGACCCGTAATTTATGATAAAGATTTTAATACTTATTGTGGTAGTGGGACTGACGACTTCGATAGGAATTTTTCTGTCGGCAAATAAAAAGAAGAGAATGCAGGTTTTTGCAGAGCTTTATGAATTTAACGAACAGTTGATTCTTTCGCTTAAATTTTCGCGCGCTTCCATCGATAAAGTCGCTGCACCTTTTAAATACGTCAGCGGAATTTTAGGCGGAGAAAAGACGGTTTACGGCGAGGACGCCGATTTTGTCAGCGACTATATCAATAATCTCGGAAAAACCGACGCGCTTTCACAGGTTGATTATCTTACCGAAAGAAAAGCTCTTTTGAAAAAGTATAAGGAAGACAGCTTTACCGATTATAAAAAAAGCAGTTCAATGTATGTAAAGATATTTTTTTTAATCGGAGTAACTATTGCGGTATTATTGGCTTAAATGGATATAAGTATAATTTTTAAAATTGCCGCAGTCGGCATAATAGTAACAATAATTTGTCAGGTTCTGAAAAAATCCGACAGGGACGATATTGCAACGCTCGTAAGTCTTGTCGGATTAATAATAGTCCTGACAGTGGTAATTTCCATGATAGCGGATTTGTTTTCGCAAATCAGGCAACTATTTGATATTTTCTGATGTATATAGTCCGTTTGTGCTGTATCGCCGTAATAACGGCGGTATGCGCGCTTATATTAAAAAACAATAAATCCGAATTGGTTCCGCTTTGTCTTACCGCGGGCGGAATTTTAATGTTTTTGTACGCTTTCGACTATCTCACCGAAAGCGTTGAATTTATTCGTTCGTTTACGGAAGGTGCGGGAATCGATAACGACATAATCCGCATTATCTTCAAAATAATAGGAATAGGTTTTCTTGTCGAGCTTACCGCAAGTTCTATTAAGGACCTCGGTTTTGAAAGCGTATCGGACAAGCTCATTCTGTGCGGAAAAATTATTATATTTATAGTTTCGATACCTATTCTTAACAGTACTTACAAAATTATAATTTCACTTATTAATCTTGCATGAAAAAAAGACTGACAATACTGCTTATTCTAATCCTGACTTGCGTATGCCTGTTCGTTGTCGGCGGAATAGCTTCGGCGGCGGCAGAGGATAAAGACGGTGAGGAACAGATAAATCAAAGCATTTCTGATTTGTTGGAAGACCTCGATTTATCCGAGCTTCAAAAATATTTAGATGAGAATAAGGACAGTTACTTATTTAATTTCGGAAATACCGCAGGGGAGATAGTCGAGTATTTAATTCACGGAAATCTCGGAACGGACTACGGCGGTTACTTAAACGAACTGTTTTCGATTGTATTCAAAAATGTAATTGCCCTGATTCCTGCTTTTGCCGAAATTACCGCAATGGCGTTGCTTTCAGCCGTAGTCAGTTCGGCGGAAGGCAATATAATGGGGAAGTCTACTTCCAAGATAATTCATTTAGCTTGTTATTCGCTGATAATACTTATTCTTGCTTCAATGCTGACGGGAATAATTACGTCCTGCATTTCTTGCATAAATACGGTTAAGCGGCAAATCGAAATTATAACTCCTATTCTCGCAACGTTGACCGTGTTGACGGGCGGAACGGGAACGGCGGCAATTTATCAGCCGTCTGCGATTTTCCTTTCCGGCGGCGCGGTGGAAATTGTAAGTGCGTTTATTTTTCCCGCGACAATAGCCGTAATCGTTTTGAACTTTATGTCAAAGCTCAATCCGCAGATGTCTTTTTCTGGCGTAACCGCATTCGTTAAAAGTATTATGAAATGGGTAATAGGCATCACCGTTACCGTTTTCAGTATTTTTATCACGATGCAGAGTTCTGCGTCATCGCTGTTCGACGGCATATTGTTTAAAGCTACAAAATACGTAGTCAGCAATTCCGTGCCCATTGTCGGCAATTTTTTATCGAGCGGGTTCGATATGCTCACTTCTGCGGGATTGCTAATTAAAAGCTCTGTGGGCGTATGCGGCATAATACTTCTGCTTATGGAAATAATCGAGCCGATAGTGGTGCTTGCCGCATTTTCCTTAATTTTAAAACTTGTCGGAGCTATCGTCCAGCCGCTCGGCGAAAACGTTCTTTTTTCTCTTCTGTCTGACCTTTCAAAAGATATAGAATATTTTATTGCGGGGTTGCTTACGGTTGCGTTTATGTATGCGCTCGTTATAATGCTGATAATCAATTCGGCTAACAGCTTTCTATGAAAACTTATTTACTCACCGCCGCGGGCGTTATTTTCCTGTCCGTTATAATTTCGCTTATTATTCCGCAGGGAAAAATGAACAAAAGCATAGTTTTCGTTATGCGGCTTGCCTGTATTCTCGTGCTGTTGCAACCGATAACGGGTATATTCAAATTGGACAGCGTAAAGGTAGATTCGCCTATGTACGATTACGAATATATATGTAAGGTTTATTCCGAAAACCAAAGCGAACAGCTCGAAAAACTGTTATATAAAGAATTTTCTGCGGAAAGCGAATGTACGGTAGAGGTTTATTATGATGAAGGCAATTTCAAGGTGAAAGGCGTTACCGTGCAATTAAATTCGGAACAGGAAAAAATAATTGAAGAAATTTATGAATATTTGGAAGAATTAAAATATATAAATATAACAGTATATGCGAAAAGTTATTGATTACGTGAAAGAAAATAAAAAAATAATCATAGTAGTCCTTCTAATCGTTATACTGCTCGGCGCCGTTTATATAATAGACAAAGGAAAAAAGAAAAACTCCAAGGTTACGGCAACGGATACCGAAAAAAGTTCTACGGAAATAAAACTTTGCGGAATCCTCAGTAATATAGAAGGAGTGGGAAGCACCGACGTAATGATTACGGAGAACGAAGGAGAAATTCTCGGCGTAGTTATTGTCTGCGAGGGAGCAAACAGTATTATGACCAGAAGCAATATATTGAACGCGGTTTCGACGGCGCTCAATATAGATAAAAAAATAATCGCAATATATTCAATGACTGTATAAGGAGAATTTTATGTCTAAAACAAAAAAGATTATCGTAATGTCATCACTCGTACTTTTACTTGCGGTAACGGCTGTTCTTAACGTTCTGCTTGCTAAGAACAGAAGCGCCAACGGCGATACCGCTGTAACAACTTCAAATTATTTCACGACTTACCGTTCCGAAAGAACGACTACGAGAAGTGAAGAACTCGTTCAGCTTGACAGCGTAATTGCGCTCTACGACGAAAGCAGCGAAAAGTACACCGAAGCTGTCAATCTCAAAATGAAGATAGTAGAAATTATGGAAAAAGAACTTGTTCTCGAAACTATGATTAAATCGAAAGGATTTTCCGACGCCGTAGTTTCCATCGGCATAGATTCGGACAACGTAAACGTATTCATCAATTCAAACGAACTCGATATGACTACTGCGCTTTCCGTATATACTTGCCTTAAAGACGAAGCGGGCGTAGACCCTTTAAACATAATAATCATGCCTGTTTATTCACAAATATAAGTCTGAAAGTTGCAAAATAAAAAAGACTGTGTTATACTATGGATAAGGAGTAGCATATGGCACACATCAGACATGACCCCACTTCGACTCAAAAAGGAAAGGTAACTTATAATTCGGGCATTGTCAGCGGCATAGTTGCGCTTGCAATAGACGAAGTCGACGGCGTTACGCTTTTGAATACGAAGAACAAGGGTATAAAACTCAATTTCGATAAACAAGGAATTTTGGCTGACATCAGCGTTAAAGTCGACAGTTCGTTTAACGTACCGTCGCTTGCGTTCAGAATACAGCAATCCATAAAACACAACGTCGAGTCGATGACGAAATATAAAGTCGCAAAAGTTGACGTTCATATTCAGGACGTAAATTTTTCCGATAGTTCGGCATTGTAAATATTACGTTATTCCCTTAAAATTTATTTAAGGGAATATTTGTATTTCACGGAGAAATTATGAGAACCGTAGCAAGAGAAACACTTTTTAAAATTATATTCGCATCTCAGTTTACGAAAAGCGTTGACGAGAGTATGAAGCGCGCGTTATATAAAAACGAAAAACTCAACGAAAACGACGTTGAGTTCTGCGAGGCAATCCTTAAAATCACGGAAGAACACGGCGAAGAGTTTTCCGAAATACTCGACAAGCATTCGCGCCTTTTTCCCGAATCGCGGCTATTTCCTGCCGACAGGAGCATTCTTTTTATCGCGCTTGCCGAAATTTTATATTGTGCGGACGTACCCGATGCAGTGTCGGTTAACGAGGCGGCGAATATAGCTTCAAAATATTCTTCTGAAAAAAGCGCTTCGTTTGTCAGCGGTATTTTGGCGGAAATAATCAGGGAGAAGTGAAATGTATAAAATTATCGACGGTAAAAAAATTGCCGGCGAAATGCGCCTCGAACTTAAAGAAAAAATATCCGAATATAAAAGAAGCACAGGTAAAGATATAGGGCTTGCCGTTATTCTTGCGGGGGATAATCCCGCCTCGCAAGTTTATGTAAGAAATAAAATCAAGGCTTGCGAAGAAACGGGTATAAAATCTTACGCGTATTATTTGCCGTCGCATATCACGCAAAAAGAGATTGAAGAACTTGTAATCTCTATTGCAAATGATGAGAAAATACACGGAATACTCGTACAGCTTCCGCTTCCCGAACATTTAAATGCGGAAAAGATTTTAAGGCTTATACCCGATAAAAAAGACGTTGACGGGTTTTCCGCGAATAATATAGGTAAATTATGCCTTAACGGCAATAGTCTTGTTTCATGCACGCCTCACGGCGTAATGAAAATGCTCGAACACGAAAATATAGATTTACGCGGTAAAAACGCAGTCGTAATCGGGCGTTCTAATATAGTCGGCAGACCGATGGCTATGCTTCTTATTAACGCCGATGCAACCGTTACAGTCTGTCACAGCAAAACGCAAAACCTCAAAGAGCATTGCGTTAATGCCGACGTTTTAATTGCGGCAATAGGCAAAGCAAAATTCGTTACCTCGGATATGGTAAAAGAAGGCGCGGTAGTTATAGACGTGGGAATGAACCGCGACGAAAACGGGAAACTTTGCGGCGACGTCGATTTTGAGAACGTAAAGCAGAAGTGTTCATATATCACTCCTGTGCCCGGTGGCGTAGGACCTATGACAATAACGATGCTAATGTATAACACGTATTTAACCGCAACAGGAGCAGAAATTGATTGATTTTAACGCCGAGTATGCGAAATATAAAGAAATATTCGAATTGAGTTTAGAAGAGTTTTACGGAAAACTTGACTGTAAACCTCAAATTCTTTCGGATAGTTTAAAATACAGTTTAAAATTGGGCGGCAAAAGAATAAGACCTGTAATCATGTTTGCCGTTGGCGAGCTTATAGGCGCTGAGCACGATAAATTGGTTAATTATGCCGTTGCTCTGGAACTTATTCATACCTATTCGCTTATACATGACGATTTGCCCGCTATGGATAACGATGATTTCAGGCGCGGCAAACCGTCTAACCACAAAGTTTTCGGCGAGGGAAACGCTATTCTTGCAGGAGACGGACTTTTAAACACTGCGTATTCGGTATTGTTCGGCGAGTGTTTTAACGGAAGCGAATATGTTTCCGCGGCAAAATACATATGCGACTGCGCAGGCATTAACGGTATGATAGCAGGACAGTCAGCCGATTTATTGCATGAAAAAGACGCGGACAGCGACGAAGAAGTTTTAAATTTCATTTATGAAAATAAGACGGCTAAACTGATTATGGCGGCGGCTGTTACGCCGAGTATATTATGCGGCGGCAAGTATTATTCCGAATTAAAAACTTTCGGTAGCGATTTGGGGCATTTGTTCCAGATTACAGACGATATTCTCGACGTCGAAGGCAGTTTCGAAAGTCTCGGCAAGAGTATTGGCAAGGACGGCAGTGAAGGAAAATATACAAGCGTGCATATATACGGACTTGACGCAAGTAAACTTAAAGCAGACGTTCTTGTCGATAAATGCGTTAGGCTTTTGGAAGGATTCGACGGCGACACGGAATTTCTGAGGGAGCTTGTGTATTTTGTGCGTCAGAGAATTCACTGATTTTTCATTGACTTTAATATAATAAAATGTTATAATTAAAGTAACTGATATAGTGGTGCAGTATTCTAGTCAATTTCTATTGATGCGAAGGCGGGGGTAAAATACCGTCAAAGGGCATATCGATGAAGTTTCTGGTGTTTGCTTGCTTTTGCCAAAAGTGGGTGAATGCTGGGAGTAAAGGTTTATGGGAGCTTGGTAACGGCATACCGCAGCCTAACCCATTTACCGTGGAGGCTGACGGAAGCTAATTTCCGTCAGTATAAACCTGCTATCAGGCGTAAGCTTGGTACAGAGTAGCCTGCCTTGAGTGAAAACAGCGGATAGCGAATTTTAACGCCAACGTTTGTTCGGCCAAACGAACGTTGACTAATAGTCGCTTGAAATTGTATTTTGCAAAAGAGGATAAGCTCAATAAAAATTGCCAAGGAAAGCTTCTAGACTGTTTTTATATTAGAGATTACGGTGTGGACTCAGTGGCGATTCGGTTATGCATTCGTGCGTTCAAACTCTTAAAAGGAAACTGCTTCTTCGGCGACGGGAAGTGAGTTTGAGGGAAATCCTACCGAACCTAAGCCGCAAAGTTTATTTAATATAAACCACTATATTAATTTTTTTACGCACGTGGAAGTGCGTATTATTTTTAAATAAATTAAAAAATTATGGACAAAGACGACAGTTTAAACAAGAAAGATAAGACTAAAAAGAAAAAAACGAAAAAGAAAATAATGCCCGAATGGTTGGCATGGGGTCTGTGCGTACTGTTATTATCGTTTGTATTGACGATTGTTTTCAGCTTTCTCACGGAAATTTCCATAAAGGGAAGTCCCGTTTATATTTGCGTAATAGTTTTAGTCGTGCTTCTGTTTTTGAATATAGGTTGCGACGTTCTTGCTAACGCGGTAATGACGTGCGACGTACAGGCATTTCACGCAATGGCTTCGAATAAAATAAGAGGAGCGAAACGTGCTGTCGGACTGTGCAGAAACGCTACTAAACTCGGAAGTATATTCGCCGACGTAATAGGCGATATTTGCGGTATAGTCAGCGGTTCGGCGGGAACTGCCCTCGTAGTTTACATTGCGGCGTCGGGCGGAAATTTATATGAACTTATAGCTTCAATAGGCGTCAGCGCAGTGATAGGCGCGTTGACTGTCGGAGGCAAAGCAATTTTTAAGCACTTTGCGGTAAAATACAATAAACAGATTGTATTCGGCTTCTCAAAATTTACTACGTTTTTCAAAAAGGAAAAATGATGCTTGAAAATATAGACAAAATTAAAATAAAAAATGCAGATTTGCCGCAGCTTTCCGCGCTTTGCGAGGAGGCGCGGCAAATAATTATTTCAACGGTTTATAAAAACGGAGGACATCTTTCTTCCAATCTCGGTTCGGTTGAGTTGACGGTTGCTCTTCATAAAGTTTTTAACTTTCCGGAAGATAAGGTAATTTTCGACGTCGGACATCAATGCTATACACATAAACTTTTAAGCGGAAGATTGGGCGACTTTTCTACGTTGCGTCAAAAAAACGGTTTATCGGGATTTCCCAAGCGCGAGGAGAGCGAATACGACTGTTACAATACGGGACATGCGGGAACTTCCGTTTCCGCGGCGCTCGGCATTGCAAAGGCGCGCGACATAGCCGGTAAAGATTTTAACGTAATTGCCGTAATCGGCGACGGTTCGTTTAACAACGGACTTGTCTATGAGGCTTTTAACAGCTTACGGTTGCTTAACAGTAAAATTCTTGTTATCTTAAACGATAACGGAATGTCTATTTCTCCGACAGTCGGCAGTATGCACGAATACCTTGAAATTCTGAGCGAAACTGCGGAACAGAAAGAAAAACGCGACAAACACGCTAAAATTTTCGAGCGGTTCGGATTTAAATACGAAGGGGTATACGACGGCAACGATATCGGGCAAATAGTAGAAAAACTGTCCGAAGTTAAGGAAATGCTTAAAACGCAGTCTGTAATTTTGCATATACTTACCAAAAAGGGGAAGGGATACGAATTCTGCGAAGACAATCCCGAAGCGACGCACGGCATATCCATATCGGGTTCCTCCAATTCGTCTACCGAATATTCGCAAATCCTCGGGCAGACTTTGAGCAGTTTGGCTGAAAACGATAAAAGAATTGTGGCAGTAACCGCCGCAATGACTACGAGTCTCGGCTTAGGCGATTTTTTTGAAAAATATCCCGAGCGTTCGGTTGATGTGGGCATTTGCGAAGAACACGCAACCGTTCTTTGCGCTTCGATGGCTACTGAAGGACTTAAACCATATTATGCTGTTTATTCGACCTTCTTACAGCGCTCGTTCGATGAAATAGTGCTTGATATTTGCAGTCAGGATTTGCCCGTTACGCTTTGCATAGACAGGGCGGGTATTTCGGGTTCGGACGGGGAAACGCATCAGGGAGTTTTCGATTTGTCGTTTTTGAGCTTTATTCCCAACCTTACAATCGCCGTTCCGAAAGATATTAAGGAGTTTGAGGAAATGCTAAAATTCAGCGCCAAATTCGAACATCCTCTGGCGATTAGGTATCCGAGAGAGGGAAAGAGAGTGTTTCAACGACAGTCGAAAATCGTCTGCGGTAAATGGGAATATTTGAACGGGAACGACGGAAAATACGCTATAATAGCGAGCGGTGAACGCGCGGTAACGTTAGCGCTTGCCGCGGCGCAAATTTTGGAAAAAGACTCAATTAAAGTTACTGTAATAAATGCAAGATTTGTAAAGCCGCTCGACGAGAAAATGCTAAATGAGTTACAGTCAAAGCGCATTATAACCGTCGAGGACAATATGCTTTTAGGCGGTCTCGGTTCGTTGATAAACAATTATTATGCAGAACAAAAAGTAGCAGTCAAAAATTTCGCCTATGGCGATAAATTTATTCCGCAAGGCGGAGTAGACGAATTAATGACGGACGGCGGCGTCAGTTGTCAGGCAATCGTCGAATATATAAAAAATGAGAATAGATAAATTTCTTTCCGAAAAATACGGTTCAAGAACAAAAGCGGCGGCGGCAATTTCAAAAGGACTTGTTAAAGTTAACGGAAAATGCGTAGAACCTTCATATGAATTAAAAGACGGGATAGATTCTCTCGGTTTTTCAGAGGATACTGAAAGCTATGTTTCGGTAGGCGGCTATAAATTGAGTGAAGCCTTGAAAAAGTTCGGTTTTAGCGTTAAAGGCAAAATTTTTGTCGATATAGGCGCAAGTACGGGCGGGTTCACCGATTGTCTTATACAGAACGGAGCAAAAAAAGTTTACTGTATCGACGTCGGTGAGAGTCAGCTCGATAAAAGTCTTGTCGGCGAAAAAACGGTTGTAATAGATAATTACAATGCGCGCAACCTTGATAAAAGTTTATTTTCGGAAAAGCTCGACGGAATAGTTATAGACGTAAGTTTTATATCGCTCACATATATCCTTAAAGGCGCCGCGGATGTTCTTGATGACGGCGCGCATATTCTTGCGCTTATTAAACCGCAGTTCGAATGCGAGAGCAAGAACGTAGGAAGAGGAGTCGTCAAAGACAAAAAAGTTCACGAGCGTGTAATTTCGAAAATTTATGATTTTGCACTTGAATGCGGTTTGTCTCCCGTAAATCTTGTTAACGCGCCTATTGTTCAAGGTAAAAATATCGAATATATAATCATGCTTGAAAAAGGAGCAAAAGAGAGAAAATATAAAGAATTTTTAATAAAGTCTGTTAAATTATGAATTTAATAGGCTTTTTGTTTGCATATTTGTATAAAGTGGTTTATAATGATTTTGATGAAGGCGGGAATATATTATAATAAAAACTATTTAACCGAGAGTAAACCGTACATTGAAGTTTTGAAAAATTCTCTCGGAGCCAACGGCATCGGGTGCAAAATCGCAGATAAATATACCGACCTTGACGGACTTGATTTACTGATTATTCTCGGCGGCGACGGTACGATATTAAACGTTGCGTCAGATTGTGCGAAACGGGGAATTAAGATACTCGGCATTAATTACGGACATCTCGGATTCCTTACCGAATTTGAACCCGACAAATTAAGTGAAGCGGTTGAGTTGATTTGTAAAGGAAATTTTTCGACTCAAAAG
>CAMXOH010000022.1 GCA_947245485.1 uncultured Clostridia bacterium | reverse complement strand
GAACGCCTATAAGCAATTCGATGTCGGAAATGTACACAATGCAGAACTACTTGCAACCGAAAGCGTTGGCGGCAAGCGGTATTACGTTCTTCGACGGTTGGGCTGCGGACTTCGGCGAAACGACAACGAGTATGGAGTTAAGCCCAAGCGGTCAAGGTTACAGGGCGAGAACAAGGTTTGCAAAGTTTACGAACCTACCCGAACTACTGACAATGTATCGTAGCTTTGCTGACGTGCAGACAGCGGATATGGTCAAGCTGAACGTACCCGAAGCGGAAAAGCACGTTATCAATTTGAAGCCGAGCGATACGGTAATCGCGCTCGCGGAGCAAATTGCCGAACGCGCCGACAAGATACATCAAGGCTTGGTCAGTCCGTATGAGGACAATATGCTCAAAATCACGTCGGACGGTAAAAAGCTCGCCTTGGATCCGCGCTGTTTCGTACCCGAATCGGAGGACGAAGAAGGTAGCAAGCTCAACGTGGCTTCGGAGTACATACACGAGATATGGGAGCGCGCGTCGGATTTTAAGGGAACGCAGATAGTATTTTGCGATTTGTCCACGCCGAAGAAACGGTTTGAGGACTACGTTTACGGCACGGACTTCGACGCTTACAACGACTTGAAATATAAGCTCGTACAGCGCGGTATTCCCAAAGACGAGATAGCGTTTATTCACGACGCCAAAACCGACGAAGAAAAGCAAGACTTATTCGATAAAGTCAATTCGGGCGCGATACGAATACTCATCGGCAGTACGGAAAAATGCGGTGCGGGAACGAACGTGCAAAAGCGGCTTGTAGCGTTGCACCATTTGGACACGCCGTACAGACCGAGCGATTTGGAACAGCGCGAGGGCAGAATTATCCGGCAAGGCAACGAAAACAAAAAGGTAGATATTTATACCTACGTTACCGAGCGCACGTTCGACAGTTATTCCTATCAGATACTTGAAAATAAGCAAAAGTTCATATCGCAAATCAACAAGGGCGATTTGACCGTGCGCGAAGCGGAGGACATAGACGAAACCACTTTGTCTTATGCCGAGATAAAAGCAATCACGGCGGCGAACCCGAAGATAAAGCGCAAAATGGAGGTCGACGCCGAGATAGCAAGACTTCGCGTTTTGGAGGGGCAGTATAAAAAGAATCTATACGAATTGCAGGACAAAATTCGTAAAGATTTCCCCGAAGATATACGCAAGCAGGAGTTGTTAATAGAGCGTGTAACGCTTGATTTAATGCACCTGCAATCAAGTAAACCCGAAAATCCCGAAGCGTTTGAGATAAGCGTAAACGGTACGGTTTATACTGACAAGAAAGAGGGCGGGAAAGCTCTCACGGAAGCGTTGTATAAAAGTAAGCCCGAAACGGCAGTAGCGGAATATCGCGGCTTCAAAATAAGTATGAACCCCATAACCATACTCACGGCAACCGAGCGCGAAATAACGCTTACGGCGAACGGACAGTACACTTTGTCGATAGGCGAAAGTGCAAGCGGCAATCTGACGCGCTTGGAGAACTTTATAGAGGATTTTCCGAAGCGTAAAGAGCGGCTTGAAAACAGGCTGAAACAATTAAAAGACGATTTGGAGATTGCCAAAGAGCAAGTGGAAAAACCGTTTGAACACAAGGAACATTTGCTTGAACTTTTGAGCGAGCAAACGGAATTGAACGCCGAGCTTGACTTGGATAAAAAGGACGAGGTTATAGCGGGCGACGACGCTGAAACGGACGATGACAATTACAGAGCGTTGCCCACGCAAAGGAACAATAAGGAGGACGATGACATCATAGACAAGGAAGATAAGACCGCGTTAATGCAGGTGGAGATACTTCCTGATTATTCCGTCGGTGCAAAAGATATGCACGAATACGGGTATTTTTGGGACGGAATGTTGCCTATGCGAAAAGATGCGGCAAAGCGGGCATTCGAGCGCGGAGTGCAAGTTTACATACTCGGAAAAGACGATACCGAAAGAGAAGCGGAGGTTATCACCGATTTCGAGGACGGACTGTTATTCGGCGTGGAAAAGCCCGTATGGAAAATGTATTTGGAATCTGAACACGGCAGAGCGTATATGGCGGCGCGTTCGCAGTTTGCGGAAGCTGCGGGAGTTGTTGCGTCGGGCGAGATGGATTCAATTGACGAGCGGTTCACGATAGACTTTATAGAAACGAACTACGAAGAACGCGCAGATTTGGACGATTATCTTGCGGAAAAGCCGAATCCTACGGCAGAAGCGATGAAAGCATTTATGCCGCAACTTATGGACGAATACACCGAACGCATTTGGCGCGACGAGCTGAAATACTACGGTTGGGAAAAGGACTCGGTAAAACGCTCTATCGGAAATCACATCGAAAACGCGGAATTGAAAGTGGTGGCGCAGGAAATGACGAAGATTACGTTCGACGCCGAAAAGGAGCTGAACATTATCTTGGGCGGCAAGACCGAGCAAGAAATCGAAGATATGAACTTGCCCGTATTTTCGGACGATCTGACCGTTGTAGAAAAAGAGCCGGCATACTTGCTGAACGAAAGCAAAAGCGTAAAAAAGTATGCGGAAGGACTTATGCTTTTGCATAACAACGTAACAGGCGATTGGTACGTTATAAACGATACTTCTGCAAGAGGCAAGGACGGTAAAGAGCTTAAAGTTGGCGATACTACCGACGTAATGACGATACTTGCTTACAACGGTTTGTACGACGGAAATCCGCTACGTGAGTTTAATGACGGTAGCCGTGCGCGTGATTACTACAACGAAAAAGTAAAAGCGATTCGTGCTGTAAAGGCAAACAGCACGGATTTTGAAGAAGCGGTTATAAACAGCGTGTGGTTGGAGTTTGACGATTACAAAAAAGACTTGATGAGTAAGTCGCCGCAGACGGTATTCGAGAACAGCTATAAAACGCATTTGTACAACGAGTTCTCGGAAGTAATACAGTACGGTAAAGAATATTTGTCGGATAAAGAGTTTGAAGCGTTGTATGCGGACAGAGGGCATATTCTTAACAGTCTTTTCGACGATTACGTAGGCTCGGAGAATTACAGCGTGGAAACGTACAGCGACACGGCATTGTTTATTAAGGACTATTGCGAATCCGAACACAACGAGATTTATTATCCTACGACGTATTACGGTAAGGACACCGAGAACAGAGCGTATTACAGTATGACGAAAGGTATATCTTTGGAGAGCCTTCGTTGGTTCGATGAGAACACCGATGCGGATATGATAACGATTGCCGCGCCAGCGTGCTATGTGGAAAAGAGCGAGCTTGAAAAGCGGCATATCTTTTATCTGAATATAGGCAGGGACATTCAAGCGGACGAGCTTATAGGGCAAGAAGCTATGGGCAATATGATGAACGCTATGGATAACTATTACCGCATTTATCCGTTGTATTTGCAAACGGGCGAGTATGCCCACGAGCATTACGAAATCATAGACCACCGTAATTCGCGCAAATCGAATATAGAGTGCAAACTTGTAATCGAGGACGCTATTCGTCAAAATTTTGACGGTATGCACTTAAATGAGGGCTTTGAGGAAAAGATTATCGAGCAGTTCGGTATGGAGCGCGTGGCGTTTGTTGTCGCAAACACCGTCAACGAACGGAATTGGGACGGAAGATATAGCAGAGATAATAAGGAATGGGCAAAGACCGTACCTATGTCGGAGGATGAGAATGTGCGGAGCGAGTGCTGCCTTGATACGCATCCCGCCGTATTGGACGCGTTTATAAACCGTATCCGCAGAAAAATAAAAGAAAATTCGGAGGAAAACAAAGAAATGGCACAGGACAAATACAAAAACTTTACCGCAAGAGGCGATAAGGTATTAAGCATTGTAAAAGATAGGGACGACAGGAATATCGCTATTATACAGCGCAAAAACGATTTTGTTGTCGCGGCGCGTTACGACACGACGGACGGAACGTGGGGACAGGGTACATACGATTTCAAAACGCTTGAAGCCGCCGAAAAGTACAGAGAAGAAAAATACAGCTTCGAGAATACGAGCGACACCGTAGATAAGAAATGGCTTACTTGCAAAGTCAGTCCCGAAGCGCTCATTAAAAAATATCAGTTCAATTCGCGCTTTATGATGCCGAAAGGCAGCGGCTACGAGGGGTATGCTTACAGCATTTTCAATGACCGCATCAAAGAGGGAACTATCACTACGGACTTGAAAGGCGATACCCGCGAACGTGCGCTTGTTATCCGTATTCCGGACAATCAGAACGTGGAGTTAAGAAGCGGCGAGAAAACGGTGGAAATCGAACCGCATGAGTTTGTCAGCTTGGTAAACGAAACAACGTCGGAAAAGTACGAGCGCGAGAAGAGATATACCGTCGGATTCCCGCACGAAGCGTTTATCAAGGAATACGAAAATTCAATGCTTTTAGCAATGCCCAACGATACCAAATATAAAGGATATGTGTACTATCTTCCCCAATCGGTTATTACGGAGGACAAATACAGCGACGACGGAACGCTTATCGCTAATATCGGAGAGAGCTTCAAAATAACCCTGCGAAAAGGCGAGGAGCGCGTAGAGCTTTCGGCAAAGGAATACGCGGAACTTGTGGGCGACAAGAAAGCGGACAAGTACGGCAGAGATGATTCCGAGATGAACGAATACCGCGAGCAGCAAAGCGAGGACGATAAGAAATGGAGTACGATTGCGGTAAGCGAAAATGCCGTGATCGCCAACTATGCAAACAGCACGCTGTTCAAAATGCCGAAGGGCGAGTATGCGGGGTTTGTTTACTACATACCGAGCGGAATGGTGCGAAAGGACGAAAACGGGTTAAGTTTGCGTATTCCCGAAGATTTTACCGCGCACTTGAAAGACGGGGACGAAAAGAAAGATTTGTCGGCGCAGGAGTTTATCGCTGCAATCGAGGGCAAGACGGACGAGGACTACGAGAGCGTATATCGTGCGCCGAGCGAGGAAGCAAAGGCGCAGTTTGCAAAGGTGGAAGCGCAGCTTCGCCGAAACGTACCCGAAGAAATGCGGAACAAGCCGAATTGGGTGGTGGTGCGTACCCGCGAGAATAACGATACGGGTAGATTGGATAAATTCCTTATCAACCCCCATACGGGCAAGTTTGCGGAAAGCGATAACCCCGAAACGTGGGCGGACTTCGATACCGCTTGTAAGTACGCAAAGGAAAACGGCGGCGTATGCCTTGCCTATGCGTTGGACGGAAAAGACGGAATCGCCTGTATCGACTTGGACGGATGTATGCAGGAGAACGGCGATTTTTCGGACATCGCGCAAAAGGCGTTTGTCGCGGCAAGCGGAAGCTATGCAGAGAAGTCGGTAAGCGGAAAGGGCTTGCATATTTTCGGCAAAACAAAAGGCGCGGACTTGCGCTCGTTCAGCAAAGACAAGACTATGGAGTATTATCAGGGCGGTCATTTTATCGCTATGACGGGCGACAATTACGGCAGTTCCGAGCTTCGTAGCTTCGACACCCCCGAAATGCAGAGAGTGCTTGAAAGCAAGCTGGAAAAACGCACCGAGTGGAAAAACACGGGCAAAGGTGTAGAGGGCTTATCGTCGATGGACGACAGGGAAATGCTCGACAGAGCGTTCAAGGCAAAGAACGGCGACACCGTCAAAAGGCTGTACAACGGCGAGGACTTGCGCGGCAATCACAGCAATTCGGATATGTCGCTTATGAATTACCTTGCGTTTTGGAGCAATCACGACATCGACCAAATGCTTCGTGTATTTTCTACGAGTGGATTATACCGCGCCGAAAAACCGCAGAGTTATTACGAGCATACGGCAATCAAAGCCGTAAAGGGTACGCCTGTTTATACGCCGCCCAAAGCAAGCAACAGCAATAAACCGAGCGGCAACGGAAGCGGTAACGGTAAAGACGGAAAGTAAGGAGGTAATATGAAAAAGAAAAATAGCGGAGTTCCCGAAATCGTCATACCGAAAGGCTACGAGATAGACGAAATCTTGGATATGGACGAGGACGACTTCGGGGACGAGCAACCGATTCTGACGGAGGAGGTAAAGATACGTTTTGAGTGATAAAGACAAAAAGAGCGTCTATGATAAACTTACGCCGCAGAGAAAAAGGCTTGTTGATACTCTTATGGCGAATCTTGAAAACAATCACAGTCTTTGGCGGCAGGGTTGGAAAGTTACGGGCGCGCCCGTATCGGCAATCACGGGTAAACGGTATAACGGAGTAAACAGACTGTTCCTTTCGTCGGCAACGATGGAGCGCGGATATAGCGACAACCGTTGGCTGACATACAACCAAATGAAAGAGAAAGGTTGGGATTTTAAGCACGACGAAGAAGGCAACAGTATGGGCAAGAACGCGGGCGTGTCCATCGAATACTTTTCGCTGTACGACAAGACGACGAAGCAGACGTTCGATAAGCATACGCTTGACGGAATGACGGAAGCCGAGCGCGATGATTATATGGATGAGAACGTGATTGCGCTTCGCAAATACTATTGCGTGTTCAACGGCGACGTCATAGAGGGTATTCCCGAACGTGAAAAGCATACCGTAGATCCGAGCGGAAAGAACAGTCGCGCCGAAGGCATTTTGCAGTATTGGAGCGACAACGAAGCCAAGATAATCTACGGCGGCGACGAAGCGTTTTATCGTCCTTCGACGGACGAAATTCATTTACCGGAAAGAAATGCGTTCGTGGACTTGCCCGAATTTTACTCTACGGTCTTGCACGAAATCGGACACAGTACCGGACATGAAAAAAGGCTCAATCGCGATTTGAGCGGCGGCTTCGGTTCGGATAAGTACGCCGAAGAAGAATTGCGCGCCGAGATAGCTTCGATATTCATGGAACAGGACTTAGGGATAGAAGCGAGCGAAAAGCATATACAAAACAATAGCGCGTACATACAGGCTTGGCACGACAAAATCAAAGAAGACCCGAACGTGCTGTTCAGAGCGATAGCCGACGCGGAAAAGATAACAAAGTTCGTAATGGCGAAAGAGAGCTTGATTCAAAAGGAAACCGAGCCGTATGCGATTATCGAGGACGAGAACGAAAGCGGCGAAAAGGTTTATAAAGTGCGAATGGTAGCGGAACACGGTCAAACGCAGTTTGCATTGAGCGGGTATCCGTTCAGGAGCAGGGAAGCATTGATGTCGGAGTTCGGCAAAATGCAGGAGCTTCCGTTTTGGTCGGGTAAGGAGTTTCAAGAAGTAACGCTTGACGAATTGGAAGCCGAGAGTCGTAAACGTGCTGAGCAGCAGGAAGCAAAGATCGAACGACTGAAAAGTGTTAAAGAAGAACAGTCCGAAGTATTTATACCGCCCAGCGAGGTGGCGGCAGAGGTCGCGGGTGAAGCTGCGATAGTTACGGCAGTAGCGGCCGTGGAAACGACAGGCAGAGGGATCGAGAGCCTTACGCGAATGGATGATAGGGACGTCGTGGACAAAGCGAGCAAGACGAAGCACGGCGATAAATTCCTTGCACTGTTTAACGGTGAATCGGTACTCGGAACGGAAGAGCAGAACGAGCGTTCGTTGATGGCGCGGCTTGCTATGCACACCGGCGACAACACCGAACAGCTCTTGCGTATCTTCCGCGCTTCGGGGCAATTCCGCGACAGCAAGCCTAACGCTTATTACGAGCAAATGGCAAAGGACGAAATGAAGTTTATAGCTGGCTTAAAAAAGCCAATACCTACGACAACCGCCGCCAAAAATACGGGCAGTCGGTTTACGAATACGAAATCATAATGGTAACGAATATTTTCAGTACGAATCAAAAGTACGGCATTATTTATGCGGATCCACCGTGGGCGTATTTATGGGGAAAAGGGAAAGAGGGCGGACACTTTGCGCCCGAAAAGCATTACAGCACAATGAGTACGGACGAGATATGTGCGCTTGATATTAAGAGGATAGCGGATAAAAACTGTGCGCTGTTGATGTGGGCGACAATGCCGTGCTTGCCCGATGCTATACGAGTCATGCGTGATTGGGGGTTCAATTATAAGACGTGTGCTTTTACATGGGTAAAGACAAAGAAAGACGGAGCGCCGCTTGCGGGTATGGGGAGCTATACCAAGTCCAATGCGGAGATTTGCTTGCTCGGAATGAGAGGTCATATTAAAAGCGCAGATAAGACGGTAAGGCAAATCGTAATGCACCCGCGATTGGGACATTCGGTTAAACCGCCTATTATCAGGAACGAGATAGTACGCTTATTCGGAGATATACCGAGAATAGAGCTGTTTGCAAGAGAGCAAGCGGACGGGTGGGATTGTTGGGGAAACGAAGTATAAAAATCAGGAGGAAACAATGAAAAACATCAAAATCAAGAGAGAGCATTACGATATGCTCAAAGAACTTACGGACAAACAAGCGGGAGAGTTTGTAAAGGGCGTTTGCGCCTACGCTTTCGAGGGCAAGCCGTTCATCACGAAAGACGAGTATCTCAAAGGACTGTTCTTGTACGCCAAACGTATGCTTGACATATCCGAGATGAACAGAATCAACGGCAAGAAGGGCGCGGACAAGCTCGCGGAAATCAAGCGTAAAGAAAGAGCAGTCGGCGTTATTATCGGCAGCGTTATGGTGGCGAGCGCGGCGGCAAAAGAGAGCGCGGATAAAAGTGAGTAAAATGCTTTGCGGCGACGCGGCGGAGATGTTAAAAACTCTGCCGCAGGAGTGCGTGAATATGTGCGTAACGAGTCCGCCGTATTACGGCTTACGTGACTACGGCGAAAGCGGACAAATCGGAATAGAGCAAACGCCGGACGAATACATAGCGCGACTTGTAAAAGTTTTTGACGAAGTGTACCGCGTTCTGAAAAAGGACGGAACGTTATGGCTGAACATAGGCGACAGTTACGCGGGGAGCGGTAAGGGTCCTATGACTCTAACGCAGGGCGGAAAGAACGAGGACGTATTCAATATGCAAAACCGCGTTTACGAAGTCCCTAAATCTTGGAGTGGAATAAAGCCGAAAGATTTGATAGGAATACCGTGGATGCTCGCGTTTGCGCTTCGGGAGCGCGGTTGGTATTTGCGTTCGGACATCATTTGGTACAAGACAAACTGTCTGCCCGAAAGCGCAAAAGACCGTCCTACAAAGACCTACGAGCATATCTTCTTGCTTGCAAAATCGCGGCAGTATTACTTCGACTTTAAGGCAATTCAAGAGCCTATAAAAGATGTAAGCCGCGAGCGTTACAAGCGCGGAAGATCGGCGAACAGCAAGTATGTCGGACAGCAAGGCATAACGCAGGTAAGGGAAGATTTTTCGGACTTCGACCAACAGTTCAGGCGCAAGCGTGACGTGTGGGAAGTGAGTACGAATACCTATAAAATGGACGAGCATTTTGCTATGTTCCCCGAACGGCTTATAGAGCCGTGCATACTTGCCGGGAGCAAAGTCGGCGGCATTGTCTTGGATCCGTTCTTCGGCAGCGGCACAACTGGCGCGGTTGCCAAGCGGTTCGGCAGGGAGTTTATCGGGATAGACCTAAACGCGCGGTATCTTGAAAAAGCGAAAGAGCGGATAGATAAAGTCTTAACAGAAACAGCGTAGAGAGGTCGTAACTTAACCGCAGGAAAGAGCGGTGGAAGTGGTAGCTTTTCAAAGAAAAAGGTAAGCAGGATAAAGAAGGTGGTATAAATCCCGCCTTCGAGGGCAAATGGTGGGAAACCCACATTTGCGTGTCTGCGACACTTGGGAGGTGCGTAACTTGGATGAAAAGAAAGAAAAAATCGGAATACAGAAACATATCCGCATAACGGATAGCGGCATAACCGAACAGATAAACCGCGTTATGGAATTGCCCGAATACAAGAGTTTTAATCAGGTAATGAACGACGCGCTTTTCTACGGCTTACCGATTTTATGCGAAAAGCTGTTCGGAGAAGTTACGTTATCGGAAGAAACCGCGCCGCCGTCGCAAAGACAAAACTTCGGCGGTTTGGACGAAAAAAGTTTTAACGTGATAGTCAAGCTCTTGAAAGAAACGGTGCTGAACGCAACGATAAACAAGTCGATACTGTCGTCGCTGTTCCACGACTTGGAGCGGATAAACAAGGCTCTGAACGTAGACAGCGAATTGTATGAGCAGGGCTTGATGAGCGACACGCCGGACTATCTGCACGACTACGAAATAAGCGGCTTAAAGAAAATGCGGAGGTGATGAAACATAAGCAATCAACCCGTTATATTCAACATACAGTACACGCCGTATCAATGCCCGAAAGGAGCGAGCGCGGACGAGGTTGCGAAACACGCGGACGAGCGGGCGTTCTTCGATATGACGGGAGTCAAAAATGTATTCGATTATATCACGACGGAGGGCAAGCGAACGGGCAAGCGCACCGCGCTTGAATACTTGCAGAAGAATACGGGCGTGTTTAATGACAAGGGCATGATACCGCAGGAGCAAGTGAACGAGATGAAAGCTCGGCTCAAAAAAAACAAAGGGCATATCTTTCACGGCTTTATATCGCTGAATGAGGAGCAGTCGTACAAGATAGACACGCCCGAAAAATGTATCGAGCTAATCAAGCGGACATTCCCGCAGTTTCTATCCGACGCGAAATTCCATAAGGACAACGTAGACTTAATGTGCGCGTTGCACTTGGACAGACCGCATCATTTACATATCCACTTTGTGTTTTGGGAGAAAGAGCCGAAATACAAAAGCAAGGACGGAAACGTGCGTTATCGTCGGCACGGCAAGATAGATAAAAAGAGCATAGACAATATGTTCGTCCGGCTCGGACTGTATTTGTCAGACAGTAAAGACAAGGTTTACAAAAGCCGCGATAAAGCAATAGCCGAGCTGAAAGAACTGTTGGGTGTTCGGGCGGTAATGGCGGGCGACGAGCAAATCAAAAAGGAAATCATATCGCTTGCCAAGGACTTGCCTAAAACGGGGCGCATAACCTACGGCAGTAAAGATATGGAGAGCTTCCGTCCGCGAATAGACCGTATCGTCAGATTGCTTCTCGGCTCGGACGAACGAGCGATGAAAGCCAATCGGCGGTTTTACAAAGCGGTTGAGGACAGGGAGCGCGAAGTAAAAAATATCTGCGGACAGCCAACCGCATATTCCAATAAGCACATCAAGCCGCGGGAAATGGAAAGCGATCTGCCGAAATACGGAAACAAAATCGACGAGAACAATATTCACGTTATCGAGGATCAGAAAGCGGACTATAAACGGCGGCAAGGGAATTTGGTTTTGAACTTGTGCAAGTTCATCAAACCCGAATACTTTGAGCGCAAACGCAAATACAAGCCGAGCGATAACGGATTAAAGCGTTCGCTCGGTATGTCGCGGCGGAAGATAGACCGCACGTGTAAAAAGTTCTTCCGTTCGTTCGGAAACGAGAGTGAGCTGTTGGAAAGAGATTTTACCCGCCGCTTGCAGGAAATCGAAGAAGAAATCGAACGGGAACGGAAGAAGAATCAAAGCTCGCAGGACACCGGAAACGGCAGCGGCGAAACAAAATAATTATTTGGAGGAAACGAAATTTGAATGAATAGAAAGGAAGCACACAAACACAAGAAGCATAAGTCTTGGAAAACTTGGCTTATCGTCGGCGCGTTTATAGCCGTGTTTGTAAGCGTACTTGTAGCGTTCTTGTTTGCGCTTGCAGGTAAGGACTTCGGCGGTATCTTCGGTAATCAAAATTATTGGTTGACGATAGGCGTAGTCAACGGGTTACTGCTTGTAGGTTTTCTGATGCTCTACCGAATAGACGCGCAGAACTTGGCGCTCAAAGAGAACGATTTGGAAGATACCGAGTGGCTGACAACGAAACGCTTGCGGAAGATGAAAGAGTTTACGGTAACGACTTGGGACAAGCAAGGCGAGAACGACGACGAAATAGTAATCGGTGCTGAGAAAAAGAAAAAGGACGTGGAGATTATTTCTACGAGCCAGCTACACGCGCTAATCGTCGGTACTACGGGCAGCGGCAAAACGACAGGCTTCGTCGATCAGAATATCGCGGTGCTTGGAAGAAGCAAAGGCAAGCCGAGTTTGCTTATAGCCGACCCAAAGAAAGAGCTTTACGAAAAACACGCCGAGCAGTTAAAGAGCGAGGGTTATATAATCTCAACGCTTGACTTGCGCGAGCCGTATTCTTCTGCAAGGTGGAATCCCATGCAGGTGCTTATACGGCGTATCCGGCAAGTGAAAGAATTGCAAAATCACTTGCAATGCAAGGACGGAAAGTATTGCGCTTGCGGCGAAGTATTCTTATCCTATGACGACGCGCGGACGAGAGTGCAGGAATTAAAGGACGAAATCTTCGAGAACACAATGGACTTGGTATATACGCTCTGCCCCGTGCAGAACAAAGACCAACCGACTTGGGAAGAAGGTGCGCGTAACCTTATATTCGGACTTGTGCTTGCGTTCTGCGAGGACGTAATAAGCGGCAAAATGGACGAAAAGCAATTACAGCTTTTCAACGTGTATCACAACATAACCAAGTATTGCTCGGAAGATACGACGGCATTGAAGCAATATCTTTTGGAAGGGCGCGACGAGTATTCAAAGGTGCGCGGGCTTGTAAACACCGTGCTTATCACGAGCGACAAAACGCTTACGAGCTATCTTTCGGAAGTCAACGCATACATACAGCAACTATCGGACGACGGTATTCTGTCGATGACGAGCGAGAACGATATAGACATTGTGAATATGGACGAGAAGCCTAATGCAATATTCGTAATCGTACCTGACGAAAGGTTCACGCGCCATAGATTCGTTACATTGTTCATCACGCAAACCTACAAAGAGCTTGTAGAAAAAGCCAACTTGAATTTGCGGCGTAAGGACACGGAAACGGCGATATTAAAGCGCAAAGCGTACTTTATCTTGGACGAGTTCGGCAATCTGCCGAAGCTCGAAAACATAGAGGGTATGGTAACGGTAGGGCGTTCACGCGGCATCAGATACCTGTTCGTATTGCAGAGCTTTTCACAGCTCAATGCGAAGTACGGCAAGGACATAGCCGACATCGTAAAGACGAATTGCAACGTCAAGATTTTCATAGGTTCGGACGATCCCGAAACAAGACGTGAGTTTTCGGAATTGTGCGGGCAGAAGAAAATCAAAAACTTTTCGGTCAATACGAGCGCGGAAGTCAATGCAAGCAGTAACACCGGCGCGAGCAATCAACCGCTTATAACGGTGGGTATGTTAGAGCGACTGAACGGCGACGAGAAAGGCGACGCGATAGTGAGCGTTCGCGGTTATGAGCCGATTTGGTCAAGGTTCACGCCGTCATACGAGCTACAAGACGTTTACTTTGCTGCGGGGAAAGCGAACATCGGAAAACGCGAAGCAAGACTGTTTGAAAAGCGCGATTACGTTTTTGATATTCTCGGCGGCAGTCAGACGAAAGAGGAAGATGAACAGCTTGACGGAATAGACAAAAGAGAGCAGGAGCAAGCCTCGCAAAAGCCGCTTATAGACATTGCGGAATTGGACAAGCAATGGAAAGCCAAAGTGGACGAAGTACACAAGAAGATTTTGAAAGTTGCGGAATACCTTGTGGAAGAAGAAGCGGCGGCATTACTCAAAGCCAAGCTCGAAAACAAGGTTACGCTTATCCGTCTGATGATAGAAAACTATGACATAAGCGTACAGCAAAAGTTAAAGGCGTTGATTGCTTATTTGGAGCAAGAATTACCGAAACTTTTGGAATTACAAGACAAGGCAAAAAACAAATAAATTTATGGAGGACATAATGACTAAAACAATTAAATCAACGGTTGTAACGCTCGCGGCAAGTGTAGCGCTATTTTTAACGGGTTTTTTGTGTACGGGTTTTACTACGGCAAAAACGGCAAGCGCGGATACGGGCTGTAACCACGCATACGAGCAAACGGAAATCGCGGCAACGTGTACGGAACAAGGCTATACGCTTTATACTTGCGCAGACTGCGGCGAAGAAAAGAAAGATAACTATGTAGATGCCAAAGGGCATAACTACACCGAATCGGTTGTAGCCGCAACTTGCACGACGGCGGGATATACGCTGCAAACGTGTGCGGACTGCGGACATACATACACCGAGCAGACCGAAAGCGCAAAGGGACATACGTTCGAGGTGGTAGTCGTACCCAATACCTGCACCCATAAAGGTTATACGACGCATTTCTGTACCGTATGCGGCTATGAGTATTCGGACAACTATACGGACGAAATCGGACACGATTATGAGAAAGTCGAAGTCGCGCCTACTTGCACCGAAAGGGGTTATACCAAGCATACCTGTTCCGTCTGCGAAGATGTGTTTTTCGATAACTATATCGACGCGCTCGGTCATACCTACGAAGCGGTAATTACCGAGCCTACTTGTTTGGATGGCGGCTTTACGACCTACACTTGCGCGACTTGCGCGGACAGCTATATCGCGGACTATACCGAGCCGAACGGACACGCCTACACCGAAACGGTAAACGCGGCAACGTGCGTAACCTACGGCTATACTGACCACGTTTGTAACGACTGCGGCGACAGATTCGTAACGGACTACGCCCAGCCCAAAGGACATAAGTATTTGGATGTGCTTGTACCCGCAACGCCCGACAGTCTTGGCTATACGCGCCATATTTGCGTTGACTGCAATTACAGCTATCTTTCGGACTATGTAACGAGCGGCGACATCGGATATATTCCCGAACCCGAAGAACCCGTCATTCCCGAAATTCATAAGCACGCTTACGAAATTCAGACTATGGACGACAGCGAGAATATGAGCCTTATCGTGTTACGCATTTGCAACTGCGGCGATAAGAAAAGCGGATACTTTGCGGTAACTTTCACGGACGAAGAAGGCAACGTAACGGAGAGAAAAGAAACGGGCAACAAAATTGACTATTCCGAGTTTTACGGACAAGTCATTATCACGCTCGCGGACGAGAGCGGCGTTGAGTTAAAGACGGTAGTGGTAACGGCGCAGGAAAAACCCGTAGAGCCTACCGAACCCGAACTGCCCGAAAATCCCGACGAACCCACAGTACCCGACGAGCCTACAACGCCCGTTGAACCTGAACAGCCCACCGAGCCTACGATTCCCGACGAACCGAATCAGCCCGACGAGCCTACCGTACCCGACGAACCAAATGTGGATATAACCAAAACGGAAAAAGGCGGCAACGGAACGGCAATCGCGCTGTTTGTAATTCTTGTCGTGCTTGCGCTCGGCGGTGTCGGCGGATTCATTGCATACAAGAAAATCAAGGCAAAGAAAGCACAGAAATAAGAGGAGGAAAGAAGAATAGTGTTTAATGTAAATTTATTGGCGGCGGACGAGGGTTTGAACGGAAGTCTTGCTCAAATCGTCGAAAAACTCAAAGGACTTATGGACAGCTTTTGGCTGTATATAGTAATCGCGCTTGCGGCAGTAGTCGTAATTTGGGGCGCATATATCGGCATCAAAATCGCAATCGCGCACAGAAACGAAGAAAAAATCAATGCCCGCGATATGGTCAAAAACCTTATTATCGGCATAGTGATTATCTTCGTTGTAGCAATGGGCGCACCGCTTCTCATCAACGGCTTGTCCGCTTGGGTAGGCGCGTAAGAGAATACGTTTTTGAATGGCGGCGGCAAGGCAACTTGCCGCCTTGCTTTTCAAAGAAAGGAGGATAAATGCTTATATTTTTTCAAGAGCTTTGTCTGCAACTGTTCTTATGGCTGTTACAGCTTATAGACGGGCTTATGGAAATATTCTCGGCGATCGCAGGGGTAACGAACGTAAGAGTAAACGGACAGTCCGTAAACATAATCGAATACCTTGCAGGGAATAGCACGGTAGGTACGATATTTTGGTGCATCTTTATCTTGGCGGTAGGTCTGACTTGTATCTTTACGATAGTAGGACTTGTCAAGAATATGATTGCGAACAACCGAAATATATCGAGTATCGTTGGCAAATTCTTTTTGGCGTTACTCGGCACAATGGCAATGCTCGCGGTCGTGTTCTTGGGAATACTTATCGCAAATTCACTTTTACAGTTGCTTGCCCGAATATTCCAAATCGACAACTCAAATAAACTCTCGAACGCGCTATTCAATGCGTGCGTGGGAAATTGGATAAACGGCTACAACATCAATAAAATCAATGTAACGAGCTTATCCGTATCGGATATTTTCGGTGGCTACAACGCCGCACTTTTCGGCGTGTGGCCCACTTCGTGGAAATGCAACGGTATGGTAAACCCGAATACGTTTATGTACTTGCCCGCGCTTATATCGAGCATTGCGCTCGGTATTGCGCTTATTATCGCTATACTCAATCTTGCGAAAAGGGTGTACGAAATCATTTATTTATACTTCTGTATGCCCGTTTCAATGTCAACGCTTCCGCTTGACGACGGTGCAAGGTTTAAGAATTGGCGCGAGCAGTTCGTAACGAAAATCATACTTGCATACGGCGCGGTTTTGTCCGTGAACGTGTTTGTGCTTTTACTGCCGCTCATACAGTCTATGAGTATTCCTAACGTGGGTAGCTTCGGCAATTCCGTGTTCACGATATTTATGATCGTGGGCGGCGCAATGGTAATACCGGCAGGGCAGACATTGTTCGCAAGACTGTTCGGTACTGCGGACGATATGCACGCAGGCGGCGGTTGGTTAAGAAGCGCATACTACGGCGGTAGAGTTGCGAGCGCAATGACGATAGGCTTGGCTTGGAAAGGTGCGAAAGGAATTTACCACGCGGTAAGACACAATAAACATTCAAACAATAACGGCGGCGGCAGTTCGGACAGCAGTAGTTCGGATAGCGGCGGCGATGACGGAAAATATACGGACGAAGCAAGTAGTGCGGAAGGAGGTGGGGAATGAGAATAATTCCCAAGAAAATCAAGGTTAAAAATACGGTATGGAAGTGTTACTCTATGGCGGACATTATCGTTGCGCTTATCGTGTTCGGCATTATCTTTATTGCTATAACTATGGGACAATGGGTAATTGCCATATTGCTTGGACTTGTGGCGGTGGGTATGTTTATCCCTACGCCCGACGGTATATTTTACACTTGCGTTTACGAGAATATACGATTCCTATTCTCGAAAAAGAAATATACAGCAAACGCAAAGAACGCAAAGGAAAGCGTGGACGCGCTTGTGGACTTAAAGGAAATCAAGGACAGCGGACTTATCGCTTATCGCGGCGGTGTGTACGGCCGAGTGATTAAGGTCGGACAAAAAAACTTCGGTATCGAAGATGTGGTACAGCAGAATATCGACATCAACTACTTTGCGAACGCACTTAAACTGTTAGATCAAAATCAGAGCGCGGACATAGTAAAGATTGACCGCCCCGTAAACTTGGACGGGTTTTCAAGCGAGTTGTTTGCGCGGTTGTCGGCGGCAAAAGACAGCGACGAGGAAAAGGGTATCAAGATTATCAAAGAAAATATCTTGACCGAGCGCATTGACCGCATTGACCGATTGAACAATATTCGCAAACAGTATCTTTCGGACTACTACATAATCGTGTATGGCAGAAACGAGCTTGACTTGGAAAGCACGGCTGTAAACGTGGCAAGCGAAATTGCAAAGTGCGGACTCGGTACACAGCTTCTCGGCTTGCGTGATGCGTCGGTATTCTTAAAGTATAGCTTTTCGCGTAACTTCGACGAAAGAGAAATCAAGGACTTGAAAGACGACGAACTTCTCGATTGGGTTAAGCCGAAAGAGATAGTATTCCACGCGAACAGATATAAGATTGACGGAACGGAAGCCGCAGTATTGGCGGTATCGGATTATCCCTTGCGCGTCAAGAACGCTTGGGGCGCAGAGCTTTTCAATATACCGAACACAAAGGTGGTTATGCACGTCAAACCCGTAGACAAGTTCAAAGCGATTCGCCGTATCGACAAATGTATCGGCGAGATGGAAACAAAGCAAATCATATCGGACAAGGCAAGCGAAGCTAACAGCGCGGAAACACATAGGGCAACAATGGACACGCTTTTGGACGCGCTTCAAACGGAGAATGAGAGCTTGTTCGATGTTACGCTTACGGTTACGGCTTATAACTATACGGGCAACGAGAACTACAAAAAGAATGCCCGCCGTTCGATGCTAACGGGCAATTTCCGTCCGTCAACTTTATACGGCTTGCAAATCGAGGGCTTTAAGTCTGCGGCGGTATCGCCCGTGTCTACGCTCAAAAGTCAAGAGCGCGGTATTAACAGTTCGTCGCTTGCGGCGGCGTTTCCGTTCGTTCGTACTTTCGTTATGGACGAGGGCGGCATACTTCTCGGCGAGAATAATAAAACGGGCTTTCCGTTCATCTTCAATATGTGGAAACGCGGCAACTTGTATCAGAACAGTAATGCTTTCATTATAGGTAAATCGGGAAGCGGCAAATCGTACTTTCTCAAAAACCTTATCTTGAACGAGTGGGCGAACGGTACGCGAGTTATTATGCTTGATCCCGAAGCGGAATACCTTGCTTTAACGCGCAATCTTTACGGCAACGTCATTAACGTGGGCAACGCGAGAGAGGGTAGGATTAACCCTTTCCATATATATAAAATACTCACGGAGGACGGTGGGGTGGCGGACAGCAAAGTTACGTTCAACACGCACCTTAAAATGTTGGAGAGCTTTTTCAAAATCGTGCTTGCGGACGCGCCGCTCGACGTCATAGAGCTTATAAACAACTTGACAGTAGAAACATACGAGAAAATGGGTATCACGGAGAACACGGACTGCTCGAACTTTTCGGCAGACTACTTCCCGTTGTTCTCTGACTTGCTCGATACACTTAAAAGCAAAGATACGGCGCAAATGGACGAGCTTACGAAAAGGGATATGAAAACGGCAGAGCTGTACTTGCAGAAGTTCGTCAATGGCAGATACAGCGATATATGGAACGCGCCGAGTACGCTCAAAGTAAACGCCGACCTTATCGACTTCGATTTTCAGTCGCTGTTTGCGAACAAGAACAACGTAGTGGCGAACGCACAAATGCTGCTTGTTTTCCGCTTCATAGAACAAGAGGTCATAAACGCGCGAGAGCGGAACAAAAACGGTGCGAACTTGCGAACGCTTATTATAGCGGACGAAGCGCACTTGTACATAGACCCGAAATTCCCGATAGCGTTGGACTTTTTCTATTCGATGTCAAAGAGAATACGAAAATACAACGGCAGTTTTATTCCGGCTACGCAGAATATAGCCGATTGGAATGCGAACGAGGAATTGCGCGGAAAGACGAGTGCGATTATAAAGAACAGTCAGTACACGTTTATCTTCAAACTGTCCGCGCCCGATATGAAAGATGTATTGGACGTTTATAGGGCAGGCGACAGCTTCAACGACGAGGAACAGCGTATGATTATCTCGGCGGTTACGGGACAAGCGTTTTTCGTCGGCTCGACAGAGCTTCGCGCTTGCGTTCGCATACAAGCCGGCAAGTGCGCGAGAGAATTATTCAGCGAAGAAAGAAAAGAGGAGGAACAAAGTGAAAGTTAAAACAAAAGGCATTATAACGGGCGCGGCGATAGTTGTGCTTATGGCGTTGGTCGCTTTGCTTGCCGTGTTTACGGATAAACCGTTGGCGGCGAGTGCGGCGACCACGCCGAGATATGCTGTTGCATTCAATTATTCGGCATCTTACACTTACGGTTCGGGCGCGGGAACTTCTCAACATCCGAGTTCGGGTACAGGAGTGTATAGCGCATCGTTTACATACGGAGCGAACAAGTCGAATTATACATTATCGGTTATGATGTACGGCAGTTCTACTTCGGGAACGGGAACATTTGTGAGCGGCGGTTTCATCGACTCGACGGATATTACGGTGGAGATTTCGTCAAGTATTAAGATGACCGTAACCATAAAAGACGCAAACGGAAAAAGTATCGGTTCGGGAAGCAAGAAAGCGACAGCTTCAAATTTAACGGAAGGTACATATTCGGTATCTATATCGGGTAGCGGCGGCGGTCCGATTAACTCACGCGCGGGATGGGCATACGGTTTCAGCGGTTCGTTTACGTTCCAAATAGATAAAGGTGCGCCTACGATAAACGGAGCGAGTACGTCAACGACAGGCAAGTATATCAACAGCGCATTTACGGTTTCGGCAACGGACAGCGGTAGCGGTGTAAAGACTATGTATATGAAAACTCCGAACAACAGCACGTTTTATTCCGTCGGTACTTCTACAACCGTAAATAAAGGAAGCGCGAACGGAAGATATACTTTCTATGCCGAGGACAATGCAGGGAATCGGTCAGGGTATTATTATGTAAACTTCGACGATACGCCCCCTACAATGACTTGTTCGGGCGCAGGGTTTGGTGTGAATACAAATAAAGGGTTTACAGTGAGAGCGGAAGATAATTCGGGGAGTGTTACACTATACTACAAAGTCGACGACGGTAATTGGATAGCTAAAAACGGCAGCTTCAATTCAACGATTTTTTCGGACGATGCCACTTACTATTTTTATGCGGAGGATGACTACGGTAATAGAACGGAAGAACGTTGGGTGCAGCTCGGCGCAGAGTTGAGCGGTGAGTTTGTAAAATCGGATACGGACAACAGCGTTTACTTTACTTGGGACAGAGCGTCTTGGACGGCAACGCTCGACGATAAACCGTACACCAAAGGCGCGTGGATAAGAGCGGAAGGGGAACACACGATTAAACTTTCGTCCAAAACAAAGAGCGCGGTTTACCCTTACAAAATAGACCACTACTATGTTCAGACAATGGAAAAGCCTACTTGCACAAGTGGTGGTTATTTGCAGTACGATTGCGTTCAATGCGGTGATAAGTATACGGATTATTCCATAGAGGAAACGGGACATTATTACGTTGCGTCCACAACGGTGGCAACCTGTACGAACGGCGGCTATACCGTTTATACCTGTACTCGTTGCGGCGACAGTTACACGGACAACTATACCAATCCGCTTG
>CAMXOH010000021.1 GCA_947245485.1 uncultured Clostridia bacterium | reverse complement strand
CAAACCCGACGGAATGTGTGCTTACATAATGCGCGCATACGTTTCTACGGCGGCAGGGCAGTTCGCCGATAATTTTGTGTTCGCGCTTCTTGTCAGTCATTTTTTCTTCGGTTGGACGATTTTACAGTGCGTAACTTGCGCGTTTACGGGAATGCTCGCGGAACTTATATGCGAAGCGTTGTTTTTCTACCCGGGTTACAAAATTACTGCAAGATGGAAAAAGAGCGGCGTCGGCAGAGAATATTTTGCTTTGAAAACTTTTGAGGAGATAAAGGATGAAAGTTGTAATAACGGGAACGAGTAGCGGTATAGGCAAAGCCATTGCCGAAAAATTTCTTGCGTGCGGACACTGCGTAACGGGCATAGACGTTCAGCCTGCAACTATTGCGCGCAAAGGATATGCGCATTTTATTGCCGACGTTTTTTCGGGAGAACTGCCAGAAATAAGCGGCGTTGAAATTTTAATAAACAACGCGGGTGTGCAAAATTCGGGAATGGACATTGACGTCAACTTAAAGGGCACTATCCGAGTGACCGAGAAGTACGCCGTTCAGAAAGAAATTAAAAGCGTTTTGTTCATTGCGTCTGCAAGCGCGCGTACGGGTTCGGAATTTCCCGAATATGCGGCAAGCAAGGGCGGAATGGTTGCGTATATGAAGAATACCGCTTTGCGCGTAGCTTGTTACGGCGCAACTTCCAACAGCATTTCCCCCGGCGGAGTGAGGACGGCGTTGAACGAACGCGTAATGAACGAGCCTGAACTTTGGCAAAAAATTATGGACGAAACGCTTTTGCCTAAATGGGCGGAACCAGAAGAAATTGCGGAATGGGCGTATTTTGTGACGGTTGTCAACCGCTCGATGACGGCGCAGGATATACTCGTCGATAACGGCGAGGAAGCAAAATCCAATTTCATTTGGTAAGAACGGGAGTTTAACGGTTGTGCCGCGGCGCTTTGAAGCGCCGCGGCAATATTTTTATGCTTTGTTTAAATCGCATATTGACCGCGCAAGTTTTATGTGTTATAATCTGTATGATTAAGCAAAACGGTAGCTTTGTTATAAAAGCAAAGGGTGGAATATGAAGGTATTCGAGAAAATTTCCGAAGTTTTCGATATAGGGGTAAATTATCTTATCCTGATAGTCGAATTAATCGGTATAGTGATTTTAATGTACGCCGTAATTTCGGCGGTAATAGGACTTATTAAAAGGCAGGAGCATACACGCCTTAAACTTGCGGAAGGCATCGCGCTTGCGCTTGAATTTAAAATGGGCGGAGAGCTTCTCCGTACCGTTATAGTGCGGGAATGGAACGAACTGCTCATTCTCGGCGCAATAATTCTTCTCCGCGCGGCGCTCACGTTCCTTATTCAGTGGGAAATCAAAATCGAGCGTAAAAACGGAAATATGTCCGACTCGCAACTACACGATATAAAAACTCCGCTCACGCAGGATTTGAAAAAGAAAAAGACCAAGGGCGAATCCGAAGGACAACCCGAAGAGTAATAAAAAAAACGTTCATTCTGCCCGTCCGAAGTTTAGAGCTTCGGGCGGGCAAAGCGTTATTTTTCGGCTGTGTTGACATTTTTCTGAAAATTTGTTATAATAATTAAAGTAATGCGAATTAATAATTCTAAATTTTAGATTATGAATTGATGTGAGGAAACTATTATGAAAATTTGTATTTTCGGCGCGGCAAGCGAACATATAGACAAAGTTTATATAAATAGCGTGGAGACTTTGGGCGAAGAGCTTGCAAAGCGCGGACACACGCTTGTTTTCGGCGCGGGCGGCACGGGACTTATGGGCGCGGCGGCGCGCGGCTTTGCGAAAGGCAAAGGCTTTATTCACGGCGTCATTCCGGAATTTTTCCGCGAGGAACGCGTTGAACTCATATACGAAAACTGCGATAAAATAACCTATACAAAGACTATGGCGGAACGCAAATTCATAATGGAGGACGAAGCGGAAGCCTTCATTATCACCCCCGGCGGAATAGGCACGTTCGAGGAGTTTTTCGAGGTGCTTACTTTAAAACAGCTCGGCAGACATACAAAGGCAATGGCGATTTACAATATAGAAGGTTATTACGACGACTTGGAAAAGTTTATGGATACGGTGACGGAACGTAAATTCATAACGTTCAAATGCAACGAACTGTATTCCGTATTTACGGACGCGGCAAAACTTATAGACTATCTCGAAAATTACACGCCCGAAGAAACGGCTTGGCAAAAACTTAAAATCGGTGACTGAATGCTTAACGTAACTTTTGTATGCCTCGGCAATATCTGCCGCTCGCCTATGGCTGAACTTATCTTTACCGATATGGTAAAAAAGAGGGGACTTTCAAACAGTTTCCGTATTTCGTCTCACGGTACTTCCTATTACGAGGAGGGGAACCCGATTTATCCGCCCGCCAAAAGGACGCTCGAAGAGCACGGCATAGAGGGCGCGCATATCTCGCGGCAGTTGACTTTAAAGGATATAAAGAACAACGATTATATCCTTGTAATGGACTCTTCCAATCTGTTTGACGTTTTAAGGCTGACGGGCGGCGCGTACGGAGAAAAGATTTTCAAACTCCGTTCTTTCACACCCTCGCAGGGCGACGTCGCGGACCCGTGGTACACGCGTGACTTTGAAAAGGCGTTTAACGACGTGGAGGAGGGGTGCAGGTATTTTCTCGAATTTCTCTTAAAGGAAAAGTCCGAAGCGTTCGAATACGATAAGCGTCACTGAAACAAGACAACGTAAATAAACCGCCCCAAAACGTCGTTTCGGGGCGGTTGCGATTTTATAATTGTTATTTCTTTTTCTGAATATTGCCGCGGCGGTCGTTGCCGGTGAAGAAAAGCGCGAGCGTGCCGGGACCGACGTGCGCGCCCGTACATAAATCGTAGTACTCGATAACTGCGTCGCGCGCGCCGAGTTCTTTGAGCTTATCGGCGAGAGCTACAGCTTCGTCTTCGCAGTTGCCGTGCGCTATATAAATAGTTTGGTTTTCGGGTTCGGTAACGTGTTCCGCGAAAGCTCTTATAAGCGCGTCGATTGATTTTTTCCTGCCGCGCTCTTTGGAGTATACGGCAAGAGTGGCTGGATTTGCGCTGTCCGCTTTTAATAAAGGTTTAATATTCAAAAGCGCGCCCGCAACCGCTACGATAGTGGAAACTCTGCCGCTCTTGCGCAGATATTTCAAATCGTTTACAGTCACGTGGGAGTGGATTTTATATTTATTGTCTTCCGCCCAGTCGCGGCACTCTTCCAACGTTTTGCCCGCGTCTCTCTGCGCGGCGGTGTTAATGGCAAGAAGTCCTTCGCCGAGCGAAGCGTTCGCGCTGTCTATAACGTACATTTTCCTGTCGGGGAAAAGTGTTTTAAGCGAATTAACCGCTTTATGCGCCTGCGCGTTGGTTCCGCTGAGCGACGCGGTAATGGTTATGACAAGTACGTCTTTACCCTGTTCCATAGATGGGGTAACGGCTTTTACGAAATTCTCTTCGCATACTAGCGAAGTCTTTACGTCCGCGCCCGCCGAAAGTTTTTCGTAAAATTTCTTTGCCGCTTCGGAAAAGAAAATCCCGTCGCCGTAGCACTGATTTTCTTCTCCGTCGATTGTGTGTGTAAAAGGAATAACTTTGATACCTGTTTTTTCAACAATGGCGTCCGGCAGGTTTGCCGCCGAATCTACGTATATATCGAAATTACTCATAATAATCTCCTGTTTTCGTTATCTTTTTTACTGAAAGCGTATTTTTTAAATTACGTATTTATATTATAAACTTTCCCGTGTAAAAAACAACACATAATCCGCCCTTTTGCGCTCCACTTTTCAAAAAATTATGTAAACTGATAAAAAACGCGACTCTACTGCAAAAATTTTGCACTCTACTCACGGTAGAGTTACCGTTTTTGCTTGTATTTTGCGGTTATTTGTGTTAAAATTGCCCTATGGATGAATTGAAAGAAACAGTTTCGAAAAATCTTGTGCATCTCCGTACCAACGCGCGGCTCACGCAGTTACAGCTTGCGGAAAAGCTCAATTATTCGGATAAAGCCGTTTCCAAATGGGAGCGGGGAGAAGCCATTCCCGATATTCGCGTACTCATAAAACTTGCGGAAATTTACAACATAACCGTGGACGATATACTTTCTCCGCAGTCCTCCAAAACGGTTAAACCTAAAATGAATATCGGCAAAAAACGTTTGTTAATCACGTTGCTTTCCATAGGTCTTGTATGGTTCGTCAGCACCGTTTTGTTTATGATTTTCTTTTTCATACCGAAAACGGAAAGCTACGCATACCTTATTTTTATCGTCGCTCCGTTCCCGAGCGCGATTGTCGCTACGGTGTTTTCCGTACGCTGGGGCAACTGGTGTACTAATATCGTCGCCAATTCCCTTATCGTGTGGACGGCGGCGGTTATATTCCACGTATTTGTCAAAGCCTTTGTGGTTTTCGATAAAATATATTTCATTTATATCGTTGCGGGCGTGTTCGAAATTCTTATAATTTTATGGTACACGCTGAGAAAACTTAATAAACGCAAAAAATAAAACGGACAACAGTTCTAAGGAGAATAATAAAAAAGTATGGATTTGAAAAAACTTGCTTCGGCACTTATTCCCGACGCCGATATTTTACCTATTGACGAATACGAGAAAATTTATCCCGAACGCGAACGCGCGCCCAAAGCGGAAGTAACCCGCCTTGCGCCTTCGCCCACGGGTTTCATACACCTCGGCAACCTGTATTCCGCGCTTGCCGACGAAAGAAGCGCGCACACCACGGGCGGAATATTCTATCTTCGTATAGAGGATACCGACGAAAAGCGCAAGGTGGACGGCGCGGTTGAAAGCGTTATCCGCTCCCTGAAATACTTCGGCATTAATTTCGACGAGGGCGCGGAGATTGATTCGCCGCTCAATAAATACGGACCCTATTATCAAAGACAGCGCGCGAAAATTTACCGTGCGTTCGTAAAAGATTTAATAGAGCGCGGCTATGCGTATCCCTGCTTTTGTTCGGAAGATGAACTCAACGCAGTGCGCGAAGAGCAGTCTGCAAACAAGGACACCACAGGTTATTACGGCAAATGGGCAAAGTGCCGCAACCTCGGCGAAGATGAAATTTACAAAAAACTCGCGGCGGGCGTACCTTACGTAATACGTCTTAAATCGCAGGGCAGTATAGAAAATAAAATTGCTTTCCGAGACGCGATTAAGGGCGAAGTTACCGTAACGGAGAACGAACAGGACGTCGTAATTTTGAAGTCCGACGGAATACCCACCTATCATTTCGCGCACGCAATAGACGACCATTTTATGCGCACCACGCTCGTAATCCGCGGCGAAGAATGGCTTTCGAGTCTGCCCGTTCACCTCGAACTTCATAAAGTTCTCGGCTTTAAGCCGCCGCGCTACGCGCACACTTCCTCGCTGATGAAAATGGACGGGGAAACAAAGCGCAAACTTTCAAAGCGCAAGGACCCCGAACTTTCGCTCGACTATTACCGTAAGGCGGGGTACTATCCCGTTGCGGTAGTCAAATATTTAATGACGCTGCTCAATTCCGATTTCGAGGAATGGGCGCTCAAAAATCCCGACGGCGATTACCGCACGTTCAAATTCAGAATCGACAAGATGAGCAGAAGCGGCGCGCTGTTCGATTTGGACAAACTCAACGACGTTTCGAAAACAGAAATTTCCAAACTCTCCGCAGAGGAGTGCTATGAATTTTTGAACGGCTGGGTGCGCGAGTTCGGTACGGAAAAGGACAAGTCGCATTTTGATGACAGAGAGTATATAATAGAAGTGCTCGCCCTTATAATGGGCATAGGCGGAAAGAAGCGCAGAAAGGACATAGAGCGCGCAGAACAGGGCGTAAGGCTTTTGGATTATTTCTTCGACGATACTTTCTCTCCCGAATACTGTTACCGCTTCGACAAGAACACGGTAAACACGGTATTAAACGAATTTATAAAAGTTTACGAGCCTTCGGACGACAATTCCGCGTGGTTCGCAAAAGTCAAAAAAATCGCTCCGCTCGTCGGGTTTGCGAGCGAAATGAGCGAATATAAAGCCAACCCCTCGGCATACGGCGGCAACGTTTCCGACGTGGCTGAAATTTTGAGAATAGCGGTAACGGGTATGCCCAATTCGCCGGACCTCTGCACAATTATGCGAATACTCGGCAAAGAACGTTCGGTTTCCCGTCTTAAAGCGGGTTTAAGATAAAATTTTTGAAGTATGCTTAGCGTACGGCGGGCAACAGCAGTAACTTTTTGAATTTTAAGCGGGAAGCAAGTTTGAAAGCAGAATGAAAGTAGCCGCAGGTTATTTAAAAAACAGGTGAAATTTTATTCGTTACAATTATATTTATTTGACTTTGAACACTAAACGCATAAAATTAGAACAGCGGTTCGGTAAGCCGCTATAAACTTTTTCCGAAGAGGTATCCGATGTTACAACTAAAAGAGATAAAAAAAGAATATCTCGTGGCAGGCGGCGCGGTACACGCGCTGAAAGGCGTCAGCCTGAATTTCAGAAAAAACGAGTTTGTGTCCATTCTCGGCGCGTCCGGTTGCGGTAAAACAACGCTTTTGAATATAATAGGCGGACTCGATAAGTATACTTCGGGCGACTTGCTCATAAACGGCGTAAGCACCAAAAAGTATACAGACAGGGATTGGGATACGTACAGAAACCATTCTATTGGTTTCATATTCCAAAGCTATCATTTAATCCCACACCAGACCGTTTTACAGAACGTAGAACTTGCCCTCACCATTTCGGGAGTAGATAAAGAGGAGCGCCGCAGGCGCGCAATCGAAGCGCTTGAAAAGGTAGGACTTAAAGACAGAATACATAACCGCCCCAACCAGCTTTCGGGCGGACAGGCGCAGAGGGTTGCGATAGCGCGCGCACTAATCAACGACCCCGAAATCGTGCTTGCGGACGAACCTACGGGCGCGTTGGACTCCAAGACGAGCGTGCAGATAATGGAACTTTTGAAAGAGATTTCAAAAGACAGGCTCGTTATAATGGTTACGCACAACCCCGAGCTTGCCGAACAGTACTCCACGCGAATAATAAGGCTTCTCGACGGACTCGTGACCGACGACAGCAAGCCTTACGACGGAGAAGAGATTTCATCGGCGGAAGAGAGTAAAAGCGAAGAGGACAAAACGCAACCCGAGGAAGATAAATCGGGTAAAAGTACTAACAAGGGCAAGAAGAAACTTTCTTCGATGTCGTTCGGAATGGCGTTTATGCTCTCGCTCAAAAACCTTTTGTCTAAAATCAAAAGAACGACTATGGTTGCCATTGCAGGCAGCATAGGCATAATAGGCGTGTCTATGGTTCTTGCCATTTCGGCGGGAGTGCAGGGATATATAAAGAGTATGGAAGACGATATGCTTTCGGGTTATCCTCTTACCGTATCGGAAACGGCAATCGACTTTAACGCCCTTATGGAATTTAACGGCGGAAAGAAAGTCGATATATCCAAACTCGACGAAGGTAAAATTTACGTGGATTCCCTGCTCGAAACTCTTATGGGAATGGGCAAATCGCTCACCACAAACAAAATCGACGAAAACTATATTTCGTTTATAAACGAGCTGCCGAAAGAATACTACAACGCAATGCAGTTCGGATACCGTTTCAATATAGCTAACAATATATATACTGATTTCAAAGTCAGTAACGACGGCGAAAAAGTACCCGAGGGAACGGACGTCAGCGGAAAGTATTCGGTTACGGCGATACGCCAGATGTATACTTCGGTGCTTATGAACGAACCCGATTATGCAAACTATGCTTCGATGATTTCGACGGCGGGTTCCTTTATGGAAATCCCCGACAATTACAATTATATACTCTCGCAGTACGATATAATCGCTTCCTCTAACGGCAAGACCGAAAACCTTACCGAAAGCGAGCTTAAAGAAATTTTCGAAAATAAAGACAGCCTAATTATGGTTGCCGATAACAGTCAGGTGACCGACATTACCCTCGGACAGTTCGGTTACTTCACGCAGGAAGAGTTCCTCGATTTCGCTTACAAAGCGCTTGTAGAGAACGGAATAGACGATAACGGCAACTATGACGAAAATCTTATAAGCGGATTCCTCGGCGGAAAGGAATACAGTTATTTCGTCGGCGAAGACTCCAAAAAGTTTACCTGGTATCCCAACGATACGGTTTATTCCACGGCGTTCGGCGAAACGTTCAAACTCGGCGAAGTCGACGTTCCCGCAGAGTATAAGTACCTGCCCTCGGCAAAAGACTTTTCGGACGAAGGCGCGGTAGATATGCGCGTAAAAGTTATTTTGCAGAAGAAGAGCAATATCTCTTACGGCTGTTTATCTTCCGGCATTTACTACACGAACGCAATGACGAAGCATATGCTCGAAAATTCAAAGACGAGCAAAATCGTCGAGTACATAAATGGAAAAGAAAACAAGCAGTTATATTTTCTGCCTTACGTATACGATTTCAACTTTATAGAGAACGGGGAGTATTATAAGGGCAACGCCACGGGTTATATCTATCAGCAGAACAATAATATGATGGGTATGATGATGGGCGGCAATTCCTCTTCGGAAGACAGACTCGCCGCGTTGCACGTTTCTCCCTCAATGCTCGCGGGCGACTCTATGCCCGTCTCCGTCAGCATTTATCCTCTTAATTTCGACAGCAAGGATTTGATTACAGATTACCTCGACGGTTGGAACGATTTGTGCGAGAGCGGAGGAGAGTACAACGGTATAACCCTTTCGGAAGCGGATATAGTCAAGTACACCGATACGGTAGGATTAATCATAATGATGATAAACACTATGATTAAAATGATTACCATTGCGCTTATTGCGTTCACCGCGCTTTCGCTTGTGGTTTCAACGGTAATGGTTGGTATTATCACTTACGTTTCGGTAGTGGAAAGAATAAAGGAAATAGGTATTCTCCGTTCCGTCGGCGCAAGAAAGAAAGATATAAAACGGCTGTTCAACGCCGAAACTTTCATAATAGGACTTGCGGCGGGACTTGTGGGTATCATAATCACTTATCTGCTGTCACTGATAATAAACATTATCGTCGGCTCGATTACGGGTATATTCACAATAGCTATGCTCCCTTGGTGGCAAGCGTTGATAATGACTTGCGTAAGCGTTGTGCTGACGCTTATATCCGGACTGCTACCCGCTTCTGCGGCGGCGAAGAAAGACCCCGTAGTGGCGCTCCGTACAGAATAATAAATAATAATAATTCACCCGCACGGGTACCGTCATTGCGAGCCAACTTGTTGGCGCGGCAATCCAGACGTTACAAACACTTTGGCTTAAAATTTGTATTAAATAAGTAATAAAATACCGATAAAATATTTGACAGTAATTTTACGTTGTGGTAGAATTACAGCAGAGTAAAAAAAGGAGAAATCTTATGAAGAAAATTTTTAAAACTTTGGCTGTATGCGCAGTTGCGGGAACTCTTTGTGCCGGCGTTGCAGCAATGGCAGGTTGTGCAGGAAAAACCGAAACGTATACGGGTGAATACAAGTATGACAATTCTTATTCGCTCGGAAAATTTTACGGCGTTAAGGTAAAAGTAGAAGTAAAGGGTGACAAAATCACGAAAGTTACTTATGAAGCGGACAAGGCTGACGGTTCTTACGTAAACGTATCTCCCACTTGGCAGGCAAATTCGCCCGTAGAAGGTTCTCTCGGCGCGGAAGCAACCAAAGCGGCTACCGATAAATATCTCGAAGATACGTTCGTAGGCAAAAAAGTAAGCGAAATCAAGGCTCTTAAAGTAGCTGTTAGCGATAGCGGCGAACCTTTGGTCCTTGATAAAGACCCTAATAAAAATAAGCAGACTCTTGACAGCGCATACATTCTTGCGGGCGCTACTCAGACGAGCGGCAGATTCGTTCTCGCGGTTCAGAACGCGCTCAACGATATACACGTAGGCGAAGCGTGGGGACTTGTTCACAACGCAGGCTATGCAGGTTACGCTTCCGTTACCGTTAAAGAAGGCGCTATAACAGACGTTCAGCTTTCCGAAGTTTGCCTTCCTTCTGACATTACCATAGCAAATGACGATACTACAATCCCCGCTGAATATAAGGTTACTGCTACCGTTAAAGACCACGGTAAGGACGTTGAAAAGACTTTCTATAAGACCGTTGTTTACTCAGACGTTACTATGACTTACGATGCAACGAAGGGTTACGTAGTAGGCGACAAGACTATGGTTGAATACTTCCAGGATGCCAACAACGTTATGAAATACTACAAAGCCGTTATGGGCGGTAAAGTTTCCGTAGTCGTAGGCAAAGACGCAGATAACAAAGACGTTAAAAAGAACGACGTTATGACCAAAGCGGCTCTTTCCAAGGAAGAGAACGGCTACTGGGCAGGCGACAAAATCGGTGAAGGACAGCTCGGCTGGAAAGCTAACCGCGACGCTATCGTTAAATACGTTAAAGAAAAAGGCGTTGACGAGCTTTTGAAACTCGAATTGAAAGAGCTTGAAGGCGACAAGTACTGGGTAGACTCGAACAATGTTTCTACGGGCGCAACCTGGACCGACCAGAACACCACGAAGAATAACACCGTATCCTATTCCCAGCTTCTCGTAAACGCATACAATGCAAAATATTAATTAAAACACAAAAAAGCGTCCTATAAGGTTAACTGTTATAGATTTTTCCTTTTGGGCAAAGAAAATAGCGCACTATCTTAGCTTGCGAAGATAGTGCGCTATACTTTATGTCCGAACCGTCATTGCGTGCCGTAGCAATATTATGTCCGAACCGTCATTGCGAGGAACCGTAGGTGACGAAGCAATCCAGAAAAGACGAACAAAATGACTGGATTGCCGCGTTCGCGTTGCTCTCTCGCAATGACGGGTATTCAGCTAAATTTCAGTTTAACATTTGTATTGTCTTGGTGCCGTCATTGCGAGGAACCGTAGGTGACGAAGCAATCCAGAAAAGACGAACAAAATGACTGGATTGCCGCGCTCGCGTTGCTCCCTCGCAATGACGTAAGCGGACGCTTTTTTAATGCCTTAAAATACGCGGCATAATAAAAGAATACTAATTTTTAACTGCGGGCGGCAGTCCGCAAACGATTGATTTTTATTTGCCGTTGTTATATAATTGTGTATATGAAAAAGTTATTTTTGGCTTTTGCCGTTATTTTTTCTTTTGCCGCTATTTTTGCGGGTTGCGTTGAAAAGGAAGATAATAAACCCGAGTACGAAATCTATACCAATATGTCCGAAGGCTCATACGAACTGCTTCTCGACAACTACAAGGTTGCAGGCGCGGTAGCAAGCGAAACTACCGTTCCCGACAGCGGCGGCGCGGCGGAAAACCCTTCGGCTTATAAAAGTATGGGCAGAACTTTTTACTACATAATGACAGCCGACGCGACGATTGTCGTTTCCGAAGATTTTACCGACGAAAACGCAGCCGAAGCCAAGTGCGAGGAGTTTATAGGTTCTGTCAAGGACAAGCTCGAAGAGGTAAACGCTTCGCTGTCAATCGGCGTTGAGCATTCCGCAGTCAGTCTGTTCAATGCCGCAGACGCGGGCGAAGTTATAGAAATAGACGAAACAGCTTACGAAGTGTTCACGCTTGCCGAACAGATGTATAAGTTCACGGACGGATATTACAACCCCGCCGTGTATTACAGCGTCGAAGCATACGGCTTCAATACCAACGGCGGCGTCCCCGAAAGCGCGGCACAGCTTCCCGCGGACGGCACAATCGAAAAGTTCAAACAGCTTTCCTCGCATTTCGGCGATATTCTTATCTACGAAGATGAGGGTAAATATTACGTTAAAAAACCTGCCGCAACCGTTGAAATCGACGGGACTGTTTATTCTATGAAAATAGACCTCGGCGGTATCGGCAAAGGTTATACAGTCGATTTAGTCAACGCAATGCTCGACGAAAGCGGGTTTAAGTACGGCTATTTCGATTTCGGTTCGAGCAGTATCGTCTGTAAAACCCATTTCAAAATGGGCGCGTACGAACTCGGATTTAAAAATCCCAGAGGAAGTTACTTCGGCGAACAGTTTTTAAAGACCAAAATCAAGAACGAATGCGTTTCCACGAGCGCGGACGACGTAAAGTATTATGAAATAGACGGAGTGCGTTATTGCCACGTAATCGACCCTATGACGGGCAAACCCGTAAACAAGGGAATTATGTCGGCAACTGTAATCGGCGGCACTGCGGCGGAAGGAGACGCGCTTACCACGGCTTTAATGGCTATGGGAAAGGATAACGCGCTTAAATTTATCGAAACCAAACTTACGGACAGAAGGGTTGTATTCACTTATGACAATAACTGACGGCGGGAGAGTGTAATGTCGCTTAAAAAGATTGAACAGGTAAAAGCCGATAAGGGATTTAAATTGTCGGATTTGTTCGTTTATGCCGCCATCGTAACATTGGTTGTCGTGCTGTTCATCGTTATATTCGCCACGCGCGACGACAGTCCTTTAAAGGGTATACGTATTTACGTTAAAAACGAAATTGTTTACGAATACGACTTCGGCGACGGACAGAGAATGCTCAACGGAAATTATACCGAAGTAATAAGTAACGACGAAAAAACTGTAGTCTTGAAGATAAACACAGGCGGAAATGATTACAATATAGTGCAGATCGATAAAGAGGGTTCTGTTAAAGTTACGGAAGCGAATTGCGGTAAAAACGACTGCGTGTATACGCCCGAACTTAAAAACTCGGGAGGTGTGATATACTGCTCGCCCCACAGAATGAAGATTGTGCCTTTCGATTACGCGCTCGACGACGGAAATATAATAATTTAAAGTTCTGAAAAGCGGCTTCCCCTTCTCGGGAGAAGCCGCTTTTTTAAATATAGCATTGAATACAGCGCCGAATAGTAAAACGCGCGTCCGCATTACGCAGACGCGCGTTTTATATTTATTATTATGCCGACTGTTCGGGCGTTTCTTCCGCAACGACTTTACGGCTGATAATAATCTTTCTGGGGCACTTGGCTACGCATGTAAGGCAACCCGTGCACTTCGAATAATCTATTACGGGTAAATTGTCCTGCATCGTAATTGCTCCGTGCGGGCAGGATTTAGCGCATATGCCGCAGGAGATGCAACCGACTTTGCATACGCCCATAACTTCTTTTCCCTTGCATTTGGAAGAACATGCAACGTAAACGGGAGCGGAAGAGGGGATGCGGTCTATAATGTCTTTGGGACAAGCCGTAATGCACGCCCCGCAGGAAATACATCTGTCGGGGTCTACCTGAGCGAGTCTGCCCTGAACGCTTATTGCGTTTTCGGGACAAACGGCTTTACAGTCGCCGCAACCGAGGCAGGCATAGGAACAAGCCTTGTTTCCGCCGAGGAGCGAAGCGTTCGAAGCGCAAGTGGGGTTTCCCTTGTATTCGAACTTGTCTGCCGCGTTTTCAATGCCGCCGAGGCAGTGAACTACGGCAACGGTAGGTTCTTCGTCTTTAAGCTCTATACCCAAAAGTTTTGCTATTTCGGCTTTCTTTTCGGGAGAGGTTACGTGGCAGTCGGAAAGTTCCGCGCCGCCGCAAGCGAGTTTGGAGGCGAAACCGCCGCAACCCGAACAGCCGCAACCGCCGCAGTTAGCGCCCGCGAGGTTTTCGAGTATCTTGGTGATTTTCTCGTCTACGTTGACTTTGAAAACCTTACCGACAACAAGTATAAGCGCGCCGATGAGCAGGGCGGAACCGGCAAATATACCGGCTACGATTCCTACCGTAATCCACGTCTGTGCAGTAATTGTAAGCAAATTCATTTTCAAGCCTCCTTACACTATATAGGTGAACACCATAAACGCCATACAGATGAAGCAAGCCGTTACCATTGCAATGGGGAAACCCGCAAGCGCCTTGGGCGTTTTATAGTAGTTGAGTTTTTCGCGCATACCGCTCATTATAATCATAACGAGAGTAAATCCGAGACCTGCGAACAGCGCGTACAGTACCGCCCAGCCGATATTCATCGAAGCGGTGCCTATTATAGCCGACATATCGCCTATAACAAGTTCGGTTACGCCGAGCACGGCGCAGTTCGTCGTAATCAAGGGAAGGTATATGCCCATTGCGCCGTAAAGCGTGGGGGAAACCTTCTGTATGATTTTTTCAAGCATCTGCACGAGGGAAGCTATAATGAAGATGAAGAATATGATTTCAAGGAATTCAATTTTAAGCGGAACCATCACGTACATATAAATGGGATACGTGACGAGGGTTGCAAGCACCATTACAAGCGTAACGGCAATTCCCATACCCGCCGCGGACGAAGTCTTTTTGGATACGCCGAGGAAGGGGCAGATACCGTAAGTTTTAGCCGTAATAAAGTTGTTTGTAAGAACAGCCGCAAGAACTATCGCAATGAAAGTACCCATAATTTACGCCGCCTCCTTTAACATATTTTCGCGCGCAAGTTTGTTTGCCTTAACGCGCAACATTCTCTGTACGCCGTCTACGACGTATACGAATACCGCGATTGATATGCCGTATACGAGGAACGCGCCTGCGGGAGTAGCAAGCATAGCGATTTTGAAATCCATTATTGCGTATCCGAACAGCGAGCCTTTGCCGAAGAATTCGCAGATAATGCCCATAACCGTAAGCGCAAGAGTAAATCCGAGTCCCTGCGAAATTCCGTCTACCGCGGCTTCCGCAACGTTGTGCTTGTTGGCAAACGCTTCCGCTCTGCCGAGGATAATGCAGTTTACTACGATTAACGCAAGGAAACCGCCGAGGCTGTCGTACAAATCGGGAAGGAACTTTTCAAGGAACATTCTTGCGAACGTTACGAGCGTCGCTATAATGACTATATAGCAGGGTATGCGCACTTCGTTGGGTATAACCTTTCTCAAAAGCGAAATCAAAACGTTGCTTAAAGTAAGGATAACGAGAACCGTAAGTCCCATTCCCATAGAAGAGAACGCGGAGTTAATAAGTCCGAGAGTGGGGCAGGTACCCAAAACGAGCATAAACGTGGGGTTTTGGAAAATCAACCCGTCGAGAGTTATTTTTTTATACTTATTCATTTGCGTTGCCTCCTTCGCTTTCTGCGGGAACGCAGTTGTCGTAGTTTGCAAGAGCGAACGCCGCCGCAGTGTAGCAAACGTAAGTCGAGTTGCTCGCGCCTGTGTTAATTTCGGTGTTCTTGTCGTCGCCGGGGTATTCGAGTCCTTCGCCGAGAACAGCGGTAATGTCTTCGAGTTTCATACCGATAAACTTTTTGCCGTTCGCAATGTTTGCAGGCGTTTCATAAGGGTCGGTAGTGCCGTCCTTGGTTATCTTGAAATCCGAAATGGTATTGTCTTTGGAAACGGTGATTTCTATTTCGAATTTATCCGTATAACCGTAGCTGTTAACGTTAAGAGTGTAAGTTACGCTCAAATCGTCGTTCACAACATACTTGGATTTTGATTTGTTTATAAATTTAACGTATTCGAAGTTTTCGAACATATCGATATTTGCAAGCGCAACGTCGTAGTTTGCAAGCGCAAATGCCGCCGCGGCGTAGCAGACGTAAGTCGAGTTGCTCGAACCGGTATTGATTTCGGTGTTTAAATCGTCGCCGGGGTATTCGAGTCCTTCGCCGAGAATAGCCGTAATATCTTCGAGTTTCTTTCCGATAAACTTCTCGCCGTTGACGATATTTTCGGGAGTTTCGTATCCGCCGGAGGAACCGTCTTTGGTTACTTTATAAGCCGAAATGGTTTTGTCTTTGGAAACGGTGATTTCTATTTCGAATTTGTCCGCGTAACCGTAACCGTTTGCGGTAATGTTATACGTAATTCCGCCGTCCTTGGAAAGTTTAAAGGTAGTGGACTTTTTATCGATGAACTGCGTGTAAGCGAAATCTTTGAATATATCGTTTGTTTCCATACCGAGTTTTTCGGTCTTAACGTATTGAAGCGCGCCGTTTACCGCGTTGCATATTGCGTTCGAGGACTTTGTGGAACTCGATACTTTGAAGCCGTCGTCGGTTGTGTAGTAGATGCCGTCTTTATATCCCGTGCTGAAACTGTCCAAAAACGACTGCTTGATTTCAGCCATCTGCGTTTCGCCTACGTATGAGTCGATAGTGACTTTGCCTATACCGGAAACGTTGTTGTCTTTGATTTCAACTACAACCCAGCAAGTAACCGTTCCCGCAAATCCGCCTTTGCCCGTGGATTTGACGAGATAGTTTCCGCCTTCGGAAGTTACGCAGTACGCTTCTTCGATAGTCGCAAGGTCAAGCTCTTTGTTTTTGATATCGGAAACTTCAGTCGTTACGTTTTTGCCGTAAATTTTGTTTATCGCCCTTGCGAGTTTTTCTTCCGCCGTTACTTCCAAAAGTCCGTGCATTATCGTAAGGAAGATACCGCAGACGAGGAGTATGCTTAAAAGAGCTACTATACACTTAAAGGAGGTGCTTTTGAAAAATTCTTTTGCAGTCATATTAATTTTCCTCCTTTACTTTCTTTTCTTTTTTATAGCCGAAAGGTCTGGGCATTACGTATTTGTCGATGAGAGGTACGAACAGGTTCATAAGAAGAATTATGAACGAAGTGACTTCAAGCGTAGTAAGATAGCGCATTACGGCAACGAGAATAGCCGAAACACCGAGGAACAGAAGCTGTGCCCATACGCATTTGGGGGAAGTTACGTAATCGGTGAACATAAACACGGCTCCGAACAGTACGCCGCCCGAAAGAATGTGGGGGAGGAACAGCTCGATATCGAACGTATATGTGTCGTAAGCAAATCCCGAAGTAAGTACCGCGACAAACCCGAACACTGCAATGAAGAACAGGGGTTGCCACCATTTAATGACTTTTCTTGCTACAAGGTAAATGAAACCGAGAAGTATCGCCGCCTTGCTCGTTTCGCCGATACAACCCGCAACGCCCGTACCGAGGAAGAGGTCAAGCGCGGAAAGTTTCGTCGAAGGGTTCTTGCCGAGCAGAACCGAAAGGTTTGTCGCGCCCGTCGCAAGCGTGCCGCTGTCGGCTGAAATTGCGTCTATTGCAGGCAAGCCGTATTTTATCATCGTAGCCGAGAAGCTCAAAAACATAAATACGCGCGCCGCCGCCGCAGGGTTAACGAGGTTTTTGCCCGTTCCGCCGAAAAGCATTTTAACTACCGCAATGGCGAAAATGCCGCCTATTACCGCTTCGTACCAGTGTACTGCGGAGGGAAGTATAAGCGCGAGTATAAGTCCCGTTACAACCGAGCTCACGTCAAACTGTTTAAGCCAGCGCTTGCACACCTCGCCCGCATGCGCGCATTTGTTCGAAAATCCTTTGTTCTGTAAAAAGAAATAAACGAACTCCGTCGCAACGCAAGTGAAAACCGTAACAAGTTCGAGCATAAGCGCGCGCCAACCGAAGAATACAATGCCCATTATCGCGCAGGGAGCTAACGAAATAACTACGTCAAGCATTATTCCGCGCGTCGTGCGTTTCGATTTAACGTGAGGAGGGGTAGAAACTACAACTGTATTGTCGAACATATCTATCTTTTCTCCTTATTTCCTATTGCGAAGGTAAGCCTTCGTCTTTCTTATTGCCTGAATTAAAGGGCGTTTAGCGGGGCAAACGTATTCGCACGCACCGCACTCTATACAAGCCGCGGTATTGCCGTATTTAGCCGCCGCTTCCATATCGCCTGCCGCCGAGTAGAACGCAGTGTTCATAGGCATAAGGTGCATGGGGCAGACGTCCGCGCATTTTCCGCAGTTGAGGCAGGGCGTGGGTTCGTCGGCTGCCGCTTCCTTTTCCGTCATAAGAAGAATACCCGAGGTAGTCTTATGAGTATAGGAGTCGAACCCGCCGAGCGCAACGCCCGTCATAGGACCGCCCGCTACCGCTTTTTTCGTGAGTTCGGCATTGCCGCCGCAGAAGTCCACAATCGCCTGTATGGGCGTTCCGACTTTAACCCAAAGGTTTTTGGGGTTTTGAACGGCTCTTCCCGAAACGGTGAGCGCTCTCTCGTAAAGCGGTTTGCCGAGCTCTACGGCTTCGCATACGGCGTAGCAGGTAGCAACGTTCTGCACTATCGTGCCTACGTCCGCAGGCAGTTTGCCTATTCCGACTTTTCTGCCCGTAGTAACGTAAATAAGCTGTTTTTCGCCGCCCATAGGATACTGCTTTTTAAGTATTACGGGTTGAATGTCGTCGTAATTCTCGAAAGCCGCTATACAGTCGGGTTTGTTGGCTTCTATTCCGATTAAAATTTTCGTAACGCCCAATGCCTTTGCAATGTACCTTGCGCCGCGCGCGATTTCGTCGGTTTTTTCGCACATAAGCCTGTGGTCGCACGTGAGGTAGGGTTCGCATTCCGCACCGTTGACAATGAGAGTATCGACAGGCGTTTTGGGCGATACTTTTACCGCCGTGGGGAAACCCGCGCCGCCCAGACCTACAATGCCTGCGTCTTTGATTCTTTCCTTAATCTCGTCCGCCGAAGGTTCGGAGAGAGGGGGAAGTTCACTCTTGTCATTTTTGCCGTTGGCTTTGATGAAGATGTGCGTTTCATCATTGCCGTTCATTCCCTGCAACGTCTTGATTTCCGTGACGGTACCGCAAATGCTTGCGAACACGTTTGAAGAAATGGCGCCGTCCGCTTTTGCAATCAATTCGCCTTCTTTGACTTCCGCGCCGACTTCCACGACGGGAACGGCGGGTTTGCCAAGCGATTGCGAAAGAGAAATTGCCACGGTTTCGGGTACGGGCAATACTTCAAGGGCGGCTGTCTGCGAAAGTTTCTTTTCGTCGTGCGGATGCACGCCGCCGAAGTAGTATTTTCCTTTTACTGCTTTCAACTTAAAATACTCCTTATAAATTTTTATTGCGTTTATAAAATATCCTTTACGGATTATTTTTCTTTGCCAATGCTTTTTCAAACACGCTCTTCGGCACTTTCTTGAAAATAAGCATAGTCACCCCGCCGACGATACTGCCTGAAACTATTCCAAGAAGTACGAGGTAGGGCATATAGCCGAACGTAAGCGCCGTGCCCGACAGGAGCACGAAGACTATGTTCTGCGTGATATTGTGCGATACCGCCGCGCAAATGCTTACCGCCATAACCGAAATTCTCGGATAGAGCAAGTACATTAAAAGGGAGGAAACCGTCATAGAAACGGCGCCGCCCGTAAAACTGTACAAAAGCGCGGAAACGTTGCCCGCGTACACCGCGCCGAGGCTTGTCCTTATAACGAGAACGGCGAAAGCCTCCGCAGGAGAATACATAATAAGCGCGGCGAACGAGAATATATTCGCAAGTCCCATTCTCGCGCCGGGAATGAGCATCGAGGGGAATTGGTTTTCGATTATGAAAGTGATTAAACTCAGCGCAGTAAATATTGCAAGCGTTGCAATTTTTTTTGCGGCTGTCTTCCCGTTTTTCATGCTTTATTTTTCCTTACGCGCGCGACTATATTAAATACTGTACCATTATACACTATTTTTAATAGATAGTAAAATACTTAATTAACTTATTTAAAAAAATTTTTGGCAAAAGTTGCATAATAGGTTACTTTTTTAACGTTTGGGTGACAATTTGGTGAACCGCTTGACAACTTCGTTCTGCGATATTATAATTGTTAGAGTAAATTCAACTACATCTATGGAGGAAATTATGGAACTTAAATACGTACGTAAAAACGTATACAAAGAAGCCGACGGCAACGAACTCAAAAAAATCTACGAATTTGCCGAAGGATATAAGAAATTTCTCGACAATTCCAAGACCGAACGCGACGCTTCGAACGAAGCCGTGAAACTTGCGGAAGAAAACGGTTTCAAGGAATTCAGCTTTGCGGAAAAATTAAAGGCAGGGGATAAGCGTTACTTCCTTAACCGCGGAAAGAACATTTTCCTTATAAGGGTAGGTAAAGAGGACGTAGCAAAGGACGGCGTACGCATTATGATTGCGCACGTGGATTCGCCCCGTCTCGATTTGAAACCCAATCCCTTATTCGAGGAAGCGGGACTTTGCTATCTTAAAACGCACTATTACGGCGGCATTAAGAAGTATCAGTGGACCGCTCTGCCCCTTGCGCTTCACGGCGTGGTAATGCTTCGCGGCGGCGAAAAGAAGGAAGTCTGCGTGGGCGAGGACGAAAACGACCCCATATTCTACATTACCGACCTTCTGCCCCACCTCGGCGGCGAACAGTCCAATAAAACTCTCGGAAAGGCAATCGACGGCGAAAGTCTCAACGCGGTAGTCGGCGGACTTCCGTTAGTCGGCGACGAAGAGGAGAAGGAAGGCGTAAAAGCGGCGATTTTGAAACTTCTCAATAAAAAGTACGGAATAACCGAAGTCGATTTCCAGTGTTCCGAACTCTGCTTCGTACCCGCGGGTAAGGCGCGCGACGTCGGTTTCGACTCTTCGCTTATTTCTGCTTACGGACACGACGACAAGGTATGCGCATACCCCGAAATGAAAGCTGTTTTCGACTGCGATTCGCCACACACCGTGGTTGCCGTATTTGCGGACAAAGAGGAAGTGGGAAGCGACGGAACGACGGGAATGCAGAGCAAGGTTATATGCGACGTTCTCGACACAATCGCACATTCTTTCGGCGCAAACCCCATCGAGGTAAGATACAATTCCAAGTGCATTTCGGCAGACGTTACGGCAGGTTTCGACCCCGCTTACAGCTCGGCTTACGAAAAGCGCAATACCACGTTTGTTAACTGCGGCGCTGCTGTTTCCAAATACACGGGCGCGCGCGGCAAGTCCTCTACAAACGACGCTCCCGCCGAATTTATGGGCTTTATACGCGATATTTTCGAAGACAACGGCGTTATATGGCAGACGGGCGAACTCGGCGCGGTTGACGCGGGCGGCGGCGGCACGGTTGCCAAATTTATAGGCAATCTCGGCATAGATACAGTGGACGTCGGCGTTCCCGTGCTTTCTATGCACGCGCCCTACGAACTTATTTCGAAGGCTGATATTTACGAGCTTTACAAGGCTTGCCTCGCTTTCTGCAAATAAGAGTAAATTAAATAATTAACCCCCGCGGATATATCCGCGGGGGTTACGTTTTGTTAAAAGACAACCTCCCGCTGTGCGGGAGGCAAAAAAGAAGCGGAAGCGTTGCTGATTTGTCGTCATTGCGAGGAA
>CAMXOH010000020.1 GCA_947245485.1 uncultured Clostridia bacterium | reverse complement strand
AAACGGGGGTTTCTTTCACCGTTACGAATACGGGAGAGTGCGCGGGCGGGGAAGCCGTACAGCTCTATGTTCGGTATCCCGAAAACGCCAATGCGCCGAAATTGCAGTTAAAGGGTTTCGATAAAGTTTTTCTCGCCGCAGGCGAAAGCAAGCGTGTAAGTATCGATTTCGACGAATATACTTTCCGCTCGTTCGATACAAGCTCGGGCGAATGGGCGCTGGCGGAGGGAGAGTACGTAATATTTATCGGCGCTTCGTCGGCTGATTTAAGGCTGAGCGCGAAAGTAATGCGTTCGGGCGTAAAATACATACCGCCGTGCGATACTTCACGTTTACAGGCGCGCGGCTACGAAATAAAGAAAGACAAAAAAGGGCGGGTTGCGTGCGATTTGCATACGCCGCTGTGCGAAATAAAGAACGCGAGAGGATTGTTCGGGCGGCTGTTTGCCAAAAGCATTTTGCGCTTTGTGCGCAACAGAAAAACAGTGTACGGCTCTATGCAATATCTTCCGTTGCGCACGCTCGCGCAGTACGGAAAAATGAAGAAAAGCACAGTCGAAAAACTCATTTACGCGTTCAACGGTTTTAAGCGTAAACACAGTAAAAAATAACCTTAATTAAAGGATTTCGGATATGTCCAAATGGGTCACTGTTTGGGGCAACGCAACGTCGGTTGCGGAACGCCGCCCCGAAGCTTATGCGCGGGATATTACACTGCGCTATCCCGTTAAATGCGCGTTCGGCGGAAACGCCGTGCGCCTGCACTTTTCAAACTTCTGCGGAACCGAACCCGTCACATTAAATCAGGTGACGCTCGCGCCCGCGGTTTCAGACAGGGAGATAAATTTAAAGGACGCGGCTCTCGTCACTTTTGCGGGCAAAGAGAGTGTGACAATCGGCGCGGGAGAAGAGATTTTTTCGGATGAAATAAGTTTCCGCGTCAAACCGTCAGGAGATATATCAGTAAGCATATATCTTGAAAATTTTACGCTTATGCGTTCGGCGGTAGTGATTACGGGACCGCTTTCGCGCGGATTTTTCTCGCTCGGCAACAAGACGTTATCGGCGGTTCTGCCGCTCGATACTACGCGCAGTACGCAGACTTTCTATTTTCTTACCGGCATCGACGTTTTTACGGACGACGATTGTCGCGCAGTGATTTGCTACGGCGACAGCATAACTTCGCAAAGCTGGCCGGATTATCTCGCGCTCGAATGTATGGCGAACCCGTACGAGAAAACAGCGGTTATACGCCGCGCGGCGAGCGGAACGCGGATATTGCGCGAATATAAATGTATTACTTACGAAAGTTACGGACTTTCGGGCGAACACCGTTTCAAGAGGGAAATTTCCTCCGTGAGCGGCGCCGATACCGTGATTATACAGCACGGAATTAACGATATAATTCATCCTGTCGGAACGGATATAAACCCGTTCCGCCCGATGAGCGATTTACCGACAGTCGGCGAATTGGAAAAAGGACTCGAAGATTATATTTCCATAGCAAAGAGCGCGGGACTCAAAACCTATCTCGGCACGCTTCTTCCCATTTACGGTTGGCGCACGTATGCGCAGTTCCGCGAAGATTTGAGGGAAGAGCTGAACGGGCGCATCAGGACGGGCATTTGCGTGGACGGAGTAATCGATTTCGACGCCGCAGTGCGTTCGGACTCGAACGCCGCCGCGTTTGCCGAAGGGTTCGACAGCGGGGACCATCTTCATCCCAGCGAAAAGGCTTATAAAGCTATGGCTGAAATTGCATATGTGAGGTTAAAGCAGTGAGGGCTGCAATTTACGGCGCGGGGGCAATGGGTACCATTCTCGGCGCATATATATCCGCAAGCGGAAAACAAATAGATTTGATTACGAGGAACGTAGGGCACGTCGAAGCGATAAAAGAGCACGGCGCGCGCGTTCTCGGCAACGCCAATTTCACGGTGCGAGTCAACGCGCTTACTCCCGACGAAATGAGCGGTTGCTACGACATAATTTTTCTTCTGACGAAACAGCGGGAAAACGCTAAAATTTTACCTACTTTGCGCGACTATCTTGCCGACGACGGAGTGGTTTGCACACTGCAAAACGGATTGCCCGAACCTTCCGTAATAGAGGCAGTCGGCTCGAAAAGATGTTTGGGTTGCGCCGTCAGTTGGGGCGCGAATTCAATTGACGCGGGCACGGCGGAGCTGACTTCCAAGAAGAGCAAAATGTCTTTTTCGCTCGGTTCGATGCACGGCTATAACCGTTGGATAGAGCCTGTAAAGGAATATCTCGAATGCGCGGGAAAAGTGAACGTGGAAGAAAACTTTTTCAGCGCGCGCTGGGCGAAGCTCGCCGTAAATTCTGCGTTCTCGCCGCTTTCCGCGGTTTCGGGTATGACTTTCGGCGAGGTTTCGAAAAAGAACCCGTCGCGCAAACTCGCTCTTGCGCTTTTGAACGAGGCGTTCAAAGTCGCGGAGGAGTGCGGCGTGGAGATAGGAACCATACAGGGACACGACATAGTCAAGATTTACCGTCACAACGGCGGGTTTAAAAAGTTCTGCGCAAACGCGCTAATACCGTTTGCAATGCAAAACCATAAAAAACTTACTTCGGGTATGTATTTCGATTTGAGCGCGGGGAAGAAGTGCGAAATAGAATACATAAACGGCGTTATACAGCGGCTCGGCAAAAAGTTCGGCGTTAAAACTCCCGTGAACGATGCGGTGATTTCGATGGCGCACGAAATAGAGAACGGCGAACGCGGTATTTCACCCGACAACTTAAAACAAATTTCACTTTAACGGAGCATAGATAATGAAAGATATTTATTTTCCCTCTCACGACGGAAGAACAACCATTCACGCCTGCATCTGGAAGCCGGAAGGCGAAATAAAGGGCGTTGTGCAGATTATCCACGGTATGGCGGAATACGCGGCAAGGTATGCGCCTTTTGCGGAATTCCTCGCGTCCAACGGCTTTCTCGTCTGCGCGGACGACCACCTCGGACACGGACAGTCGGTTTATACCAAACAGGATTACGGTTACTTCAACAAGCAGGGCGAACCCTCTATGGTAATCGCGGATATTCGCGCCCTGCACCTTGCGGTGAAGAAGCAGACGGAGGGCAAGCCTTACTTCATTCTCGGACACAGTATGGGTTCGTTCTTCTGCCGCAAGTATATTTCGCTGTACGGCGGCGAGTTCGACGGCGCGATTATAATGGGTTCGGGGTTTAAAGATGCGCTCACGCTCAATTCCGCGCTGTGCTTCGTAGGTATAAGTTCTTTTTTCCGCGGCGCAAGGCACAGAAGCGGTTTTATTAAAAAACTTGCTTTCGGCTCTTACAATAAAAAATTCAAACCTGCGCGCACGCAAAACGACTGGCTTTCCAAAAATACCGATAACGTGGACAAGTACGAGGCGGACGGGTTGTGCGGTTTTTCGTTTACGAATAACGGCTATAAAGTTCTGTTCGGAATAATCAAGGACGCGTGTTCGCAAAAGACGATAGACGCCGTTCCCAAGGATTTGCCCGTATACTTCGTTTCGGGCGCGGACGACCCCGTCGGCGATTACGGCAAGGGCGTGAACAAGGCGTACAATAAGTTCGTCAAAGCTGGCGTCAAGGACGTGAACGTTAAACTTTACGAGGACGCGCGCCACGAAATTTTAAACGACGACTGTAAAGAACAGGTTCAGAACGATATACTTAATTTCATCAATTCGCATATAAAGTAAGAGGACTCGGTTAAAAGCGCGTTATGGTTGAACAATGGGATATTACCCTTCCTTCCCTTACGGGGGACAGGGCGAGAAAGGCTTACGTATATCTTCCGGAAGATTACGAATATAATGAAGACAAACGCTATCCCGTAATGTATATGTTCGACGGACACAATCTTTTTTTCGACGGCGAAGCAACTTACGGCAAGTGTTGGGGACTGAAAGAGTTCCTCGACAGAACGGGCATTCCGCTTATCGTCGCCGCCGCGGAGTGCGATACCGTCGGAAACGGCAGGCTTTCGGAATACTCTCCCGTTGATTTCGTCTTTAAAAACGGCGAAAAAATCAAGGGCAGGGGTAAACTGTATATGGATTGGCTCGTCAAAGTTTTCAAACCGTTAATCGACGCGAAATACCGCACTTTACCAGACAGGGAGAATACTGCGCTCGGCGGCAGTTCGATGGGCGGACTTATGACTGTTTACGCGCTCTCTGAATACAACGCGTATTTTTCGCGCGGGGCGGCGCTTTCGCCAAGTCTTTGGGTTTACGGAGGAGAAGTTCCGCCGTTCGTCGGACGCGGTAAATTCGGCAAAGACACCGTACTGTATATGGATTACGGCAGCAGAGAGTTTAAAAATCACGACGTTCAGAAAAGTGTATTCGCGGACACGTGCGCCGCGCTTATACAAAAAAACGTATTGCTCGCATCGCGCATAGTTCCGGGTGGAACGCATTCGGAAGCGAGCTGGGAAAAGTGCATTCCCTTTTTTATGGACGCGCTCGGCTTCTCAAAGGTAAATAAAAATTAATAAAGGAGCGGTAGTATGAGAAATTTTATCTTTATATCACCCAATTTCCCCGAAAATTATTGGAAATTCTGCAAACAGCTTCAAAACAACGGTTTCAACGTTTTGGGAATAGGCGACTGTCCCTACGACGCATTGAGCGTGGAAGTAAAAAATTCGGTAAACGAGTATTACAAAGTAAACAGTCTTGAAAACTATGACGAAGTTTACCGCGCGGTTGCTTTTTTCATCTTCAAGTACGGACAAATCGAATATCTCGAAAGCAACAACGAATACTGGCTCGAACGCGACGCGGCGCTCAGGACGGCTTTCAATATAAAGACGGGTTTTTTACAGAAAGACGTTAAAAAAATAAAGTACAAGTCGCAGATGAAAAAGTACTTTACGAAAGCGGGCGTAAAAGTTTCAAGACATTGCATAGTAAAGAACGAGAAGAACTGCAAAAAGTTCATAGACGAAACGGGTTATCCCGTTATAGTCAAACCCGACTGCGGAGTCGGCGCAAGCGACACGCATAAAATCAACAATGAACGGGAGCTTATGCTCTTTCTCGAAAACAGACTTCCCGTCCAATATATTATGGAAGAATACGTGGACGGCGAGGTTTGCACTTACGACGCTGTAATAGACGGCGCGGGCGAACCCGTATTCGAAACGGGCAACGTAACGCCCGACTCGCTTATGGACGTCGTCAATAACGCGGGAAACTGTCTTTTCTACATATTGAACAAACCCTGCCCCGATTTGTGCGAAGCGGGCAGAGCGGCAGTAAAGGCGTTCGGCGTCAAAAACCGTTTTATCCATTTCGAGTTCTTCCGCCTCAACAAGGAACAGAACGCGGGCAAAAAGGGCGAAATAGTCGCTCTCGAAGTCAATATGCGTCCCAGCGGCGGAATTTCTCCCGATATGATGAATTACGCGAACAGCGTCGACGTGTATAAAATCTGGGCGGACGTTTTGGCTTACGGCGGAACGGAAATTCAGGCGGGAGAGAGATTCTACTGCGCGTTTGCGGGCAGAAGAGACGGCAAAAACTTCGTGCTTTCGGACGCGGATATTAAAGAGAGATATTCGCAAAACCTTAAAATGACGGGAAGAGTGCCCGAAGTTTTAAGCGGTACGATGGGCAACGAAATGTACGTTGCGTTTTTCAAAACAAAAACCGAAATGAACGAATTTTATTCGGAAATATTAAAAACTCACTGATAATATTAATAATAGGGAAACGCCCGCAGGCTTTCGGTCTGCGGGCGTTCAAATAAAATAAATTTAATTTTGCAGGTTCTAAAAACGCAAATTCGGCAGTAAGTTATTATACACATAGATTTTGCGGAGGCGGATATGCTGGATTATAACGTTTACGAGGACATTGCAAAAAGAAGCGGCGGAGATATTTATATAGGAGTTGTCGGACCCGTAAGAACGGGTAAATCGACGTTGATTAAAAAGTTCATGACGGAACTTGTCATTCCCAACGTCTCGGATGCGAACGCGAAAAGCGTGATGACGGACGAGTTACCGCAGTCGGCTTCGGGAAAGAGCGTAATGACCACCGAACCCAAGTTCGTGCCGGCAAAGGCGGTTGGGGTAAGAATGGAAAATGCGGAAGCCAACGTTCGTCTTATCGACTGCGTGGGGTTTGTCACCGACGGAGCTTCCGGCTTCGAGGAGGACGGTAAACCCCGTCTTGTAAATACGCCGTGGAGCGAAGAACCTCTTCCGTTTGCGGAAGCGGCGGCTCTCGGAACAGAGCGCGTAATTAAGGAACATTCCACCATAGGCGTACTCGTAACGACAGACGGCAGCATAGCCGGTATTCCCCGCCAAGGCTACGTGGGCGCGGAGGAGCGGACGGTTAACAGCCTTAAAAGCATAGGCAAACCTTTCGTAATAGTACTCAACTGTTCGGACCCGTCTGCACCCGAAGCGCGTGCGCTCAAAACCGAGCTCGAAACAAAGTACGGCAATACGGTTATCGCCGCTAACTGCGAAAGTATCGACGCGGAAGGACTTTTGAATATTTTAAAAGCCGTTCTCTTCGAATTCCCCGTGCTGTCTTTCGACGTTAAAATTCCCGAATGGATGCGTTACCTCTCGCCCGAATGCACGGCGGTTAGCGAACTTCTCGAACGCGTCCGCGCCGCCGCGCCCAAGATTTGCAGAATGAAAGACTGTACGGCGTTCGACGATATGTTTTCGGGTTGCGGATATTGGAACGGCGAGGCGTCCGTTTCTATGAATTTATCGGAAGGCAAGGCGGAAATTTCCGCACAGCCGAGAGAGGGTATTTTCTTCGAAATGCTCTCCGAAATCGCAGGCGACAGCATATCCGACGAATGCTCGCTTATGCGCTACGTGAGCGGCACGGCGGAAGCAAAGCGCAGTTACGATAAAATAAAGGACGCTTTCGAGTGCGCGAAAGTCAACGGCTACGGTATAGTTCAGCCGGACGACTCGGATATGAGCCTCGAACAACCCAAAGTAGTAAGACAGGGCGGAAGCGTGGGCATAAAACTGCGCGCAACGGCGCCGAGCTACCATATAGTCAAAATAGACGTGACGGGCGAAGTCAGTCCGATAATGGGCAGCGCGGCTCAGAGCGAGGGCATTGTTCAGGGTATGATGACGGGTTTCGAAACCAATCCCGACGGAATGTGGGAGACAAACGTTTTCGGCAAATCTCTCCGCGGAATGGTTAAGGAAGGACTTTCGGGCAAGGTATCCTGTATGCACGACGATACCAAGGCAAAAATGCGCCGCGCGATAACGAGAATTATAAACGAGGGCAAGGGCGGCGTAATCTGTATACTGCTCTGAAAGCGTGAGTATTTTCGAATTAAGTAAAGTTCATATATAGAGTTAAAATCCCGACTGCGCGGAATGCGCAGTCGGGATTTAATAATCTTAGTTTTTATTTGTAAATTGCCCGTTTTCTTTACTCTTTTTAAGTTCGTCGGGTATCTGCATTTCGCCGTCCGCGTTGTATAAAGCCGCGTCGTCTTTAAGACTCATAATGTATTTGCGGTATTGCTCGTCGCTGAGCTTTGCTATTTTTTTCTTAGCCATAAATAATGCCTCCGTGCGGTTTTTTCTTATTATTGGCTGACTTTTATCTATTTATACGCGCGGCTTAAAATTACGGGGGTAAATTAACTTGCCCCCGTAGTATTACGCGGTTAACGCTAAAAATTTTAAAAATCGTCAAAAAAAATTGCTATAATCATTTACTTTTTCTTTAAATTGGTGTAAACTATACAATAGCTATTACTATTGTAATTAATTTTACAGTTTTCAGAGGTGCGTTATGGCATACGATAAAATTCCGGAATACGAAGCGGGTGCGCCCAAAAAGGCGGACGTCCTTATTCGTTGCACGCAGAACATTGCTTTAAAGCAGGAGGAACTGTGCGAACAGACCAAGCTCGCCCTCGCCCGTATAGACGAGGCTGTCGAGATGTTCTCGAAAAATAATCACGATTCCGCTTACGTCGTAAAACAGAGCGGGGAAATATTCGACCAGCTTCAAAGCGAAAATTCGGCGTTGAAGCAGGAGCTTTTGTATCTCGCAAAACAGAGCGAGAATATTTACGCGGGACTTGCGGAAAAAATCACTGAAATTTCCGAACAGTCCAAGGAGCGCGACGATACTTTCAACGGTATCGCCGATAAGCTCAACGACGTTGCCCGGCAGAGCGTAAAGAGCGATACGGCTTATTCCGATATCGCCGATAAACTTGCGGAGCTTTCCGAGCAGAATAAGCGCAACGAAAATCTCATTTCGTCGCTAAGCGAAAAGCTCGAAAGAATATACGAACGCACCAAATTAAACGAAAAGGCTTACGGCGAACTTTCAGACAAAATAACGGTGTCCGAACGCACTTCCGAACCCGTGGAAATTGATTTGTCGCAGGTTATGTCAAAGCTGAACGTTATATGCGACCAGATGAGAAGGAACGAAGGCGCGCACTCTATGCTCGCGGACAAGTTCGAAATTCTCTCTATGCGCGTAGAGCAGTTCGGCTTCGAAAGCGCGAAATCGCCCGTGCAGTACCCGCACACAACCGTTCAACCCGTGGCATATCCCGTGCCCGCGCAGGTTGCCGCGCCCGTACAGACTTTCGTAAAGGAAGAAATAGACTACGATAAACTTGCGGAAAAAATTGCGTCGCTCATTTCCGCGCGCGAGGTGATTTCTCCCGATTATATAGCTTCCAAAGTAGCGGAGCAAATCGTCGTACCCGAAGTTGAAACGGCTAACGTTAAAGTTTCGGTTGACAGCGCGCAAATCGCAAGGCAGGTTGCCGAGCTTGTTACGGTTGACGGCGAAAAACTTGCAAAACAGGTTGCAGATTATATCAACGTTGACGGCGTAAGGGTTGCCAATGCGGAAACAGCCGCAACTTCCGTAGCCGTAGACGAGGAAGGAATTGCGGAAAGGATAGCCGAAAAGCTCGGCGGACTGCGCGTTGATGAGACGCCCGCGCCCGTCGCCGCCGCCGTGAATATAGACGAAGAGAGCCTTGCCGAACGCATCGCCCGCAAAGTAGGCGCGTTCAAAGGCGAAACAAACTTTGCCGCCGCGGCTTATCCCGCAGTTCAGACGGATATAGACGAAGAAGAACTTGCCGACAGAATTTCGCTCAAAGTCGGTTCGCTTAAATCGGAAGATTTCGAAATTCTCGTTGACGACAATGGCTGTTCTTCAATTTCAAAGGAAATAGCGGAGCATCTCGATTACAATAAAATTTCCAATATAATATCGGACAAACTGCGCGAAGCGCTTGATTTGGCTGCCGTCAACGCGCCCGACTACGAAGAAATGGCTGAACGCATCAGCGAAAAAATCACAGTCGCGGGCATTAACGAGGACGCCATTGCAGACAAGGCGGCGGCGGTTCTTTCCAACTACCTGCCCGAATTCGATACCGACGAAATTACAGATAAGATTACGGGCGCCGTCATAGACGTCGTAAGCGCAATGCCTCAGCCTACTGTAGACAGCGAAAGCATTTGCAATGCGATTTCCGAAAGACTTATCGAATCGCAGGAAGACCATGACTACGACATAGTTATCGACGACGACGGAATTTCGAGAATTACCGAACTTGTCGCGCAGGAAATAGAAAATAAAGTCGCTTCGCGTTTTGACAGCGTGGACGAAAACTTCAATAAGATTACCGCGCTTGTAGAAGGAGCCGACAACGGCGAACGCCTCGAAAAAGCGGAAGACGAACTATCTAAGATTTCCGAGATTGTAACGGGCAACGAAGAAGTTGCGGCTCGCTTCGACAAACTCGAAGAAGAGCTTGCTAAAATCTCCGAACTTGTGTCGGGCAACGAAGAAGTTGCGGCTCGCTTCGACAAACTCGAAGAAGAGCTTGCTAAAATCTCCGAACTTGTGTCGGGTAACGAAGAAGTTGCGGCTCGCTTCGACAAACTCGAAGAAGAGCTTACCAAAGTATCCGAGCTTGTTTCCGATAACGAGGACACGGCAGTCGTATTCGATAAAGTCGAGGACGAAATCGCCAAGATTTCGGAAAACGTTACCTGCAACGACGAAACTTTGGCTCGCTTTGACAGAGTCGAGGAAGAGCTTGCAAGAATTACCGAACTTTTAACCGCGAAAGCCGAAGAAAAGGAAGAACGCGCGGGCGAACAGGATTTGCGCAATGCGTTCGTTTCGGAGCAGACGGCGGAAGCGGCGGCGTTAGCTACATTGCCCGAACAGGATTACGGTAAACTTTCCGAACTGCTTGCCGCAGAAATCGAGAAAGGCACTTCTTCCCGCTTCGATAAGGTTGAGGGCGATATTGCAAAACTTACCGAGCTTATGAATACCGCAGTAGCCGACGAAGAAGAATACGAAGAGGAATACGGCGAATTGGCGGAAGACGATTATTCCGTACTCTCAGAAGTTGTTGCAAGCGAAATAGAGAAGGGAGTATCTTCCCGCCTTGACGGTATGGAAGAGAACCTTGCAAAACTTACCGAACTTATGACCGCCGTCGAGGAAGAGGGCGAAGAGGAATACGCCGAGGAACTCGAAACGGAAGAGATTTCCGAAGAGTACGGCGAGACCGAGGACGCGGAAGAAGAGGATTATACCCGTCTTTCCGAAGCGGTTGCAGCGGAAGTCGAAAAAACTCTTTCCGCCCGTCTTGACGGTATGGAAGAGAATATAGCAAAAATAACGGAAATCATAACCGCCGTCGAGGAAGAAGGCGAGGAAGAATACGCCGAAGAACTCGAAACGGAAGAAATTTCCGAAGAGTACGGCGAGACCGATGATGCGGAAGAAGAGGACTATACCCGTCTTTCCGAAGCGGTTGCCGCAGAAGTCGAAAAGACGCTCACCGCGCGTTTTGAAAGCGTCGAGCAGAACATCGCAAGAATTTCCGAATTGATTTCCGCAGAAGAAACCGAAGAAGAGATTTCGGAAGAAGTTCCCGAGACCGAGCAGGATTATACCGAAGAAACCAACGCGCAGTCCGAAGGCGCAGTCGCGGCGGATTATTCGGCAATTTCTGAAATCGTCGCCGCTGAAATCGAGAAGGGGGTTGCTTCCCGTCTTGACAGCGTAGACGAAAAAGTATCGGCTATTTCCGCTCTCGTAGAAAGCGCGAACGAAACCAACGAGCGTTTCGGAAAAGTCGAAGAGGAACTCAATAAAATCAGCGGTATCGTTACAGAGCAATACGCAGTTAACGAACGATTTGACGCAATAGAACAGAAAATAGACGACGGAATTTCGAAAATTTCCGAATCCGTTCAGACCCAAAGCGCGGAAAAAGAAGAGCAGAATAATTTTGTCGCAGTTAACGCGGCGGGCACGTCTGCTCTTAGAGAAAAACTCGACAAACTCGAAGAGAGCATTAATAGAATCACCGAACTTCTTAACGTAGAAGAGGATGATTACGAAGAATATTACGAAGACGCGGAAGCGTTGGTAGACGACTATTCGGCTATATCGGAAGTAGTCGCGGCGGAAATCGAAAAGGGCGTAGCCGCTCGTTTCGACAGCTTCGACGAAAGAATAGCAACCATTACGGATATGGTTGAAAGTACTAACCAAGCGAACGCGAAACTTATGGAACTCGTTCAAGGCAATTCGGAAGAAAAAACCGAGAGCGAAAATGCGCAGAACGCTAACCTTGCGGAAACGAACGAAAGATTCGACAGGCTCGAAGAGAGTCTTGCAAGAATGAGCGAAAACGCGCAGAACGCTAACCTCGCAGACACGAACGAGAGGTTCGACAGACTCGAAGAGAGTATCGCGAGAATAAGCGAAAACGCGCAGAACGCTAACCTTGCAGACACGAACGAAAGATTCGACAGGCTCGAAGAGAGTCTTGCGAGAGTTAACGACGCAGTCCGTATGGACAGGTTGGAAGACAATCTTGCAAGGGTTTCCGACAGGGCGCAAAACGCAGAAAGCGCGGAAGTTAACGAAATAATCGAAAAACTTAAAGAGAGCATCGCTCAGATTTCGGAAAGCGCGCAGAAAGGAAACAGCGCGGAAACCAACGAAAGATTCGACAGACTCGAAGAGAGTATCGCCAAGATTTCGGAAATAGTCAAGAACACGCCTATGCAGAACGAAGAAGAACAGAAAGCGGAGCGTTTGACTAATCTCGAAAGCGATATTGCGGAAATAAAGGCGTTGCTTGCGGGCGGAATTATAGCCGCGGGCGTAGCCGAAGAAGCCGCGGCGGCGCAGACTGCGGAAGCGGTAGCCGTCGAAGAAGAGGAAGAACTTGTCACCGTAAGCGACATTATTCCCGAAATCGTAGAGGAAGAGCCTAAAACGGAAGATGTGAAAACTTCCGAAGAGGAAGAGTTCGGCGACGACGAAGAAGAGGAAGGCGAGGACGAGGGAGACGACGATTTCCTTTTGAACGTACTTGACGTTGACGCGTTCGGCGACGACGAGCTTATGCCCGGGGAACTTTCCGACTATGCGGGCGGAGTCGATTTTGTGAATATGATGAAGTTCAAACGTAGCTTCATTGCAAGAATTATTCAGAGCAACGACGAATACAAGCAGTATTACGGCGAAGTCAAACACGCGCTTCTCTCTTACAGAAAGGTAAATTCCAACGTTGCGTGGGGCGCGGAGCGTTTCAATAAGGGCAGAGAAACAATCGCAAGAATGAAAATACGCGGCAAGACGCTCTGTCTGTATCTTGCGCTCGACCCCAATGAATATAAAGTTTCCGTATATCACCACCTCGACGTTTCCGACAATAAATCGGTTGCGGGCACGCCGATGATGGTTAAAGTCAAGAGCAATCTCGGCGTAAGAAAGGCAATCAGGTTAATCGACGAAATGCTTGCAAAGCGCAACGGCGAAAAGAAAGAAATTCCCGAGCGCGACTACGCGGCTATGTACCCTTACGAAACCATCGAGGAGCTTATCGAAGACGGTCTTGTTAAAGACGTAAGGAAAAAGTAACGCAGGATAAACAGATACAGGGGGTTGATTTTTCGTCAACCCCCGTTTAATGTGAAGAGGAAAAATAGGAGTAAAACTAAATTTTGGAAAATCAGAACCCCAATAAAGAAACAAAAAACGAAATTAAAAAAGTCCGCAGGATACCCAAAAACGTAAGGGGCGGCGCAGGCGAACGCGGTTCGGCTTCCGTAAAAAAGACGGGAGAAAACAAGAGATACCCTGCGGATAAAAAAGGTTTACTAAAACCCAAAAAGGCGGAAACATTGCCCGTTAAACGCAGAAAACCCGCAGAAGCGGTTACGCAGAAAAAGAGCGCGGGACAGGTAAAGAAAAAAAGCAACTCGGTTAAGATAGTATTCCTCGGCGGCGTCGGCGAAATAGGCAAAAATATGACCGCCATAGAGTACGGCGACGATATTATAATTATCGATGCGGGCGCGATATTCCCTACCGAAGAAACTCCCGGTTTCGATTTGATTGTTCCCGATATAACTTATCTTATCGAAAACAGAAAAAAGGTGCGCGGCGTTATTTTAACGCACGGACACGAGGACCATATAGGGGGAGTTCCCTATCTTTTGAAGGAGCTGAAAGTTCCCGTCGCGGGTACGAAACTTACGCTCGCGCTTGTGGATAACAAACTGCGCGAACACCGCATAAACGACGCGAAGCTCATAACCGTAACGCCCGGACAAACTCTTTCGATGGGTTGTTTCAGGATACTTCCCGTAAACGTTAACCATTCAATCGCAGGTTCGCTTGCGCTTGCCATTCATACTCCGCAGGGCGTTATTTTCCACAGCGGCGACTTTAAAATCGATTTGACACCCGTCGCGGGGGAATCCATCGACTTGAAAACAATTTCGGATTTGGGTTCGTCAGGCGTGCTGTTATATATGGGCGAAAGCACAAATATAGAGAGAGCGGGTTTCACTATGAGCGAAACCGTCGTCGGCGCAACGCTTGAAAGACTGTTTGCCGAAAATTCGGAAAGGCGGCTTATAGTCGCAACTTTCGCGTCCAACGTACACCGTTTACAGCAGATAATAGACCTTGCGGTAAAGTACGGGCGCAAAGTCGCGCTTTCGGGCAGAAGTATGCTCAACGTAGTGGAAGCGGCTGAAAAAATCGGCGAAATAAGAATACCCGACGGCGCGCTTGTGGATGTATGCAAAATAAAAAATATGCGCGACAAGGAAATCGTAGTGGTTTCCACGGGCAGTCAGGGCGAACCTATGAGCGCGCTTTCACGTATGGCTAACGGCGACAATCCCGCAGTCACGGTAGGCGCGAACGACACGGTTATTATTTCCGCATCTCCCATACCCGGCAACGAAAAACTTGTTTACAGGGTAATAAACAACCTTTACAGAAAGGGCGCGGACGTAGTTTACGAAAGCCTTGAAAATATTCACGTTTCGGGACATGCCTGCCGTGAAGAACATAAGATAATGCACACGCTCTTAAAACCCAAATACTTTATTCCCGTTCACGGCGAATACAGACATCTCAAAAAACATATGCAGCTTGCCGCACAGCTCGGAATGCCCGAAAGCAGAATGCTTATTCCCGATATAGGCAACCGTATAGAAATCACCGCAAACAATCTCCGCCGCGCGGAGAACGTTCAGTCGGGTTCCCGCCTTATCGACGGCGAGGGTATCGAGGATGAAAAGGCAAGCACCGTAATAGACGACAGACGTCAACTTTCGGAAGAAGGACTGTTCATCGTCTCCGTAGCGGTATCGGGCGGCGAAGTGGTTGGCGAACCCGCAATAAATTCCCGCGGATTCGTTTTCGATTTCCACCGCGACTACAACAAAGAGATACGCGAAGTCATTCTCCGCGCAATCGAGGGTTACGACCTTGCAAGGGGAACCGTTGACGAACTCAAACGCGTAATCAAACGCAATCTGCGCAACTATCTTATGAGAAAAACTAAGCAGTCGCCTATGGTAGTTCCCGTCGTCGTGGAACTTTAAACTGCGTATAAGCGGCGTAATACGGCGTCAAGCTGTGTTTTATTCAAGTCGCTTATTAAAAAAATTATGGAAAATTTTACTTACGCGCACAACGATACGTCGTCGGGAGAGCGCAAAACGCCTACGGCGCGGTTCAACGTCCCCGCGCTGGATGAAAAAATCCGCAGTTTGAGACAGAGCGCGTTTTCGCGCGGAATCCCGACTGCCGACGACGAAACTCTGAATTTTTTAATTACTCTCCTTTCCGCGGTACAACCTGAAAACATTCTCGAACTCGGTTCGGCAATAGGAATTTCGGGTTCGGTAATGTTGAACGTATGCTCAAATGCTCATCTCACCTCGATAGAGCGGGAGGAGGGATTTTTCCGCGAAGCGTCCGAAAACTTTTCCGCGCTCGCTCTTTCGGAGCGCGTGACGCAGATTTTAGGCGACGCGGGCGAAATCATAAAAACGCTCGAAGGCGGATTCGATTTTATATTTCTCGACTGCGCAAAAGTGCAGTACGTGAAATATTTGCCGCGCCTTAAACAAATTTTAAAACGCGGCGGAATATTGCTTGCCGACGACGTGCTTTTATACGGCTGGCTTACAGGCGAAACTCCCGTGCCAAAAAAACGCAAAATGTTGGCTCGGCACGTATACGAATATGTAGACGCGGTTACGCACGATAACGAACTTACCACAACTATAATAAACGCGGGCGACGGACTCGCCCTCTCGGTTAAAAAATGAAAGTCGAACTTTTAGCCCCCGCGGGCAACTTCAATAAACTTAAAACCGCCCTCTACTTCGGGGCGGACGCCGTCTATGCGGGCGGAAAAGATTTTTCGCTGAGGTCTTTTGCCGATAACTTCACGCGCGATGAACTTTCAAAAGCGATTTCGTATGCGCATAAACTCGATAAAAAAGTTTACGTTACCGCGAACATTTTTGCCAAAAATTCCGATATGGCGCTTTTGGAAGATTACTTTGCCTTTTTGCAAAGCGCGGGCGCGGACGCCGCTATTGTTTCCGATAGCGGCGTATTTTCGGTTGCCGCAAAAAGCGCGCCGAAATTACAGTTGCACATATCTACACAGGCTAATCTGACTAATAAACACGCCGTTAAATTTTGGTACGAGGCGGGCGCAACCCGCGCAATTTTGGCGCGCGAACTCTCCGTAGAAGAAATTGCGGAAATTCACTCTTTCGTTCCCGAAATCGAACTTGAAACTTTCGTACACGGCGCAATGTGCATCTCCTATTCGGGCAGATGCCTTTTATCGGACTATCTCGCAAACCGTCCGTCCAACCGCGGCGAATGCGTTCAGGCTTGCAGATGGAATTACAGTATAAGAAAGAGCGACGCCGAGTCGGACGGCGGTTGGCTCGGCGTCGAGCAGGACGAACGCGGAACTTACATTTTAAACAGTAAGGATTTGAATATGTCCGCCCACTTGAAAACGTTGCAGGACGCAGGCGTCGGCTCGTTTAAAATCGAGGGCAGGATGAAATCCGAATATTATCTTGCGACGGTAATTAACGCTTACCGCCGCTGTATGGACAACGGATTCGACGAAATTTGCGAGCGGGAACTTCTTACCGCCGCCCACCGCGATTACACGACCGCTTACGCGCTCGGCAGTAACGGTTCCACCGTAAATTATACCGACAGTCAGACCAAGGGAGACTGCGACTATATCGCAAACGTGCTCGGCGGCGGCGACGGATTTATTATCGCCGAAATGCGCGGCAGGTTTAAAACGGGCGACGTTCTCGAAGTTCTTTCCCCCACACAAAATTTCGGTAAGAGTTTTACCGTGGAAACGGCTTTCACAAGCGCGGGCGAACAGGTGAACGATTGCAAACTTGTGCAGGAACGCTATAAATTAAGCTGTCCTTACGCGCTCTCCGAGGGCGACATTCTGAGAAGAAGAAAATGAATTATAAAGTTAAAAACATTTACGGAAAATTAAATAATGAAAAAGCCGTAGTCGGTGTTCCCGGTTCAAAGAGCATTACTGCGCGCGCGCTTCTCATAGCCGCGCTTGCAAGGGGCGAAAGCATTTTGTACGGAGCGCAGTTTTCGGACGACTGTTTAACGTTTTTCAACTGTCTTAAAGATTTGGGCATAGACTGCCGTTCGGACGGCACTACCGTAAAAATAGACGGTTGCGGCGGCAGACTCGGTTTGAAAAGGGCGCAAATAAACGTCGGCAGCGCAGGCACTGCGGCAAGGTTTCTGCCCGCGTTTCTCGCTTTTCAGGACGGGGAATTTACGCTTGACTGTTCCGAACAGATGAAGCGCCGCCCCATACGCCCTCTTATAGAAACGCTTGAAAGCATAGGCGCGAAGTTTGAGTTTTTAGGCGAAAAATATTCCTATCCTTTCATAATCAAAGGAACGCGCGAACCTGCTTTAAGGGCGGAAACGGATATAAGCGAAAGCAGTCAGTTTCTTTCCGCGTTGCTCATTTCGGCAGCCTGCGCTAATAAACCTTTTACGATAAAAGTCAACGGCAGTCACGGATTCGACTATGTGAATATGACGCTCGATATGATGTACTCGTTCGGCGTTGACGTTTGCAAAAATTCACAAAGCTATCAAGTTTGCGGCAATTTTATCGCAAAAAGATATGAAATAGAACCCGATATTTCGGCGGCGTGCTATTTTTACGCAATGAATAAAATTCTCGGAACGGAAATAACCGTCCGCGGCGTAATGCCGCACAGTATGCAGGGCGACGTAAGATTTATCGAATTTCTGCAAGACTTTGACGGCGGAAAAATAGATATGGGCGCATTTTCGGACCAGACGCTCACGCTTGCGGCAATAGCGCCGTATTTGGGCGAACCGACCGAAATTTGCGGCGTTGCGCATATACGCAAGCAGGAATGCGACCGCTTGCGGGCAATAGCCGAAAATCTTTCGGCAATGGGCGTAGAGTGCGAAGAGCGGGAGGACGGAGTGAAAATTTACCCGTCGCAACCAAAACCCGCAAAAATTAAAACGTTCGGCGACCACAGGGTTGCTATGAGCTTTGCGCTTACGGGACTTCGCGCAGACGGAATAGAAATCGAAAACGCGGAAGTCTGTTCGAAAACTTTTAAAGATTATTTTTCCGTGCTCGATTCGCTTTGCGAAAAACTGACTTAAAAGCCGTTTAATTTACTTTACATTTAAATTCATCTGTGTAATAATTATGTCATAGCATTTTATTACAATGGAACGCATAGCGGAGCCGTGTGGCGGGGGCGTTTGCGTCGAGGTAAAAAAGATGGAGCTTATTAAAATTAAGTTGGGAACTTCGCTGTTCTATTACATTTACATCCTTTTTTGTTTGGGAATTTTCTTCGGACTGTATTTTCTTTTGCGTAAAAAGAGCAAAAGAGTCCAATATTGGGTACTGTTCGGGTTTCTTGCATTCAATTTCGTACTCCATTTCGTAAAACTCGCATTCCCGATTTACGTGGAAAAAGGTTTCCCCGGGGTAATAAGAAAATCTTCGTTTGAAAATATCTGCGCTGTCAGCACGCTTATTTTCCCCTTCATTTTCTTAACCAAAAGCAAGGCGGGCAAGGATTATATGTTCTATCTCGGCACCGTAAGCGGAATACTCGGTTGCGTCGCGCCTATGCCCGTTATCAATCTCGAATTTTATCAGCTTGAAACAATCCGCTATTATTTATGCCACGGCGGAATATGGATAGTTCCTCTTTTAATGGTTATTTTCGGACTGCACGAACTTGATTACCGCAGGATATGGAAAACAATGATAATCTATTTCGCGGTTCTTTTCGTCATAATCGTAAACGAGGTAATTCTTATCCGCTTGGGTTGGGTAGGCACGGAAACTATGGAGGAATTCCTCGACGCGAACGAACGCGATATGGGTTACGCCATAGGTTTGCCCGACGGGTTTAAAAAGTTGGGCGATATAGTGCTGTGGATGACTCCCAAGAGTTGGCGTGACCCCTATATACCCATTCTTTGGGAAGTGTTCCCCGTATTTATGTACGGCGGCGCGACTTGGCTCTGTATGTCGCTTTATTGGGAACACGAACACGTCAAAACCGACTGCATCGCACTTAAAAACAAGACTGTCGAAATTTATAAAAAACTCAGACTCAAATTCGGTAAAAATAAAGAGGACTTCGGCGCGGAGCAGAGCGCGGCTGAGGAAAATTCCGAAGAGAACAACAAAGAATAACCAAAAGACAGCTTATCGGTGTATTTCATAGGGATTAAAGCAAGGACTTTTCATCGTCCTTGCTTTTTTAGTACGGTTATGCTATAATGAAACTATTATAAACAGTAATTTAGCTGAATACCCGTCATTGCGAGGGAGCAGCGCGAACGCGGCAATCCAGACTATTCCGCTCTTTCCAAACATTTACTTCCGGATTGCTTCGCCTACGGCTCGCAATGACGGATTGGACATAATAAAGCATAACGCACTATACTTCGCAAGCGAAGATAGTGCGCTATTTCTTTATCCACAAGTAAATCCCTATAACAGATACTTTTATGCCGTCTTTTATTTTGCTTTTGAAAAGTCAATATGTTAATATAAAGGTATGGAACGGATTATAATTCACTCCGATTTAAATAATTTTTACGCGTCAGTCGAAAAGATATTAAACCCCGAACTCGACGGCAAACCCGTCGCAGTCTGCGGCAGTAAAGAAGAGCGGCACGGCATAGTACTTGCAAAGAGCGAGGAGGCTAAGAAATTAGGCGTAAAGACGGGCGAAGCCATATGGCAGGCAAAGAGAAAGTGCCCTAAACTTATTACCGTTCCGCCGCACTTCGAACTGTATATAAAATACTCGCGCATGGTGCGCGCAATTTACGCGCGGTATACCGATTTAATAGAAAACTACGGCATTGACGAATGCTGGCTGGATATTTCCAAAAGCACGCTTTTATTCCCCAAGTACGAGGGGGATAAGTTTATTGAAGAAGACGGGGTTAAAAGTTACTCGGACGGTTTTTTGACTCATCTCGGCGACACAATAAGAAACGCGGTGAAAGAGGAACTCGGCTTAACGGTTTCCTGCGGCGTGTCGTTCAATAAAGTCTATGCCAAACTCGGTTCGGATATAAAAAAACCGGACGGTACAACCGTAATTTCCAAAGCGCGATATAAACAGCTCGTGTTCGGATTGCCCTCGGAAGAGCTTTTGTTCGTCGGCAAAGCCACGAAGCAGAAACTTGCGGCAATGGGACTTGATACAATCGGCAAAATCGCCGCCGCGGACGTCAACGAACTGTACAGAGTATTCGGCAAAGTAGGACGAACGCTTTTAAAGAACGCGCGCGGCGAGGACGACGAACCCGTAAGCCATATGGAAGAAAAGCGTGAAATGAAGTCGATTGGAAATTCCTCCACGTACGCGGAGGACGTAACCGACGCGCATAAGATTAAAAGACTTTTATACGTTCTTTCGGAAAGCGTCGCTTCACGGCTGAGGGGATCGGGGCAGGGACTTGCAGACACTGTTCACCTTTGGGTGCGGGACAGTGAACTGAAAGATTTTTCCGCCCAAAAGAAAGTCCGCCATACCGCGCTTTGCGGCGAAATAGCCGAACACGCTTTCGAGCTGTTTGAAAAAAATTTCAAACCGCCCTATAAAATCCGCTCTCTCGGCGTTACCGTTTCGGGGTTTGACAACGAACAGTCGCAGTTAACTTTCGACGAAACAAGCGGAAACTACAAGAAACGCGAGGCTGTGGAAAGATGCGTGGACGAAATAAGAAAAAAACACGGCTATGCGAAGTTGCAAAGGGGCATTGTCGCGGAAGATTTCGAGGCGAGCCATACGGACGTTAAAAGCACGCACCTAATAAAACCCGCAAAAATAGATTATCCCGAAGAAGATTAACATATTTTAAATTTATTGAATTTATTTGGCGGTTTGCTACGATTTTTTTTAATACGAGCTCGAAAAAAACTTGCTTGCAAGGCTTTTTGGAGTATAATATAAAAGAACAGTATAAACCGTAAAACTATAAGGAGAACTACTTATGAACCTTCCCGAGATATTCGGTGAAAACGTATTCAACGATTCCGTTCAGAAAGATACCCTTCCCAGCGAAGCGTACAAGGCGTTAAGGGCGACTATCGACGCGGGTAAACGGCTCGACGTGTCCATTGCGGGTACCGTGGCTTCTGCTATGAAAAAGTGGGCGATTTCCAAGGGCGCAACCCACTACACGCACTGGTTTCAGCCTCTGACGGGACTTACCGCCGAAAAGCACGACAGTTTCATCGAACCCGAGGGCGACAAAGTAATAATGCGCCTTACGGGCAAGAGCCTTATAGTTGGCGAACCCGACGCTTCGAGCTTCCCTTCGGGCGGTTCGAGGGCGACTTATATGGCGAGGGGATATACGGCGTGGGACCCCACGTCGCCCGCGTTCGTCAAGGA
>CAMXOH010000019.1 GCA_947245485.1 uncultured Clostridia bacterium | reverse complement strand
CCCTCGCAAATACTCGCGTATAAATGTATTACTGATTTAATTTAAAGGTAATTCCGAATAAAAAGGATAAACGCTCATACATTATTGTATGAGCGTTTTTGATTTAAAAGCGGGGCAAAGCGCGCGCATAGTTAAAATAAATATGGAAGGCGGAGCGGCGGCAAGGCTTTCTTCGCTCGGCATAACCGTCGGCAAGCGCGTAACCGCGCTTGCTTTTTCGCTGTTTAAAAGCAGTATTCTCATAGGTTGCGGCGCGGTGAGGCTCGGCATAAGAAAACGCCTTGCTTCTCTCATAGAGGTGTCGGAATGAAAGCATTGGCAAAACGGGTTGGCGAAAAAGCCGAAAGCGGTAAACGCGTCGTGCTTGCGGGCAATCCGAACGCGGGAAAAACTACGCTTTTCAATTTTCTTACGAAAAGCAATTTGCGCACGGGCAACTTTCACGGCGTAACCACTTCCGCCTCGGAAAAGAGAGCGGGCGGGATAACATATGTGGACGCGCCCGGTCTTTACGCGCTTTCGGGGTATTCGATGGAAGAGGAGTGCGCCGCAGAAGAAATAAACAACGCCGATTTGATAATCAACATCGTGGACGCGCTCACGCTTGAAAATTCTTTAAACTTGACGCGTCGCCTGATTTCTTCGGGCAAACCCGTAATAGTATACGTTACCAAATTATCCAAATTAAAACGCCGCGGCGGCAAACTCGACGGAGACGCTCTTTCTTCTTATTTGGGCGTACCCGTGTTCACATGTTCGCCCAAGCAATTAAAGCGGGAAATCGAAAGCGGGGTTGATTTCAAAGTAACCCGCAAAAACCTTTCGCTCTCATCGTGTTACGGCGCGGGCAGAGAGGGACTTTCGCGTGCGGATAAGCTGTTCTATAACAGGTTTTTTGCGCTCGGCTTTTTTATCGCCGCCATTGCGCTTATGTTTTTTACGGCGTTTCACCCCGCAATGTTCGGCGCGATTTTAAAGGAACTTACTGAAAAATTCATTTGCGAAACGCTCGGCGGAGCTATTACTTCGAAGATGAGCAATCCCGCCGTCATTTCTCTTGTGGACGAAGGTATTCTCGGCGGGGCGGGAAGCGTGCTTTCGTTTATTCCCCAGCTCGCCGTGTTATATCTCTTTTTGACTCTGCTTGACGAAAGCGGTATAACTTCCGCGCTTGCTTTTGCTACCGACGGACTTTTCGAAAAGGTGCGCCTTTCGGGCAGAGCGGCTTTTTCGCTCGTGTCCGGGTTCGGCTGTACCGCCGCCGCAATTATGACAACTCGCGGCTATTCCGCGCAAAGCGCGCAAAAGCGCACAATCGCGGTTCTTCCGTATGTGCCGTGCGGCGCGAAGCTGCCAGTGTTTTTAACTTTTCTTGCGCCGCTTTTTTCAAACCCCTTTCCCGTAATAACCTGTTTCTATTTCGCGGGACTTTCGCTTTCCCTGCTGTTTTCGTTTTTAATCAAAGGCGGCAACGAGGGAATGCTCTCCGAAGTTACGCCAATCAGCATTCCGTCCTTTACAACCGTTATTAAAAAGTTGTATTTTTATCTGAAAGGGTTTATAATCAAAGTGGCGGGCGTTGTGACGGCGTTTTGCGTTGTAAGCTGGTTCTTTTCGCATTTCTCGTTTTCTTTCGAGTATACGCAAGCGGATAACAGCATTTTGGCGTCGTTCAGCAGATTAATCGTTCCGCTGTTCTATCCTATGGGCATAAACGACTGGCGTTTGGCGTACGCCGCTCTGTGCGGGTTTATCGCAAAGGAAAACGTAGCGGCAACAGTCGCTATGTTAATGCCCGCGGGCGCGGATTTAGGACTGAGTTCTGCGCTCGGTATGTGCGCGTTCATACTCCTTTGCCCCGCGTGCGTATCCGCGTTTACCGCTTCGTGTAAAGAGGCGGGGTTGAAATTTACTCTCAAATGTTTCGTCGCGCAGACGGTTATCGCATTTCTCGGCGCATACGCGGTACATTTGTTATTTTGGTTGATATAAACTTATATGAAAACATTTAAAGTTACGGAAGACGGCGATTTAAAGCATTTTACGGATTCGTTCTATCCGCAGGGCGCGTTTTGCCTTGCGGCGCTTTTGCGCGGTAAAGATATTAAGGTAAACGGCGTCCGCGTATCGAAAAACTTACCCTTAAAGCGTGGCGACGAAGTTGTTTACTACACTACCGCAAATCAGGAAAATAAAGCCTCGCATACGGTTGTATACGAGGATGAAAACGTTTATATAGCGGACAAACCCGACGGCGTTACGAGCGAAGGACTGTTTTACGAACTTTCTCAAAAAGGCGAATTTTACGCCGTGCACAGGCTTGACAGAAACACGCAGGGACTTATTGTTTATGCGAAAAACAAGCGCGCGGAAAGCGAGCTTTTAAACGCGTTCAAGCAAAGAAAAGTAAGCAAAAAATATATTGCGCTTTGCAAAAATAATTTCAAAAAGCAAGACGGAGTTCTTTGTGCCTATCTTCAAAAGGATGAAAAAAAGAACGAAGTGAAAATTGTTCCCTGCGCAAAGAGCGGCGCGGCGGAGATAGTCACGGAGTACCGCGTTATCGAAGAGCGCGGCGACGTTGCGCTTGTGGGTATAACGCTGCATACGGGCAAAACACACCAAATCCGCGCGCATACGGCGTTTATAGGTTGTCCCGTGCTCGGTGACGAAAAATACGGCGACGGCGCCCTGAATGCAAAATACGCCGCCAGAAGGCAGCGTTTGATTGCGAAATATTTAAGTTTTAACTTAGACGGCTTTTTAGGCTATCTGAACGGCAGAGTTTTCGAGAGCGCGTTCGATTTATGAGCGGCGTGCGATAGGCACGTATTCCTGCCTGTCCAGCACGCATTCGTACGCGGGGCGTATGATTTTGTTTCCGCTTACAAGCTCTTCCATACGGTGCGCGCACCAACCCGTTATTCTCGCCACGGCGAAGAGCGGGGTATAGAGCGCTTCGGGCAAATTAAGCATAGAGTATACGAAACCAGAATAGAAGTCCACGTTGGGATTTACGGGTTTGTCAAGGCTTTTTCTTTCGGCGATTAGTTCGGACGCGGCTTTCGCAGTAGTTTCGTAAAGTTCGAAGTCTTCGCCGAGTCCCTTTGCTTCGGCAAGTTTTTTAGCGTAAATTTTAAGGACTTCGGCGCGCGGGTCGGATACTGTGTAAACGGCGTGTCCTATACCGTAGACAAGTCCCGTGCGGTCGAACGCCTTTTTATCGAGAATTTTATTTATATAATCGTATACGGCTTTTTCTGAACGCTCTTTTAGGTTTTCTTTGATGTTTCTTAACATCTGCATAACCTTTATGTTCGCGCCGCCGTGTTTGGGACCTTTTAAGGAGCCGAGCGAGGCGGAAATCGCGGCGTATGTATCCGTTCCCGTAGAGGTCGCAAGGTGCGTGGTGAAAGTGGAAGCGTTGCCGCCGCCGTGGTCTGCGTGGAGAGTAAGGCAAACGTCCAATACTTTTGCCTCCAAATCGGTAAAGTTGCTGTCTTTTCTCAATATATGCAGTATATTCTGCGCGCAGGAATATTCCGCGTAGGGTTTATGTATGACGAGCGAACCGTCGTCTGTGTTATAGCGGTAAGCTCTGTATGAATAAGCGGAAATCAGCGGCAACTGAGCAATAAGTTGCAGACTCTGGCGCAGTACGTTCGAAAGCGAAACATTGTCGGGGTCGGGGTCGTAACTGTAAAGGTTCAGCACGCAACGCGCAAGCATATTCATCATATCTTTGGACGGCGATTTCATTATTACGTCCCGCACGAAGTTTTTCGGCAGTTGGCGGAACTCCGAAAGCATTTCGCAAAATTCGGCAAGTTCGCTTTCTGTCGGCAATTTTCCGAACATAAGCAGATACGCCGTTTCTTCGAACCCGAAGCGGTTTTCGGCAATGCAGTGTTTCACCAAATCTTTTACGTTATATCCGCGGTAGCATAAAACGCCCGCGGCGGGAGTGCGCTTTCCGTCCTTTTGCTCCCATGCGGTTACTTCCGAAATCTCGGTAAGTCCGCATAAAACGCCCTTGCCGTTTTTGTCGCGCAGTCCGCGCTTTACGTCAAATTTTTCGTAAAACGCGGGGTCTATTCTGTCGTTAGTCTTGGCGCACGCGGCAAGTTCCGAAATTTTTTGCGAGTATTTAACTATAAAATCCGCTTCATTGAAATCCATAACGGTATTTTAACACATTCCAGCGCGCCTGTCAATGCGAACGGCGTTTTACGAACGCGTAAACGGGTTATAATAAAAATAAGCTATATTTATAAAGCTAAACCGAGGTGTACTTATGCAACAAGTAAAACTTACTTCCACGGAAGGCAAACTCGAATTTGCGCTTTTCGGCGAAATCGATTCCGCGACGAGCGAAGATTTTTACGCCGAAGTCAAGACGGCGTATCTTCACGATAAAAAGAACATAGTGTTCGACTGTACCGCGCTGACTTTCATTGACAGCACCATGCTCGGCACGTTCGTTAAAATTTTCAAAGAACTCAAAGCAGACGGTTTTAAATCTTCTCTTGTGAACGTTCAGCCGAGAATAAGAAAGCTGTTCGAAATCTGTGCGCTTGACACTATTATGGAGATACGCTGATGAAAGAACTTTCGGTTGAATTCGATTTACGCGACAGCGAATATATGACGGCTTTAAGGTTGGTTGCGGGCGCAGTGTGTTCCGCGGCGGACGTCGACGTGGATATGCTCGAAGATTTCAAAGTATGCGTCACGGAAAGCGCGCTCATTCTCAAAAACGGCGGTTTCGAACGCGTTAAAGCGTCGTTCGGCATGGGCGACGGCGTAACCGCCGAGATTTGCGGTTTCGGCGGACAGCCTGAAAAGGGCGACTGCGAACTTTCGCTTGCCCTTGTCGGCGCGCTCGTTTCGGAATGCGATTTTAACGGTAAAGACGGAATAATAGACAGGGTAACGCTTAAAATATGATTGACGCGAAAGAAGCCGACAAACTTTTCCGCGAATACCGCAGAACGGGCGACGTGGCGGTAAGGAACAAGATTGTCGAAAACTACATATACGTCGCGGAAATTCTCGCAAAAAAATTTACGGGCAGGGGAGTGGAGTACGACGACCTTTTACAGGTTGCGTCCGAAGCTCTCATTTCGGGCGTGGAAAAATTCGAACCCGATATGGGCGTGCAGTTCACTACGTATATTACCCCGACGGTTACGGGAATAATAAAGAACTATTTCCGCGATTATTCGAGGGCGGTGCGCCCTCCCAGACGAGTCTATTCTTTGGCGTCCAAAATCCGCGCAGAGTCGAACGAGTACTTCAAACAGCACGGCGTTAAACCTACCGTAAAACAGCTTTCGGCGGCATTGGGCGTTTCGGAAGAACTTGTAATCGAAGCGCTCGAATACCGCGCGCCCGTGAGTCTGGACGCGAAAGTTGGCGGCGGCGACGTCGAAGGACATCTCTACGACGTCATACCCGACTTGAACGACGGCTTTGAAAAATTCGAAGATACCGAATCGCTCCGCGCCGAAATTTCCAAACTCGAACCAACGGAACAGCGCGTCGTTGCGCTCAGGTTTATGCAGGGCAAATCGCAGTCGGAAGTGGGAAAAATTCTAGGCGTAAGCCAAATGTTCGTTTCCCGCGCGGAAAGAAAAATCGTCGAAAAATTGAGGGAATCTTTGCTTTAATGGTTAGTTTTAAGGTTGACAACTTAAAAAATATGAATGCGGAACTTAGAGCGTTCGCCGAATTTCTGCGCCTTTCGGGCGCGGACGACGACGAAATTTTCGCAAGCCGTCTTGTTTCGTGCGAGCTCATTACAAACGTTATCCGCCACGGCGGCGACGAGGCGGAGTTCACGGGTGCGCTTACGTGCGAGGGCATAATTATTACCGTATCGGCGGAAAGTCTGCGCGGCGTGGATATTTCGGGCGAACCGCCCGACGTGTTCGCAGAAAGCGGAAGAGGACTTTATATAGTCAAAAGCATATGCAAAGGCAACCTTGAACGGGGCGAAGGCGGTTGCGTCCGCGCGATAATAAAGAGGGGTATCAAGGACTGAATTTCTTGTTTTTCAATTTAGCTTAACATAAAATAATTAAGGCGGCGGCGCGTAAGTTTACGCGCCGCCGCCTGTTGTATGATTACTTCAAATCATTAAAGGATAGTGAGTTCCTGGTACATCTTCTGGAGGCGATTGTCGGATAGCATTCCGCGCAGTCTGCCGAGATAGATGAATACGGAGGAGAAGAACTTCCTGTTATTTCCGCCTATTACATATTCGGGCACGCTGCCTAAATTGCCGTTTGTTTTTTCAATGAAAGTCCGCGTAAATTCAAGTTTTTCTTCGTTGGAAAGTTTTTTCAGGAAATCGTCGGAGCTTTCGCCTACGATATATATAGGCTGTGCTGTTACGGGTTTAACTACCTTTTCGGGGGCGGGTTCGACGCGTTTGACTTCACGAACCTCTGCTGGTTTAGCCTGCGTTTCGTGAACTTCCGCCGTTTTTACAACTTCCTCGCGAACGGGTTCGACGCGTTTGACTTCCTCGTTGCGTACAGGTTCCGCGGTTCTTATTACTTCTTCGCGGAACGGTTCGACGGGTTTGACGGGTTCTGCGAATGTATCGTCTCCGACGGGTTGCTCTTCGTGAATTTCGACGGGTTGAACTTCTTCTATTTGAACTTCCGCAACCGTTTCGTGTTTGAATTCGTCTTCGTTTACAACGGCTTCGGATATTTCTTCGGGTTTTTGCATTACTTCCGCTTCAACCGTATTTTCTGCGGGTTGGGGCGCGGGAGCTTTAATCTCTTCGATAACTTCGTTCTGGGCGGGAGTTTCTATAACTTCCATATCCATAACGGGGGGACGGACGGGTCTGTTCACGGCGCGCGCTCTTTCGTCGTTACGTCGTCTTACGGGCGCGGGTTCCATAACAGGTTCCTCGTTTCTCTCTTTAATGCGCTTGGGCGGTTTTGCAAAAGTAATGGTTTCTTCCGCTTCTTCCGCGCGGCGCACAGCCGCTTTTTTAACGGCGAGTCCGAACCTTACGGAGCTTATTACAAACTGTAAAAGAACGGCGAGCATCATAAGGACGAGCAAAAGTCCTATCTTATATTTGCATACGGGAACGGCGATTACAAGCGCGATGAGCGCAAGAACTCCGAGTCCGTATCTTATAAGGTTGAAAGTGAGTCCCGTGCGTTTTCCGTTTGTGGAAAGCGATATAACGTCGATGAAATAGTTAACTGCCGCGATAAGGGCGGTAATCGTGATAAGCGCTATAACCGCTTTATCTTTTGCCGAGGGCAGTCCTTTGAAATGTTCGAAGAAAGTTATAACTTCTACCGACAGGTCTTCGTGGACTAATGAAACGCGTCCTTCGAAAAGCAATATAAGGCACTGTATAGCCGATATGCCCGCGCTGCTTTCCGCGCTTCCGACAAAGTCCGTATGCATATGGAGTTTGTCCGCAAAGTCGGAAAGAGGAGTTTTGAGCTTCGGGAACATAAGAGTAAAGTTAAACATTGCGAGCAGTGAGATTGCCGAGAGGAGAAAGAGAACGGTTTTTGAAAATCCGTTCGCGCCGTCGGCAATTAAAGCGATAAGCGCAATAACCGAACCGCACAGAGCTATTATGAGGTTGTAAGCGGTGTTTTCGGGCGCATACTGCAATGCGATTAAAAGGGAAACGGAGAGCGTGAGCGCCGACGCCGTCTCGATAATTCTCATAAGAGTGCAGTAAGATTTGCCGTTCTTCTTCACGGATATTCCTATGGGAATGAGCGCAAGCAAGCCGAGCGCCGTTACCGCCGCGTATACAAGCATAAGAAGCGCCATAATATCGAACGGTTTATTTACCGCGCCGAAAAGATAGACGGAACGACCGAAAGTAAAGTCTTTTCCGAATTTGAGTATTTCTTTGCCCGCGAGGCTGTTTAGCGCCTGCGGAAGCTGTAAAGCGAGTATTCCTTTTCCGTTGAACAGCGGAAGGAAAAGCCCGAGAAGCAAACATACGATAGCGAACAGGTATGTAATTAACGCCGCATACCTATTCGGTTTTTTTGTTACGGAAACTTCCATTGAATTTCTCCCGATTCTCCGTCTTGATTTATATATTAACCGTTAGCCGCCGCATATGCGGGGGTTAATTTAGTTTGGAGTATCATATATTTTAATACAATTAACCTGTTATGTCAAGGATTAATAGTATAATTTTACCTATTAGGGCAATTATTGCCTTACATTATCATATAAACGCTGTGCGCGTCCGCCCAAACGGACGGCGGGGAATTTTTATGCGGACGTTTTTGCCGCGTCGGTTCAAGCAACCCCGTTTCTAATATTTTACTCGCGCAAAAGGTATTTATACGTGTAATCCATAATACGATAAAATGTATTGCAAAATTGCCTTTTTTGCGCTATAATATTTTTAAGCGCGTGTGTAAAATACGCGGTTCGGAGGCAATATATGGGTACGGAAAGCGATGAAAAAAACGTGCGCATTTCAAAGCGAAAAACGGCTGAAAATATGAATTGGAGCGGGAATATGCTTGAACGAACGCATTTTTTGCCCGAAAAAATCAAACTTTCGGAGTTGGTTTCCCTTCTTTCGAAAGCGCAGAGGGAAAAGCTGATTTCGGGTTGCGACATAAAAAATTTTGCGCGTATATTCGAGGATGCGGAAATTATGAGTACGGTCAACTGTTTTCTGCAAAACGGTATGAACGTTTCAAAGACGGCGCGCATTCTGTATATGCACCGCAATACGCTGATATACAGGCTAAATAAAATACAGAGCGTAACGGGGTTGGACGTGCGCGATTTCGGCTGTGCGGTCGCGTTCGAAATTCTCCGCGCCGCCTACGAACTAAAATAAGAGGTGTGTTTTGAAAAAAGATAGGGTACTACGCATTGTAATTACGGTACTGCTTGCGCTTGCAATGTGCGCCGCTTCGTTTACGGCGGGGTTCTTCGTAAGCAAGTGTTCGCGCAGTGAGAGGGCGTCGCTCAGATGGGGCGTAAACACTATAAACAAGAATTATTATTTCGGCGAAATCGACGAAGATTTAACCGATACGACTCTTGCGGAAGTTGCCGCGAAATATCTTGACAGATACTCGGCTTACTACACCGCGAAAGAGTACAAAGAAGTTATGAAAAGCAACGCGGGTTCGAAAAGCGGTCTCGGTTTAAGTTACTCTTACGCGGAAGGCAGGGGAGTATACGTAGCGTCGGTTGTAATCAATTCCCCCGCATATATGTGCGGTTTACGCAAGGGCGTGTGGCTGGAAAGCGGCGGATTCGAGGGCGGCGCGCAAAAAGATTTCGGCTCGGCGGAAGATTTTTCCAAGCTCGTCGGTTCTGCGGCGGAAGGTCGGAAACTCAGTTTTACATCTTCCGACGGCGAAACGTACGTTACGGCGAAAGCCGAATATACCGCAAGTTACGCATATATGTGTACCAACGAATCGGCATGGATTTTCGGCGATGCGGCTACGGGCGGACTCGCGCTTTACGAGAACGTTTCCGAAAGAATAGACTACCTTCCCGACGGTTTCGCCTATATCCGTCTTACGCAGTTCTACGGCAGCGCGGCGGCGGAATTCGTGAGGCTAACGGAAAAGTTCAATTCGCTCGGATGCGATTCGCTCATTCTCGATTTGCGTTCGAACGGCGGCGGATACGTAAGCGTAATGCAGGATATTGCAGGCGTGTTCACGGACGGGGAAAAGCCTGCCATGATTTCGCGCGACAAGCGCGGCGGTGAAGAAAGATTTTTATGTGCGGACGTAAAACCCTCGCAGAGGATAAGTTCCGACGTCGAAGTGTACGTGCTTGCGAACGCGGGCACGGCGAGCGCTTCGGAAGCGCTTATCGGCGCAATGTACTGTTACGGCGCAATCGAATACAGCGACGTGTATCTTTCGGACTACTCAAAGGAATATACCGATTGGTTGCTTACTTTCGGACAGGAAGTAAAGAACGCGCGCTCTTACGGCAAGGGAATAATGCAGTCCACTTTCGTCAATTCCGCTACGGGCGAAGCGCTCAAACTCACTACGGCGAAAATTTACTGGCCCGACGGAGTTACCTGCATTCACGACAAGGGACTGAACGTTGCGGACGGTTGCGTCGCAGTGGACGCGGCGTGGGAACATACATTGCCCGACGACGAGCTGAAAGCGGCTGTCGGAATGAGGGCAGGTTAAGAAAGTAAGTTAGGTTAATTTTAAAGCGCAAAGCCGCGCCCGATAAATTTTCGGGCGCGGCTTGTTCATTGCAGTTGTTTGAGATTTTTAATTCTGCTTGCCGAAAAAAGCACGCAGATAAGAAACCCGTCGTCCGAGCGCGTTACTTCGAGCGAGGGGATTTGGTTGCTTTCGAAATATTCGTCGGTGACTTTTTTCAAATCGCTCAAAAAAAGTTCGCGTTCCAAATCCGTCATATCGTCTCTGTCGAGAGAGAGTATTCTGTTTACAGCCGTCATAATCTTTCCCTCACTTTTCTCTTGATAAATCCGTTCAGTCCGAAGTAGGGGGACAGCACGTTGCAAATTCCCTCGCGCTTGCCGCTCAGCGACTCCGCCGCGATTTTGAACGCTTTAACGGTTGACTTTCTCCACTTGCCGAGGGGAAGAGCTAAATCTTCGGGAATAACGGCTTTGAGAGGAAGTCTTAAAAGCGCGGCTATTTCCTGCGCGCTCATTACTTCCCCGCTCAGAATATGTCCGCCGTTCAGTTTGTTAACGAAAAGTCCCGTATCTTTTACTCCCCTGTCGGAAAGAATTGCCTTACAGCAGTCCGCCGCCTTTACGGACGATATGTAAGGCTCGGTAACAATCAGCGCGCAGTCGCATTTTTTCAGGGCGATTTTGTCGAGCAGTATGTAGTCGAAAAGTCCGTCAAGCTCTTCCGCGGCGCGTTCGGCCGCGCTCTCGTCTTCGAGCCCCAAAGAGGAGGCGAAGGAAAGGTTAGCCGCTTTTCTATGCGCGACGAGCGTTTGCTTCGCGCGGCACGCGCCCTTTTCATAGTCGGCAAGAGTGTAAACCTGCATATTCGGACAGCCTCCCGCCTGCAATGCGCCCGCACCGTACCTGTCGCCGTCGATTATGAGCGTCCGTTCGCCTAACTGCGCGAGCGCGAAACCCAAACCGACGCAACAGGTGGTGACGCCCGTGCCGCCTTTCAGGTTTGTCATAAATATTTTTTTTGCCATAAAAACTCCTTGTGCGGCGCGCGCGGGTAACTTATTTTGTCATATATGTTAATGGCTTTTTTCTTTAACCCGCGCTTTTGCCGCCTTTTCGTCCATTATATATCTAATGATAAAAAAAATTTTGTAAATTACTGTCTTATACTGTAATTTTTCCTTGGGCAATGTAATAATTTCTTATTACAATTATGCAAATTCGTTTGACAAGCAAAATATAATAAGATATACTTTCGGAGTAGACTTGTATTATAAGGAAAAAATTATGAAATTTTTCAGCAAAAGATTGGCGGTTTTACTGCTTTCTATAATAAGCGTAATAAGTTTTGCGGGGGTGCTTTCCGGCTGTAAAAGCTGTGCCGGCTGTAAAAAAAGCAATCCCGTCGTGACGGAAAATTCCGCTACGACGAGAAAAGCCGCGCCCACGGACGGAACTACGCCAATGGAGCATACGCCCGCCGACAACGTTGCGTACCTTGCATACGTTTTGGACAACCAACCTTTCTATCACGCGTATGCAAACAATGCGACGAGAGCTTTTGCGGGTTACGAGCAGGTAACGCGTACCTGGAAAGATTACAAGAGCGCGGAAGCGAGCGGTGAGGAATTCGACGTAATGGTTTCCTCCGATTTGTCGTACTCAACTTTCATTAAATCTTCCACGCAGGCTTGCTTTATAAACGGAAACGAGGCTCTTACGAGAAACGGCGGTAAACCCGGACAGAATACGGACGTTACTGCCGTCGAATGGAACGGTAGCTCGCCTTCGTATTACTCGAAAGAAGATTATCAGAAAATTCTCGGTCTTTTCTCCACGGAACTTTCGGTCTACGTATTGAACTCTTCTACTATCGATGCGTTCGATGAAGTAACCGATAACGGCGACGGAACGTATTCCGTTAAACTCTATCTCAACGCTTCGGCGGGCGTATGGTATCAGTATGCTATGAAAACGAACGGCAGTCTGACGCAGGTGCCCGAATTCAAAAAAATCGAATTGACGTTTACTTTCGACTCGGAATGGCGCGTAATATCGAGCTATTGCGAGGAGAAGATAAGAATTAAACCCCGCGCGCTCGGAATGGAGATGGATTCCAACTCCAAGACGACTACTACTTACGACTATACGGCGGAGGGCATAAACGAAGGACACTTCGCTTATTACGAAAATTATTACAAACAGTACGTGCATGAAAAACCTTCTACGGGCGAGGAAGAAAAGCACGAACCCGAATTGCTCGACGTACTTTCAAACGGTTTCGGCAAGGTGCTCAGCGAAAGCGGTCAGCAGTTCACGGTAGATTTGACTTTGGGCGAAAACAGCTACGAAGGTAAAATCTTTTTGAAACTCGCCGATTTATCCAAGGTGCTCGAATCGCTTGACGTTCGTCTTGCTTTGGGCAAATCGGGCAATTACGCACAGGATTTATACGCGCAGTTTAAAGACGGCGCCGTAGACTTATATTACAGCGACGGTTTCGCGGTTACGGCGAACATTACAAAGGTAAGCGAATCGGTTAAAAAATTGACGGAATGGTTCGGACAGCTCTCGGGCGGCGGCGACGCGCCCGAAACTCCCGATAACCCTTCCGAAGAACAGCCGTCGGAGGGAACTTCGCTCGACGTTGACTCGCTCTTGCAGGCGTTGAAGTTCGAATATACCGATACGCTTGTAACCATTACGCTTGACTCGGACGATTTGCTCGGTCTCGGCGTCGGCATAGACGCGGTTATGACTTTCAGCCGTACCATTGACGAAGAGGGTTTCAGTTCGTATGAGCTGATTGCGCTCGAACTCAATTCTGTTACATACAAATCGGACTTAATCGAAATTTCGGGACGCATTGCTCCCGATTCTGGTTCGCAACCGATTACCCGCAATCCGGCGGAAGCTCCCTTCGATATTGCCGACTTCATAGGCAGCGTATACGAGCTTTTGGACAGTCCCTCTTATAAAGTAAGTATCGGACTCGACGGTTCTGCCGAACTCGAATACATAAACGGACTCGTCCTCGACGCAACGGCTTATATCAAACCTGAAAATGCGTTTAAAAAGATTTCCGCAAGCGTTGATATGGAAGTTTCCTATGCGGGACTTTCTGCGCTTTTAAACGTTTATTACACTATCGCTCCACAAAGCGGCGGTTACGGCGATATTTATATCCACTTAAAGAAAATCAACGAAACAGACGTAAGCGCGAAAATCTATTGCGATATAAAAGATTTAACCGAAACGGTAAAGGAACTTTTAAGTTCGTTCAACGGTAAAGAAGTTCAGACGTATTCTGAAATTTCGGAAGACAGCGCGAATACGGTCGCTTCGCTCGTAAACAAGATTATTTCGCTTGACTTCGGAACGATTATTAAAGAACTCAAAGCAAGTCAAGACAAACTCAACCTTACACTCGATATTGACGAAATTCTCGGCGCGCTCGGCGTGGATTTCGGTATCGCGCTCGGCGAAGTTTCGCTCGAACTCGGCAAAGACGAAGCGGGCAAGGCGACGCTCGGCGGCAGACTTCCCGCTATGGGAGCCGCGCTCGGACTCGGCGGTTCGAATGAACAAATAACCGCTCCCGACTCTTCCCAGTACGTAGATTTAAATTCGTACTTGGACGCGGTTGTCCGTTTAATAAACAGCAACTCATACAAAGTAGACATAACGCTTAACGGCAACGAAAGCAACTTGGAGCTTCTGCACAACGCATATCTCAACGCAACGGCGGAACTTGCGCTCAAAAACAATTTCAAGGAACTCGTTGCAAAAATATCTGCGAACGTAAACTACGAAGGACTCGAAGTCGAGCTTACGGCATACTACACAATAGGTTTCGATAACGGAAACTACGGCGAAGTATATCTCAACGTAACCAAAGTCGGAGATATTCAAGTCGACGCGAAAGTTCGTTGCGACATAAAAGAAGCGGCAGACGCGGTAACGAGGATAATAGACAAATTCAAGACTCCTGCGCCCGCGGCGTATGCGGCGGGCGAAGCTACTGGCGGCGTATCCGAAATAATCGGCAAGTTGCTTGAAATCGACTTCGCGTCGATAATAAAGCAAATCAAGGCGGATAACGAGAGCGTGAACGCGGTAATAAACGTGGACGGATTGCTTGCGGCGTTCGGCGTGAATATCGGCGAAATCGAAGTCGGCGACTTGGCTCTCGAACTTGCAAAGGACGAAGCTGGCAAGGCGACGCTCGGCGGCAAACTTCCCAACTTCGGACTTGCGTTCGGACTAAGCGGTTCGGAAAGCAACGTGACTTTACCCGACTCCTCGGACTACGTTGACTTGAACGAATACGTCAATTCACTTGAAAAGTTAATAAACAGCAATGCCTATAAGGTAGATGTAACGCTCAACGGCGGCGAAAGCAACTTGGAGCTTCTGCACAACGCATATCTCGACGCAACGGCGGAACTTGCGCTCAAAAACAGTTTCAAGGAACTCGTTGCAAAAATATCTGCGAACGTAAACTACGAAGGACTCGAAGTCGAGCTTACGGCATACTACGCAATAGGTTTCGAAAACGGCAACTACGGCGAAGTATATATAAACGTAACCAAAGTCGGAGATATTGAAATCGACGCTAAGGTTCGTTGCGACATAAAAGAAGCGGCAGACGCGGTAACTAAGATAATAGACAAATTCAAGACTCCCGCGCCCGCGGCGTATGCGGCGGGCGAAGCTACGGGCGGCGTATCGGAAATAATCGGCAAGTTGCTTGAAATCGACTTTGCGTCGATAATAAAGCAAATCAAGGCGGATAACGAGAGCGTGAACGCGGTAGTAAACGTGGATGGACTGCTTGCGGCGTTCGGCGTGAATATCGGCGAAATCGAAGTAGGCGACTTGTCTCTCGAACTTGGCAAAGACGAAGCGGGCAAGGCGACACTCGGCGGCAAACTTCCCAACTTCGGACTTGCGCTCGGACTAAGCGGTTCGGACAGCAACGTGACTTTACCCGATTCCTCTGAGTATGCCGATATAGTAGAATTTATCGAAAGCATAAACGCGCTTCTCGAAAGCGAAATATACGAGTTGAAAGCACAGCTTAACGGCGCGGACGGCGTTAACGAACAGCTTAAAAATATTTCCGCAAGCATAAGCGTATATGCAAAGCTCAGCGCGGATTTCAAAAATATAGAAGTTCTTGCAGACGATATAACCGTTAAATACGCGGACGAAAATCTGCTTACGGTTTGCGTTAAACTCTCGGCGTACTACACAATAAATCTCAACGACGGAAACTACGGCAAAGCGTATCTCCATATCGGAGAGATTACGTTCGGCGAAGGCGAGAACGCAAATAAAATCAACAATCTCGATATTAAAGTTTACGCGGATATAAGCAAGGCAATCGACTCTGTAAAAGAAATCGTCAACGCTTTCAAACCTCAGGGCAACGCGGCAACCGTTTCCGCTCCCGAACAGCGTTCTTCGGTTTCGCAGTATATCGATTACGTTTCGCTCATAAAGAGCATTAAAGTTTCAAACAGCGTAATCGGCGTTTCGCTCGACGTGGACGGACTGCTCGGAATGCTCGGCGTTTCGGATAAGCTCGGCGGATTGCAGTTCGGCAGTCTTGCGCTCGAACTTGCAAAATGCAATACGGACGGCGTAAATACGGCGGTATTGAGCGGCGCGCTCGACTCGCTCGGACTGAGCGTCAATTTCGGCGCGAGCAATAAGGAAATTACAGTTCCCAACCACGGGGATTATGCTTCCGCAAACGACTATATCGACGGACTGAAAGCGCTTATAAACGGCGAAAATATTAATTCTTATTTCGTTAACGTAGCTTTCAGCGGTACAAAACTTACTATTCCCGCAACGGGAGAGGGCAATGAAACCGTAATCGATTTAAGCGGCGTTACGGTGAACGCGCCCGCACGCGTAAAACTTTCGGAAGGTTTTAAATCGGCGGAAGTGTTCCTGCCCCTTACGGTCGGTTACAATAAAGATAATATCAGTCTCGAAGTACAGTTGCAGGCTTACTATTCGCTCGATTTCGACGCGCTCGGCAACGGAAGCTACGGCGATATTTACCTCGAACTTGTAAGCGTGGAATTGAACTCTCAATATACTAAGTTCGGCGCAAAGGTTTACTGCGATATAGGCGAACTCGCCGAATCGGTAAAAACGTTAATAAGCCTTATTAACGGCAGTTCCGAAGGCGGCGAAAGCATTTCCGCAGTCGCGGAAAACGCGGTTTCGGGAGTAGTCGAAAAAATCATATCTTTGAATTTCGCGGCTATTATCGAACAGTTTACGGCAGACGGCAACTCTGTAAATCTTAATTTAAACGTTGACGAAATACTCAAAAACTTCATAGATACAAAGGGTTTTGAGTTCGGCAGTCTTGCGCTGTCGCTCAAAGCGGAAAAGACGGAGAGCAGCATAGCTCTTACTGCGGACGGCAAGCTCGAAAAGCTCGGTTTAAGCCTTGCGCTCGGCGGTTCGGACTACGTAGTTTCCGCTCCCGCCGACAAGCACAATTACCTCAACTTAAACGAACTTGCGGAAATCATTCTCGCGGCTTACGAACAGGCTTCGGCGATTATCGAAGCGGAAGAACTTCTCTTCGAACTTGACGGCACGCTGACTATCGACGGAATTTCGTTCGGTATAGACGGCGAGGGCGAAGCCGTATGGCAGACAAAGGAACTTACAAAGGAAGAGAACGGAGTTTCGGTTGCTTATACGGAGCGCAGTCTGCTTTCGGTAGCGCTCAAAGCGACTCTTACGGTTGCGGAGGACGGCAAAAAATCGAGCATAGCTCTCAGTCTCATCTATAACGGCGGGGCGCAGGACAACGCGGCTCCCCTCGTAAGATTGGCTATCGGAACGCTCGTCCTCGATATTTATCCCGAAGATATAGACGGAACCAAGGAAGGCGTACAGGGTTTGATTAATTCCGTTGAAAGTCTTTTGAAAATGTTCGGCAAAGGCGGTTCGGACGAAGCGTCCGTGCGCGCGTATGCTCAGCAAGCGCAAAGCGGAGTTTCCGAACAGGGCGAAAGCGGCTTGGATATTGCCGCGCTCGTAAACGCGGTACTTACCGAAATAAATAAATTCACGTTTGGCTTAGAGGGCGAAGGCGCGCTCAAAGATATAGCGGTCAGCCACGCCGACGGGAGTTTGAAACTTTCCGCAAACGGCGGACTCGCATTCGATATCAAGATAAGCGACGTGCTTGCGCTTAAAGCAAGCGTCCGCGCACCCGAAAAGACGGAGGCAGGCTTTGCAAGGGGCGAATACACGGCTACGCTTTTCAATTCGTTCGACGAAGTAAAGGACGGCAAACCCGTATATACATTCTACGGCTCTAAGCAGAGCGGCAGTTTCGTAAAAGCCGTTTACGAATATCTGTTCGACGTTATCGAACAGCTCTCGATTAAAGAAATTCTCGGTTCGGACACTTACAGAGTTCATATCGAACTCAACGGCGCGGAAAGCGGCATAGACGCGCTTGCGGGCGTGAGCGCGAACGGCGAACTGTATTATACGGAAGGTTTAGTCGGCACGGTAAAAGGCACAAAACTCGCGGAAGCGGATATAAACCTTAACGTTAACGGAACTCTGATTAAACTTAACGCCCGCTATGCGGGACTTACGCTCTATCTCGAACTCAAAGATATTGCGGGAACTCAGCTTTTCGGCGCGGACGCGGTTAACGGTATAAGGGTTAAAGCCGACGTGCACGACGTTTATGCGGTTGCGGAACTGCTTGTGGAACTCGTAAACAAAATCAACTTCCCCGAAAGCGGAACGGCGCTTGCCGCGGACGGCGAAACGCAGCAAGGCGAACAGAGCGGAAAAGCGGACGCGGTGGTCGCGTTTATATCCAAGATACTTTCGCTCGAACTCGACGGAATAATTTCCCGCGAAAAAATCGACGGCGAAAACGTTTATACCATTAAACCCGACAGCATTTTAGAAGCGTTCAACGTAAACGTTTCCGTGGGGACGGTAGTCGTGGCGGTTAATCCCGAAACGCACGCGTTGAAAGCGTCCGTTACGGCAAACGGCAAGCAAGCGGCGTGGGTATCGTTCAGTGCGGACGTGTGGAAAGACGAAAACAACGAACATAATACGCTCAACCCCGACAGCTATATAGATATAGGCTTTGTTAAAACTCTCATTGCCGATTTGGGCAAGACGGTTCTCGACGAGCAGGGCAACATAAACACCGTTTACAGCTTTGCCGGCAATATAGAGGCAACTTTAAGATACAATTACAGCGGCATTCCCATTAAATCTGATATAACTTTCGATAACACGGTTCTCACGGCGGGACTCGACGAGAGAGGGGAGTTCTATCTGACTCTCACAGCGTCGCTCAGAGATAACTCCGTAAGCGCGTCGATAATTCCTCTCGGAAACGTAACATCCAAAGGAAATATAAGCATAACATATTCAAACGGTTTAATCACGCTCGGAAGAGACGGCAATTACAGAGTAATGACTTTGGATTACCTGCTCGACAATATCACCGCCAAGGACAACACTTCGCCCGTTAAATGGCTTCTCGGAACTTCCGACTTGATTTGGGGCGTTGTCAGCGGACAGCTCGGAAATATCGGTTCGGGACTCGGCAAAGCAGAAACTTTACAGCTTTACAATATTAAACAAGCGGCTTCGCTTGACGGCGGAAAGTTCTATCTTTCGAGTATCCTGAACGGCTACTCCGTGAATGCGGACGGTATAATCACGGGTTACGGCACGGATAAAAAAGCGGCGTCCGAACTCGGACTTACTGATAACTATTACGCATTCGACATAAACGGCAACGGATTGACGGGCGGAACGATTACTTCACTTTACGTTGCGCTTTTGCGCGACGATGCGGGAATAAAAGGCTTTAAAGCCTCCGCGGGCGTTATGGGTATGATTAATGCGAAAATCAACCTCGGCAACCGTGCGGAAGCGCATGCGGAAAACTATTACAATACGGTAAGCTCCGAATATACTTTCGATACAGGGTACACCGAAAAACTCGGCGAACACGAAACCAAGGTGTTCGGTTGCTTCGAAACTTCGAGTAATACAACTTATTACTCGACAAGGCTCGATAAAGTCACGTTAAGGCTTCTCGGAACGGACGGTAATATCCTTACCGACGAAAACGGCAATGCGGCTGAGTATGAAGTAACTTACGGCTCTACCGTTTACCTTGACAGTATTTGGGCGCCTTTCTGGTCCGACGAAGAGGGATACGTTCTCACTTATGGCGACAGGGACGGAAACCCGCTCGGCGGAACTCCCGTATACGCAAACGACGGAACTACGGTTATAGGCACTTACATCACGCTTGACGATACTCGTCTCGACGCAACGGACGCTCCCGAATACGATGAAAACGGCAACAGAATTTATCACGTAACGGTAAGAAGAATAAAAGACGGCGTTTTAAGAAAGGCTTTCATTTACCATACGGGCGTCAAAGGTGTGGACGACGTTACGGCGGCGCTTCCCGTGAACGAGGACGGTTCGGTTAAAATTCTCGACTACGAAATAAGCGGATATATCCTTATAGGAACGTACAGAACGTTTGACGCGGCTCTCGGCGAGTACGGCGGACTCGTATCGGCGGAAGAGAAGAACGCGTTTATCGGCGACGAGGTTTATTGTCTGTACCTTATAGACACTTACTCTGCCGACGGCGTCGTATATAAACTGCACGCGACGAACAACGGTTGTTACAACTGCGAAAATACCGCTCATTACCATATTTCGGGATACGACGCAAACGCGATTCTGCCCTACACGGCGGACCTCAATAACGGCGGAAGCACGTTGTTTATGAAGAACGAAATCGAAATCAACGGCGTAAATTACCCCGTAACGGCAATCGACGAAAAGGCGTTCGCTTATATGGGAAACTCTACGGAAGCAACGGACACCACGCCCGGTATCGGCGCGGGATTGAAAAACGTAGTCGTTCCCGAAAACGTTAAATTCGTGGGTAAACTTGCGTTTACGGACAATATGAACATTAAGTCGGTTGTGTTCCTTGCCGAAACGGTTGCTTTCGACGGAAACAGAAACGACAAGAACTATCCTTTCTACGGTTGCTCCGTGCAACCCGAAGGCAGATACACCAACCTCTGCATATATTACAATTACGCGACGACGGTGAGCGGCGAAGGCGGAATTTCTGGCGACAACAACGTTCCTTCCTGGGCGCATTTCAGAACGTTCAAAGACGGTTTGACTACCAAGTACCGTTATATAGGACACAACGGCGGCGAACTCGGAACCGAGCTGAGCGGAATAGAACGTTACGAGTACAGTAAGAACGACGGCGCGGAACGCATTTACGACGCTAACTACAAACCTATGTGGGCGTATGTAACTTTCAAACTCAACGGCGTAAATATCACAAACACCGTAAATATTGAGGATTTGAAACTTTGTATTCCCGAACTTAAAGACGGAATTTGCAAAACCGCATTAACGGTTGAAGGGTTACAGTCTCTTATATCTTCAAAACTCAACGGAATAACTTCGGCAAACGGATATATAAACGCGTTCAACGTAACGGCGGACGGCGCGGTTGAAATGAACGGCAAACTTTACACGGTAAATATTACCGTAGAGGAAAAACCCGCAGGCGAATGGTTCTATTCGTTCGGCTTCGGCAGTACCGTTCCCGACTGCACGGCAAATTACGCTGTCACGGAAGGCAACTTAAATATATTCAACGGCGTAACTTACGTGCGCGCAGGTTCGGAAATAACTCTTTCTTCCGCACCCGACGCAAGCGGAATATACGCACTCGAATATTGGGAACTCAACGGCGAAAACCTCGGCAATGAAATTACTTCCGTAATTATGCCAGAAGGCGCGGTAACGCTCAAAGCGTTCTGGGATGCACCCAACGGCTTCTCCGACGTAACGGTAATAAGCGAAATTTCTTTCGAATATCACGGAACCGTTTATCAAGCGGGTAACGCTACCGTAAAGGTTGCAAACGAAACCGTTATGTCTGCGCCCGAAGCGGAGGGGTACGATTTCTTAGGCTGGGCGACTTCGCCAGACGGAACAGCGCTGAGCGTTGAAACCACGGTTGAAATCACCGTTGACAGCACGCGCACTCTATATGCGCTGTGGGCGGTTTCCAAAAACGGCGTAACGTTCACTGCCGACTCCTCGGCAACCGTTTCGGCGAGCGGCGAGGGTACAGTGTATAAATGGTACAACGGTTTGGAAGACGGCTATACGGCGGAAACAAGCAATACGCTAACGGTAGGCAACACCGTATTAAAGGCGAGAATGAATTATTCTCTTACCATTAATTTCAATTCGGGTTCGACTGTATGGGGTTACAATTACAATGCTGGCGGAGATAACGGACTTGACGTTAATTATTCTAATACAGGAAATTGGCTCAGACCTAATTGGCAATTTACGTTAGGCGAACAGTTCGGAACCAATAATTGTAATTATGTTATTACGGACGTTCTCGAAGGATACAGTGTGACTGTATCGCGTAAGTGGAGCAACACTCTTTTGGTACAAGTAAACGACGGAAAAGAATTTATTGCTTCTTATATTTTCAAAGGCTTCAAAGAAAAGAGTACCGATATAAGGAATATTGCTGATGCATTCGACGCCGACAATAAACATTATATAGCGTTTACCGCGGGTAATTGGACTCCTTCGGCAGACGTATATGAAGTTGAAGTTGACGGAATGACGGGATATCATAAGTCCGGTTCCGACCAACAATTCGGAACTTTGGCAAACGCAAAAAGTAATATGTCGGTATTTGTAAAGGCATAAACATATCGTATCAAACTCCCCCGAGCGGAAAATACCGCTCGGGGGAGTAAACATTATAAATATAAACATAAAACAGCGTAGACGGAAATACCGCCGACGCCGTTTTATAAATGTTTTGTTTTATTTTATGCCTGTTCTTCGGTTATGAACGTAACCGAATCCGCCCATTTTAAAAATGTTTCGGTTTTGCTGCCCTTATCGGAAACGAGGCAGGCAAATTGGATAAGCCAAAACGCGTCGGGACCTTTGTGCGTGGTTGCAAGATAATAAAAATCCTTTCCGCTGACCTGTTTTTCGTATGTAAAGTATAAATAATCTTTGCCTTCTCTCGTATTTACGTTCGCAGTAACGTTATTTGCTTCCAAAACAATATCCGTGTAGTCGGAAACGGTATAATCTTCTACGCCATCGGCAATACTGAATTCCTCTTTAACGGCGGTTACTATGGAGTCGGTACTCTCATAGTAAGCGGTTTGCGACAGTATTTCTTTTTCGTAAAATTTAGAAGTAAGAGTAATCTGCATTCCGGCTTTTTCAAACGTTTTTTCTAATGCGCAACCCGTAAATCCTATTACGCAAAGAGTTACGGCGGTGAGACTTGCTAATAGAGCCAAAAACTTCTTTTTCATATCTTTACCTCTTTTGTTTATTTTATTAAAGTATAAATCAAATATTTTCAATGTCAACAACAGAAAGCGTTTTATTATATTAATGAAATGCGTTGAGTTTAAATGGCATACGCAAAGGGCGTTTTCGCATACAATACTTTATGAAACTTTTAGAACAGATTTTGTCCGAACTCGGCGCGGATACGCTTAAATGCTTTTCCATAGTCCCCGGTTTCGGAGGGTATTTCAGAAGTATAAAAGGCGTTGCGGAGTATACGCCCGAAAAAATCATTCTCGCGCTTAAAAAAAACAAGATTACGATTGAAGGTTCCTCGCTCGCGCTCGGCAAATATTTTGAAGAAGACGTGCTTATAACGGGCAGTATATCCGGTGTTAAAATTGACTGATTTAACGAGAATAAGCGTAACGGCAACGGCTGAAAGCGCAATTAAAAAATTAAAAAAAGCGGAAATAGGCGTGTACGGCTGTAAAAAAGACGGCGCGCGCTTTATATTTTCCGTAAAAGACAAACATATCAAAAAAGTTTTTGCAATTTTCGCAAAGCCGTGTTATAATATCTCCGTAGAGGGTAAAAGCGCCCGCACGCGTTTTTTCAGCCGCGCCTTGAACAGAATAGGACTTATTGTCGGCGCGTTTGCGTTCGTTGCGCTCGCGGCGCTTTCCAATTCTTTCATATTGAAAATTACGGTAAGCGGAAGCGGAAGTTATCTTTCGCCCGAAGTAAAGCGCATAATATACGAATCGGGCGTAAAGGAATTTAAATTCTATTCGGGTTTCGACGCGCCTATGGCTACGGGTAAAATACTCGCTCTGCCGCAAGTCACGTTCTGCAATATCGAAAAGCACGGCAGTATTTTGAACGTCGACGTGCAGGTTGACGAAGAACATTCGGGTTCGGTTGTAAAGGAAGCGCTTCGCTCCGACAGGGCGGGCACGGTAAAAAATTTGGTAGTCATATGCGGCACTGCGGCAACCCAAATCGGGGCGGCGGTGAACGGCGGAGACGCGCTTATTTCT